>CAZTSA010000001.1:0-43064 GCA_964616885.1 uncultured Clostridia bacterium
TCCTCTGCCCTCTGGGGAGAGGGTTAGGCCTGCCCGTGCCGCCTGCTCATTCTGGGCTTAACGGCCAGGGGTGAGGGGTATACAAGACTTTCAATTTTCTCCATATTTCTCATATCATCTTCTTCGCTCTTGTGTGGTGTTTCCATAATTCCAGGAAGATGAAGTAGTTTTGGGTGGTTCACAATATTTCTAAATCCTTCGCTGCCTATGTATCCCTCGCCAATATGCCAGTGTCTATCTACCCGGGAACCAAGAGGAGTCTTAGAATCGTTAAGATGAAGGAGTTTCAGTCTATCCAATCCAATTAGTCTCTCAAATTCTCCTAAGGTCCTTTCCAGACCGTCTCTCTTTGAAAGGTCATAACCCGATTCAAAAGCATGTGCTGTATCCAGGCAGACCCCAATTCTTTCTCTATTTTGTATTCCATCAATAACAGTCTTAATCTGTGAAAATTTATATCCAATCTGCCTGCCCTGTCCAGCCGTATTTTCGATAACCACAGTTACTTTGTTTCGGACTTTGTGTAGGGAATAGTTTATCGCCTTAATCAGTCTTTCTATTGATTCATTCTCACTTGCATCCCCGCAACTTCCCATATGGGTAATTAGAAATGAGGCACCAAGGATTTCTGCTCTCTCCAGCTCCGAACTCAATACCCCGATTGATCTGGGATAGAAATTCTGATTGGAAGAGGCCAAGTTCGCCAGATAAGGCATATGGAGAAATAAGGGTCTAATGTCCAGTGCCTCCACCCCTTCTCTAAATTTCTTGACTTCCTCCTGCGGCAAGTAAGAAACTTCCCATCCCCTGGGATTATGAGAAAAGAATTGGATGGTCCTGGCTCTTTTCTTCTTTGCCAGTTCAGGCACCTTAGAGAATCCTTCAGCAATCCAGATATGGAATCCAAAACGCATGCTATCAAGCTCCAGTATCCTCAAACTCTCTCAATCCTTCCAGGAGAATAAATCTTCCAAGGGGCTTGACATGGCAATCGAAACTCTTGATAAATAGAGTGTTGTTACATAATCCACCACTTAAATAGAAAAAATCCGGCTCATCTATGAATCTGTAGACATTCTCGGCTATCCCTTTAACAAAGCTTGCCAGAACACTATTTATTTCGCACCCTTCGGCAATCTTATCGAAAATTTTGGCCATTCCTAAAACTCCACAAGTCACGCCCAGGGATTCACACGCTTTCTTAAGCTCCGATGTCTTCACATTAAAATGGTTTTCCAGAAGTTCAATGGAGAATCCTAATGTTGCCCCGCAAAGAGCGTTCCAATCCATCTCCTGGTATTTGCTATTCTTCATTTTCACATACTTGATGTCTCTGCTTCCCACATCTACTACGAGAAAGCTTCCGTTTCCAATTATTCTCCGGCTACCTTTTTCCAGAGCAACCAATTCGTTAACTACTCTATCTGCTTTCAATCTTGCGTTATGCCCGCAGGCTACATCGAATCTTATGTCACTCTTGAGCACCTCAAGAGTCTTAATAACTCTATAGTCATCTTTTTCCGTGTCCAATATTTTAGTGTAACTGGTTCCCACATCGCCTAGAAACATATTCTTCACCACCCTAAAAGAAAAGAGGTCACTGTCCCTATTTTTATTTATTTAGTAAAAGATAGGCTTCTATCTTACTTTTAACAGAATTATCAAGAACGTCATCAACTTCAACATAAAGCCCATTATGCTTCTTTGCCAGATATTTCGCCAGGGAGTTCTTGCTGCAGAAGGCCTGCGCGTAGAATACTGTGGGCAGTTCCTCTCCTACCATCATTTCCAATTCCAGGTCTGCAGGGACTTTTGCTTCAATACACCTCGCCCAGCCAAAAACATGCGTCTCTTTAGGGAATAGATCCAGTATGCTGAAGTCATTGGGAGGAACCCCCCAGAAACCATACTTTGGCTCTCCATATTTCAACTTTGACTTATCAACATGTTTGACGATACTGTCCACTATCAAATCGAACTTTTTTCTCAACTCGAGGTCGCTTTCACATATTATCTGAGGATACCTGTGGGTGGAATTATTTTGAGTAGTAATTATAGGCACATTAAGTTCCCGCTTGAGAATTTCGCTAACGAACCTGCCGTTGTCACACTTGCTATAGCCATTGTCAAAAATGATGAGGTCCAGTTTCAGGGTCAAAGCATTGGCTATAATGCTTTTGATTGTAGCGCAATATATCTTTGGCAAATAGAGTTCAGCTTTGGTGTTATCGGTGAAATCGAAAAGTGTATCGAGGTCTATAAAATCGTCTCCCCTGTATTTATCCAAGATTTCCTGGGGAGGAACTCCCGCTATACCTATCTTCATTTCTTTCTCCTCTTCTTATTATCCAAACGCCAAAATATACAAATGGCGTATCCAATAAGGCAATTAACAGTTTGACGATCTTGCTTGCCAGAACTCCCGCTATCACCAGTCGAACAACAAAGATGGCTACTAAAAAATATAAGCCCTCTCTTCTCGCTGAATGGGCTTTTCTAAAGCTTCCATTAACACCTCCTTGTCGTCGATATATTATAGAATAGCAAAAGAACCAAAATTTGTCAATTAAAACCATGGACTCGGGAATTCCCTCTCCCGGAGAGAAGAAGGATAGGGTGAGGAGGACGTAGCTACAGAGCGAAAGCTGTGCATCAATTTAGGGGTGCCACTTCAAGGATGCCTAAAGAAAAGAGCGGCAGAGAGTCCGTCCCGCGCAGGGAAGGCAGAGCTTACGCTTTGCTGGTACAAAAAGCGGGCGTCGTTGACATATTAGAATTGGAAGCTGGGAAGGTCATAAGTGCATTGGCAGGGAATTTTTTTGCACCTGGGACAGCCTCTTTTATATTTTTCAATTACCTCTTCTGCGTTCACGTCTAAAAGATTGGCTAAACTTAAAAGCCAGGCAAAGACATCTCCTACTTCATCCTTGAAATCACTCTTCTTGCCTTCACGGATTACCTTGGCGAACTCTCCTACCTCTTCGACAAACCAGACAAAGGTCCTAGCAAGCCCTCTCTTGTTGTCTCTGGAATAGTAGATTTCCTTCATTAGGTTCTGGAATTCTCTTATTTTCAATAGGCCCTCCTTTTTTTCCCCTCACCCTAACCTCTGCCCCAAGGGAGAGGAAATATGAGGAAATTGTCCCTCGCCGTAGCCCTCTCCCCGAAAGGGGAGAGGGAAGTTTTTCTTCATTGGTTGAACTTTAAATCTCTTCCCAGAGAAAGAGTTGCTTATCTATTTCCGGCTTCGGTTCTTCCTTCCCGGGATAAAATTTTCCATCCAGAGTGACAAATCGTCTTGCTCTTCTGGCAACCACACCCAACTTTTTCAGTTGTTCCAGTTCCTTTAGTTTGGCCGTCTTCCTTAAATGGATAATTCTCTTAGCTGATATTCTGCCAATTCCAGGAACCCGGAGCAGTTCTTCAAAAGAGGCCTTATTTATCTCTACAGGAAACCTTTCGGTATTACCCAATGCCCAGGTTAACTTGGGGTCTTTATCTAAATATAGGTTGCCCTTACCGTCAAAAATTAATTCATCTGCAGTGAAATCATACTTCCTTAATAGGAAATCGGCTTGGTAGAGGCGAAACTCTCTTAAGGGAGGGCAGGGACGAAAGTTTTCCAGAGGAGTATCTTCTACCGGAGTGAAAGCACTGTAGTAGACTCTACGAAGATTATAATCTCTGTAGAGTTTCTGACTGAGGGAGAGTATTTCTCTATCATCGTCTTCTGCCGCTCCTACTACCAACTGGGTAGTCACCCCTGCTTTCAAAGGGTGATTGTGGTTGAAATGGGCAATCTTTCTCAGCCCTCCCAGTAGCTCTCGATGAAAATTCTTGTCCGGGGATAATATGGAGAGGCAGCTCTGGTTCGGTGCTTCAAGGTTTATGGAGAGCCGATTTGCCAAATTTCCTGTGGCTTCAATGAGAGTGCTATCTACGCCAGGAAGAATCTTACAGTGGATATATCCCCTGTAATTGTGTCGGTACCTCAAAATCCTCAGAGTCTCCAACATCTTTTCTTGACTGGCATTAGGAGAAACTTTTACTGCTGAAGAGAGAAAAAGCCCTTTGACCCATCCCTTTTTGTAGTACTCCAGAAAAAGAGAAGCGAGTTCTTGAGGCGCAAATTCTACTCGAGGACAACTTCTGTCTTTCCTATTTACACAGTAGAAGCAGTTGTTCTCGCAAAGATTAGTTTGCAGAACTTTGAACAGGTTTACACATTCACCTCTTTCTCCTGCCGCAGGATAGATGAGACTGGAGCGGGCAATGTGTTTGTTGGGGAAAATAGCCAGGGGGAAGCCAGTTACATCGAACCCTGCTAGCTCCCCAAGGAGATTTGCTTTGTGATATGAATTACGTGTTGTCATGGAAAATCCACAATCCAAATTTCAGATTAAGGGCATAAAGCCCGGCATTACTTTGAGTTCCTTTGACCAGCGCCGATAGTCTTTTAGACGCCAATCTTTTTTTGAACCCCGTCTGTTCATAGCCAGGTCTGTAATTCCACATTTTGCTTCAGTGCAGTTGAGGCAGTCTCCCTGACAATCTGTAGCCGGGAAGAACTTCTCCTTTTCTCTCTTGTAAACAGGTATGTCAATCCCTTCACAATTTCTTGAACTGGTAAACTCCCGATTTAGTCCTCTGGGTTCTCCTTCAACTAATTCATATTCCATGCATAAGGCGAAAGTCATATCCAATCTTTCGCAAATATTCCTTATGGTGTCGAATACTTTCTTGCGATAATCTATTTTGGCATTCATATAACCGTCGATGTTTTCTATATATAATTTCCTGTAATCAAATTCCGTTCCCGGGCCAAAACAGGTCTTTATCTTATTAAGTACTTCCTTGTGGATCTTAAGCGGGATGTCGAGGACACTGGCAATTATATGCCTGGCTCCTGAATCTCTTGCCCTCTTAATTAATTGTTGAAAATCACGCTTCTTGTCCGTAATATAAGGGAATACAGGGTCTATTCTACAAACGGCATAAATTGCTTTTTTTGCCATTCTGTCCAAGTTTTTAAAAAGAACACTATTGGAAGCCCCTTGAGGTGCCAAAATTTTCCTTAAGTCTTCGTTTATGGTCAGAAAAGATACCTGCCCAAATGAATGTCTCTGCTGTCTTATCAGGTCAATTGCCTCTTCAGGAATTTCTGCTTTAGTAATGAATTCTATGGGAATATTTTTTTCTACAAAGACCTCAATTATTTTTTCGGAGAGATGGTAAACATTGTTCACAGGCTGAAACGGGTCGGTAACTGGAGAGAGGTAACCACAGCAAGCGACATCAATGGAATCGAGCTGGTCTGAAACAATTTTGTCGAAATCCTTGGCAACTATAATTACATTTTCTTTTCGGAAAGTCTGGAAATGGCCAGGAAATGCTAATGAGTAACAGAAGAAGCATCCTATCCCACAACCATTGTAAGGATTGATGAGCATTCTCTCAGAAGAACATTCTCTCTTTCCAGGCCACCATCCGTGAAGTTCCTTCCTGGTGGGCACTACCACGTGCTTCTGCGGTTTTTGGATAATTTCGTACTGTTGCCCACCGATTAAGATGTTCATTGGTCGTTATTTAAGACAAATACCTGAGGGCATAAAGTCTTATAATAAAGATGTAGCAGAGTTTCGCTCTGCTGCTATATTGGTTCACGAGACAAGCGTGCACACTGATTACTTTCTTTTCTTTTTTGGCTTCTTTTTCTCTTTCTTAGTTGGTACTTTCCCGGGCATACTAATCATCACCCCTTTCTCTAAGTTTTTCCATCAAGATAGGAAGATTAATAATGTCCTCTCTATTATACTCCAACAAGACTTGAAGAGCTTGCTCGTTATTTTCTTTCTCGTACTCCTCCCATAGTTCCATAGCAATCCAGCCATTCACATCTGCCAGCCGCCTTTCGATTCCCAGCATCTGTTCAACCTTCTTCAGCCCGCCAAAAAGATTTCTTTGCCAGCAGTCATACATCAGGTCATAGGTTACGAAATAATCATCTAAATTTATTCTCAATTTCTCTCTTATTATAGGGAGATCGAACCTGCTTCCGTTGTAGGTGTAAATGGTGGTTATACCCGAAAGACTTTTCAGTAAATTCGGCCTGGTAATTTCTCTTCCCACTAACTGAATTATTGTGCCATCTCCATGACAAATTCCCAGGACAGTTATTTCTCCCTCGAAAGAGGTCTCGATGTCCAGAAAAGCTTTCATGATTCAAATCTCTAGCGGAGCAAACACTCTTGAGGTATTCTCTTAGTAGCTACTATTTGGGACGCCCTTTTCAGGAAGCCATCAAATTTCACGCCTTGTCTGTATCCTCCGCACCAACCTAAGGAACTATCAACTCTTTGAAAGAATTCATTTATCCGTCTAACAAATACTTCTCTAATATACTTGCCCAGAATTGAAGACAGTGCAATGGGAAAGATGAATTTGTCTCCCGACTTGATAAAACAAACCTTCAATTTTTTCCCTTTACAGCAAACTGTAAAAGCGTCCACTCCTTCCTTTGCATGATAGGATAGAATTTCAAATCTTTCCCCCAAATAACTCAAAATCTTGTGTTTTCCCCACCCATCTATTTTCCCTGATAATAAGGAAATTTTTTCTTCGCCATAATTTTTCAGGAATAGGTCTATGAAATCACCTATGGTTTGAATCTCAAGTGAGTACTTATCCAGATTCTTCGCTTGTGCTCTATTGAGAGTGGAGGGACAGAATATTCTACTTTTCCAAAAAATGAATTCTATTCTCTTTTGACTTAACGATTGCGTCAATTTTTTCGACAGGTCTCTTACAAGCTCGGTTTCTACTTTCCAGGAAGGGAGATTATAAGGAGTGCCATTACCACAGAGGGAGCTTTCCCAATTAACAGGGCAATCGCTCAGGAAAAATTGCCTATTTACGATGATTTGGGGAAAAAAATCATTGTCGAAATCTTGTGGCAATCTTCCATTCAGAAGAGAATAGAATGCAAGTGCTGTGGACTCTCCCAATTTGTAAGTCCTCTGGTTATTGCTTTGGAAAAGTTCTTTACTGTCACAGACAATAAGACTCGACTTATCCCTTCTATTCCTTGAGATTACTCCTCTGAGTTCATTCCAGAAGAAATCGTTGTTGAAGTCGTAGTCCCTCTCTACCCTGAAAGCAGTGGCAGTCACAACTAAAGGTCCCAGCATTCTCTGATTTCGAAGACCCAATCCATTCTCATCAATTCCTACGATTATCATCTCTTAGCCACAAATTCAATATTTTTCCCAGTGAAGGACTTCCCTCAACTCTTTCTTGGCCGGCTTTGGCTGCTCTTCGCTATAACCAATAGGAATCAGGGTAATAAGTTTAAAATCCTGTGGCGCTCCAAGCAGCTGGCGGACTCTTTTTGCATATAGCTTTTTGTCTCCGGCTACCCAGCAAGCCCCCAACCCGTGTGCGTGGGCCGCCAGGAGTATATTTTCAGTTGCTGCACAGCCGTCTTCTAAGTAGTGTTTAGTCTGGCGAGAAAAAACGACAACGCAAAGAGGAGCGTTTGCAATAAACTTACCACGATCGGTCATTTCTGCAATTCTCTGCTTCATTTCTTTTTTAGTAACCACAATAAATTCGACAGGCTGTATATTTACGGCACTGGGAGCAAGTCGACCGCAATCTATGATATCTTCAATTATTTTTTTGGGGACGCGAGCACCTAAGAATTTCCTTTTACTCCTCCTGGTTTTCAGCGCTTTAATGGCTTCCATAGCGGTTCTCCTGTCAGACTATGGATTCCTGAAATTTTCTCGTTTTTATCTTATATTTTTTGCGAAAAAAAGTCAATATTACAAAATATAGATACTAGTCCCGGATTCGATCCTTTGGCGTCCTCCCTGAAGTGAGGATATACTGTAACCTTGTTTCACAATAACTCCAGGTTTTGAGGATGCCTGATAACAAAATAAAAAGGCTTGAAGTGAACCTGTAAGCCGAATTCTGTATCCCGATTGGAAATCGGGACGATGGTTATTTGTCTGAGCGACCAACCCAAAGAGTAGTAGCGAGACGGGCCGCCTCTCCTCTGCTATTCGGTCTTGCTCCGAGTGGGGTTTAGCCTTTTCACTACAGCATTACCTGTACCTGGTTTCTGTGCCACTTTCCGTAGGATCGCTCCCCTTCCGTTTGCACGGAACACTCTGCCCTGTGGAGTTCGGACTTTCCTCTCCGATAGATATCAGAGCAACCATCCGGTTCACATCAAGCCTATATGAATGTGCCCTTCAAAAACATTTTTTGAATATCGTTGATCTCAGGAACAAGGCTGGTACATACCATAGACTAGCACACGTTATAGCGTGTAGTTCTTGCCCAAAGTTGACGCTAGTATGGCCCTTTTGCAAATTTCCATTTGCGGGGGATAAATTCTACACCACCTTGGTTCAGGCGGAGCTTGGCTCTGCTATCCTAAAAGTAGCCTGTCCCCTTTTTATTGCGAGATTGGCAAGTTGGTCCGCTGCCTTATTCTCATTCCTATCTATGAGGCGATAAGTAACCTTTTCAAAGTTAACTTCTACATTTTTTGCCTGTTGAAATAGTCGCCGTAGGCCCTCATTGTTTATCCGGAATCTTCCATTCATCTGATTAATCAATAATTCGGAATCACTAAATACAATAACGCTTTCAGCTACTAGCTTCTTGCTTTCTCTTAGTCCCTGAATCAAGGCTTTGTATTCAGCCACATTATTACTGGCTGTCCCGATGTATTTCTTTACTTCTTTAATTTTTTTCTTCTTCCGGTCATAGATAACTACGCCAATTCCTGAAGGTCCGGGATTGGGCACTGCAGCTCCATCAACATATACCCTGAGATTTCTATATTTTTCGCCTAACGATGGAACTTCTAACATTGAAGCTGCAACCGAGATAGCTTTCCATATTTTATTGTCACTGAGTCCAGGCAGTTTCTTTTTCGCTGAGAGAAAAGACCTTTCCTCGACAAGAGTCTTCAATATTCTATAGGTTTCCTTACTTGGTTCGGACTTCTTCATTTTTCTTCCTTGAGGTATAGTATCCTCAAACAATTTCCACAAGCTACTAAATCCTTCCCGCTCAAAACATCATTTATAACCTGAGGCGGCAAAACTATGCTGCATCCTCCACAAAATCCACCAACTACTGGAACGACCGCGACCCCATCCTTCTTTTCTCTTATTTTCTGATATCGCCGGAAAATTTCTGGTTCGACGCTAGCTATTTTCTGTTTCTCTTCGGATTCAACCTCTTGTAGGTTCTGATTAAGGCGCTCTAATCTGTCTTTCAATTCCTTTTGCTTTCTAGTGACTTCTTCCTTTTCCTTGGCAAGCTCTTCTTCTTTTCTCTTCTCTTCAGCAAGGAGCGTTTCCTCTTGCTCCATTACTGCAAGAACTGCATCCTCAATATCACTTTTTGACTTCTTATTTTCCTCGATCTCTTTTAGTAATGCGGTATAAGCCTCGTTCGTCTTCACCGTGAATAGCTCGCTCTGGTGCTTCTTAAGTTCTTCTTCTTTCACCTTAAGGTCCAGCTCCTTATTTTTTCTATCTATCTGTAATTGGGTAATCCCCTTCTTCAACTGGTTCAGAGATTCCTGGCTTTGTTCAAATTCCCTTGCCAATCTGTCGATTTCCTTGGGGATCTGTTCTATTTCACTCCGAATCTGGTCCAGAACTAAGTCAACTTCCTGTAATTCAATTAACCTTTCTAATTGTTCATTCACGTCTATTCCCAGAAAAAAATCTAGACTATTTATACCAAATTTCTGGGACAAAGTCAACTCCAAAGTTCCTCCAGAGGTTGTCTGATTTCATTTGGTGTGACCGAGGGGCATAGCAAATAAGGGTTCTATGCCTTCTCCGAAATTGAGAGCTGTCTTTACGAAATCTCTATCCACAGAACCTACAAATATGGTCCCTAATTTTAATGCCGCACACTGCAAGTAAACATTCTCCCCAATGGCTCCTGCCTCTGCACAGACGAAGGAAATTTTCCTTTCCATAGACAAGGTATCGGGTAATTTTGAATAATCTGCAACGAGTATTATCATAATAGGAGCCGTCTTCACATAATCCTGTGTGCCAACGCCTTTGCGTATATCTTTATCATCAATGGATGAGAGAGAATGGTTTTCAGGAATGTAAAGGAATGTGCCTTTACTTGTAGCAATATAAACCGAAACGGAATAGCGGGCCATAGCTGAAGGAGAAGTAAGTTTACCAGTGGGGCGATTAACTCCCCGTGCTGCCCATAAGATCTGTCCAATCTCTTTTTCCGTCAATTCCTGACTGGTGAAGCCTTCTTTGCTTGACCGACGAAGACTGAGCGCTTGTTCAAGACTAACTTTACTCTTTTTCTTAGGGGCAGGTAATTTCCACTCTGCTTGTGTAGACATTGGTAAGTCTTGTGCGTAATTGCATAAGGTTATAAGAAACCCTGGCCCCATTACCAAAATGAACACTGCTATTTTCCGTAATGTTTTGTTCAATTTAGTCCTCCTTTTCTTTATATTTATGTTTCTTCACCCTGACCTTGTCTTTACAGGAACAGGGTCTCTTTTTGCTTGTCTAGGAAATAGTCGACAAAAAAGGAGCGCTTCTCGACGGAGTCGCTCCTTTTTTTTAAATGCGGTAAGATAAAATTTTGCTTAGCACGGCCTCTTTTTCTTTGCTGCTTTCTTCTTTTTCTTCTTGACTGGCATTGATTTCACCCCCCTCCCTCTCAAAAACGACTAGAAAACTAAGATTTGGATAATTAACCTGGGCAATGCTGGGGTTGAACCAGCGACCTCTGCCTTGTGAAAGCAGCGCTCTCCCTCTGAGCTAATTGCCCTTAAGAAGAATTTCGAAACTAATGGACTCATAAAAACATTATAGTGTGATAGTAAACTTTTGTCAAGAAATTTCAAACTTTTTATCCACTTTTTTGGAAATGATATTGCGCCTCTGGACGATGTAAAGTTTTCTAATTTCATTAAATAGTTCAATATATTCCTGGGTTCGATAGTCGGGAAAAGTCCAGGACCGGAAATTAAAAGTGCCCTGGCTGAAATATGAAGTTATCTCACCATAGATTCCATCTCTTAAATAGATTCTGTTTGGTGAATCTTTAGTGCTGGCTAAGACGAGCTTGGTGCAATCGAGGTAACCCGGGTCGAGATTAATCAGGCGGCTTGGTTTATCCCTGGAAAGCGAAAACTTTTCTTCCAGGCCGTTCGTAAAAAATTTGATTTCCACTATCTGCTTTGGCTCGATCAGGCGCTCAAAGCTAAGAAATTGTCTCTTGAGACTTGTACCCATTTCTTCCTGGTAGTAATCGGTCTTGTCAAAGTTGAATACATTGCTTTTCAAATCAACTGGCCCAAATTTCTCAACCAAGATTTGCGTTACCTCAGCAAAAAGGTCTACATCTTGAGATATCATACCCACTATTAATTTTACTTTAAGAGGCTCTTTTATTTTGCCCATTGTTCCCCTCAACCCTGGCCGCCTGCCCATTCTGGGCCTTAACGGCCAAGGTGGGTCGCGCCAGACACGGGCAGGCCCTCGTCATGGCACGGGCAGACCCTCGTCACGGCCCGGGCAGGCCCACCCTCTCTCCAACGGGGAGAGGAAAATGATGTGGAATACTTGTTTCTAAATCTTTAGTAATTTTAGAAATTTTTCTTTCTCGGTAATGGGACCGACCATTGCAAGATTAAGGTGCTTGTTAACGAAAATCTTCTTGGCTACTCTCTTTATGTCGTCGGAAGTGACTTTTTCAATCTCTTTCATTTGTTCTTCTGGCAGTTTAATCTTTCCCAGAAGGAGTTCTTGATGACCAAGAAAGCCTGCTACTCCTGGGGAAAGTTCCAGTTCCAGAGCCATCCTGCCTTTCAGATACTCTTTGGCTTTTCCCAATTCTTCTTCTCCAACAATTTCCTCGCAGATTCTCTTAATTTCTTCCAAAATTGTAGAAATCGCAATTTCT
Organism: uncultured Clostridia bacterium; assembly: GCA_964616885.1. GTDB lineage: Bacteria > UBA6262 > WVXT01 > WVXT01 > WVXT01 > CAZTSA01. The sequence goes on from CAZTSA010000001.1 coordinate 11,980, forward strand.
ACTTTGGCTGTCTCCACCCCTGCGTGAACGCGCAGGTTGCCCGTGTCCAGATAAGATTCGCTGACAGAATCAACTGAATAGACTATGCCTTCTTCTTCTCGAAGACGAACGAATAGCCGTGAGCTTACCATACCTCCCAGAATCGTATTTAAGACTCTGAGGACATAATGGTCGGGATGCTTATAAGAAAAACTCTTCACTCCCAGACATAGATAAGCCTGGTCAGTTTTCCTATGCCGGAGGATAATAGCAGCGCCGGTCTGCTTTTCTTTAGAGGGCAAGAAAGTTGGTTTCTTTCTATTTTCCCATTTTGTCAAATATTTCCTGACTAATCCTAAAGTCTTTCCAGGCTCAATATCACCGGCAATAGTCACTACAGTGCTATTGGAAGGGAATTTTTTTCTCCAATGGGTTAACAACTTTTCCCGGTCCATATTCTCAATTACCCTTTTTTTCCCGATCACTTCCCGGCCCAGAGGGTGGTTGCCGTACAGTAGAAATTTATAAGCATCTATTACCTGGATGTCTGGTTTGTCATGATGCATATTAATCTCTTCCAATATCACACCCTTTTCCTTCTCAATCTCTTCTCTTTCAAATTTGGAATTAAGCAACATGTCTGAGAGAACGTCCAGGGCAAGTTCAAGGTGTGGACTCGCCAGGTGAATGAAAAAGCCAGTGCTCTCTTCACTGGTGTAAGCGTTCAGTTCTCCTCCCACTCTATCGATAGCTTCAGAAATCGTTTTGGCACTTGGACGCTTGCTGGTACCTTTAAAGAACATATGCTCCATAAAATGAGTGATACCATTCAGTTCCTCATCTTCATACCGAGAACCTATTCCGACCAAAATCAAAACTGTGGCCGCCCGTGTTCCTCTCATGGGAGCAGTTATTAGTCTCAAACCGTTACTGAGGATAGATTTTCTATACATAACGCGATACGCCTGTTCAATATCTTCTACGGCGTTTCTTACCTTTTAGAAGAAGAATGAAAAATATTCCGCTTAAGAATCCGCCAATATGTGCCCACCAAGCAATTCCTGCTGTCTGAGCAGTTCCCAAACCTAAAGTTAACACCCCGCTAAAGAACTGCATGAGAAACCAAACTCCCAGGAATATAAAAGCGGGTAACTCCACTATCTGGAAAAAGAAAAAGATGGGAACAAGAGCTATGACTGTGGATTTAGGATAGAGGATGAAATATGCACCAAGGACCCCGGCAATAGCTCCACTGGCACCAATCGAAGGGACAGTAGAAGTGGGATTGGTAAAGATATGGGCCAAGCTTGCCCCAAAACCGCAGAGGAGATAGAAAATTGGAAATTTGAAATGCCCCAATCTATCTTCTATATTATCGGCAAAGACCCAAAGATACAACATATTGCCCAAGAGGTGAACCCATCCTCCATGTAAGAAGAGGGAAGTGACTATTGGCAAATAACGTTCAAAAAGTCCTTTAAATAAGTAGATTCGGGAATCAAGAAAGCGTGCAGGAACAACGCCGGCAAATTTCACGAATTGGGGCAAGTGTCGGCCCAGGCTAATCTCATAGAAAAAGACAGAGACGTTTGCCAGAATTAAAAGCACAGTGGCAATGGGATACCTTTCTGACGGTATAGTATCTTTAAGTGGAATCATCTTAAATTTCTGCTTACCGGGCGACGAAATTTGCTGTAGCAAGCCACCCAATTTCGCAAGTGCGATTCTATTTTGTCGACATGCCTAATCTACGGTATAAAGAACGGAAATTGATCTCTCGATTGACCAGTTCCGCTGCCCTGGCTACCTTCTTCTTCCCGCTAACTCTCAGACGTCTCAAGAGATCTTCTATTTTCTCAACGGTTGTGAGTGTATCTTCTTTAACTACCATCATAGGCACTTCACGTTCTTCTGCTCGAGAAACGATAATATCGTTAGGGAAAAGACTTCCTGTCAAGACAATACATCTCGTAGAGGTTTCCAGTGCAGCGAGCTGAATGTCTGGACGGTCGCCTCCAGTAATAACCGCCTTGTTCCGAACCTTTCGGAAATACCTTAAAGCTCCTTCAACGTTCATAGCGCCTATCATAAAATGTTCCACTAACTCATCCATTTTGTCATCGCAACACAGAATTTCTCCTCCCAGGTTATCGCGGAGTTCGCCAATACTAATAGCATTCAATGTGGTGTCCTGGGGAATCATGCCCAAAACTTCTATCCGTTCCCTGTTCAAAAAAGGAACTATTCTTCTTTTGAAATACTCAAGCTTGTCTACAGCTATCCGGTTCAGAACGACGCCTATAAAATTGTCTCCCAGAATCTCGCTTGCAGCAAGAATAGGGTCTACTAAAATATCTGTTTCGCACCTGTCAATTAGGATGGCTTTTGCCTTCATCTTCTTAATTAGTTTTTTCCCCGGGATGCCCAGTAGCGAACCTTCATGGAGATTGCCCCCTCCTCCTATCAAAACCAAATCTCTATTCCGGGTAATCTTACTATAAGCGTCCATTACTTTCTTCTGGATACTTCTTATCTTTCCGGTGTATGCTTGGATGGTTAGGTCCTGAGTCAAAACCACCGGACAAACCAAATCCAATGGGTCCCGGAGTCCCAGGATCTCCTCCATGGCTACTCCATCCTGGTCGGCTAATACCTTGCCCACTCTGACGGGAAGTCTTCCCAGAGGTTTAAAATAGCCAACGGATATGCCATCGCTTTGAAACCTCTTTCCCAAACCGATACAAACCAGAGTCTTTCCGGAATATTCACAAGTAGAACCTACATATAAAGAAACCATATAGTCCTCCTCTTACAAATCCCAAATCCCAAATCCCAAATTTCAAATCCCAAATTACGGGCATAAAGCCCTCCACTACGAATCAAAATCAAAAATCAAAGACCAAAAATCAAAAATTGCGGGCATAAAACCCGACTTTTTGGGTGGCAGAAAAAGTAGCCTGTCCCCTTTTCCGGACCCCTCCCTTTCGGGAGGACTCCAGGCCATTTGACAACGACGTTAGATTTTTATTGTTAACCGCGAGTCAATTACAAAAGCCCCTTTGCCTGCAGGCAGAACCATCAATGGATTTATGTCCATTTCCAGAATCTCAGGAAAATCCGTAACCAGTTGAGATAATCTCAAAAGAGCCTCTTCCACTGCTGCCAAATCGGAAGGCTCTTCACCACGCATCCCTTTGAGAATTGGGTAGGAGCGAATTTCCTTTATCATCGAGTCCACATCGTCAAGATCTAAAGGTGCAATTCGGAAAGATATATCCTTAAGCGCTTCTACATAAATTCCGCCAAGCCCGAACATAAGAAGAGAACCGAAAGACGGATCCTTTGAGGAGCCTAATATTACCTCTTTCCCAGGCCCAATCATCTCTTCTAAGGCCACTCCCAGGATTAAGGCTTCGGGCATAAATCTCTTTGCATTTGATATGAGGTCTTCAAAGATTCTTGCCACCTGGGACTTCTCGCTGATTCCAACCTTGACCCCTCCTATATCAGATTTGTGTAAAATGTCGGGCGATACAATCTTCATCACTACCGGGTAACCAAGCGACCCTGCTGCCGAGATTGCCTCACGGGAGGTCTCGGTAACAATTCTCCGGGGAAGGGAAAAACCATAGGCCGAGAGCACCTGCCTCGTCTCTTCGGGAGTCAAATTAGTTTTTACCTTCTCTTTCGCTTTTGAAAAAATCTTTTCTGCTTTCCCTTTATTTACCTTAAAAGACCTGGTTTTACCAGAAGGCGTCTCCTTCCACTTTCGGTACTTAACCATGGCCTCCAGGGCAGAAATGGCACGCTCGGGGTAAGGATAGTTGGGTATTTTTCCCGAACGTAAAATGTCTATGCCTTCTTTAACTCCTAAGCGCCCCATAAAAGAAGAGACAATGGGTTTATCAGAAACTAATGACGAAATTTTGTTTATGACTTCTGCTGTTTCTTTTATTTCAGTCATCGCCTGAGGCGTCAAAATTACAACGAGGCTATCAACTCCCGGGTCGTCAATGACAGTTTTCATTGCCTTCTCATAACGAGTTGCTCCTGCATCACCAATCACGTCTACGGGGTTGTATATAGAAGCGCTTGCAGGAAGATCCTGGCGAAGTTTACTAATTGTTTCTTCCCTGAAAGAAGCCATATGTAAAATAGAATTCTCGGCTGCATCTGATGCAATGATTCCTGGCCCGCCAGCATTAGTGAGAATAGCAAGATTTGAGCCTCGGGGAATAGGTTGATAGGCGAAAGCAATAGCATAATCGAAAAGAGACTCTACTGTCTCAGCTCTGATTACTCTCGACTGCCTGAAAGCAGCTTCATAGGCGGTCTCTGAGCCTGTCAGGGTTCCTGTGTGTGAAGAAGCAGCTCTAGCTCCGGCTTGCGTCCTCCCGGATTTGGTAATAATAATCGGCTTTCGCCGGGAGACCTTTCTGGCTACCTCCATAAATCTGACGCCCTTTTCTATTCCTTCCAGATAGCCGAGGATAACCTTTGTTTCAGGGTCATCTGCGAGGGCAAGTAATAAGTCTACCTCGTCAATATCTGCTTTGTTTCCCAGGCTAATGAATTTTGAGAAGCCAACATTTTCTTCGAGAGCCCAGTCTAAAACGGCAGTACACAGAGCGCCAGACTGAGAAAAGAAAGCGATATTTCCTCTGGAAGGCATGCCTGCGGCAAATGAGGCGTTGAGGCAGGAAGCAGTATCGATAACCCCGAGACAATTGGGACCAAGAAGCCTCATACTTGAATCTTTAACAATTTCTACTAATTCCTTCTCCAGTCTGGTTCCCTGTTTACCAGATTCTTTGAAGCCGGCCGAAACAATAATTAGCGAGGCGATTCTTTTCCTCACGCAATCCTTAAGGACAGAAGGTACAAACTCGGAAGGAATGGCAACTACGGCGAGGTCTATCTCTCCTTCTACTTCAAAAATTGTGGGATATGCTCTTATTCCCAGAATTTCTTCGGCTTTCGGATTGACTGGATAAATCTTTCCTTTATAGCCGTATCGGACAAGATTGTTCAAAATGCTATGCCCAACTTTTCCTTCCTGTCGAGAAGCACCGATCACCGCTATTGATGTAGGGTCAAAAAGTTTTTCTAACACTGTTTAATTTAGTTCCATTTAAAGAGAGGATTTTTTCCTTCCCTTTATTCTATCTTTTTATCGTATTTTGTTGTTCTCTGCTTAGCCCACTCCCAGGTATAATCGTACAAGTGAAGGCCTTTACTTATCGCTATGATTTCTCCGTCTTCGATTCCAATCTCTTCTGCCATATACTGCTTTACTAGTTGCAATCCACCCAGGTTTGAGGGGAAACCTCCCCATAAATCCCAGGACCTGAAATAAGGAATAAAATGGAGTTTCCCATACCTGATTCTAGTGTCTATTAATCTCAGACAGGGAGGATCTTTTAAGCCAACATCAGAAGGCATTCCAATCTCCATTATCGCCTGATTCGTGCCATGTCCCTCTGTCCTGTACATTTTTATGACTTCCTCTATCTGGTTAACATTGAGAGGAATTTCTTTCATTATCCTTTTTCCTTTAATATTTTCCACTATTCTCACCTTGGGGTCAACCAGTCTCTCACCGTAGGTATAGTCTTCTGTCTCTGTCTTGGCTCCGGTCAAAAGGTATTGGAGATAACCCTGGATATACTCCATACTCGTTGGGGCTGGAATGCCAGAACCTTCGGGAATAATAGGTATTATCTGATGAGAAGGTTTCTTAACCCTGACAGTAACGAAATCGAACTCCAGCCTCTTCTGGCCTTTATAACTACCTCTGGTAACCGTGTAAACTTCCCCCTTCTCCAATATCGCTGAAAGACACTGGAACCAGGCATCGTCGAGGTCAAAAGCCTCAATATATACTGGCTTCATACCTTCGTTCTGAGTGGACTGAGTTAACATTTCATCACCTCAAGCTTTAGTTTATTTGACGGATACCGGCACATCGCGTACAACTTTTCTAATTGTATAACGAAGCATGAAACGCCCCGGCGAGTAGATACTAGGTCAAGCTTTCCTTTGGCACTTCACAGGTTCCCTATCCCCGGGGAACAGAGTATCGAAGTGAGGAGAGTGTAAAGCGATGGCCTGCTTTTATTCGAGGAAGTATTTTCTGCCGGGTCTGATAATTAAGATTTGCCCTATTCTTATCTTATTGATATTTCTTATTTCGTTATCTCTTTTAATCGCGTACACGGTAGTATAGTATGTTCCAGCAATTTTTCCCAAAATATCTCCCTTCTTCACTTTGTAGCGAATAAGTCCCCTCCCCGGAGTTAAATCCTTTACCTCAGCAACATTGGTAAGAAATCTCTCCTTTGTACCAGGAGGAAGTCTTAACCTGAAATTGGGATAGTTCTTCGGAGTACACCAAGCTCGTAAAGCAGGATTCAGTTCTTTTATCTCGGCTTCTGTTGCGCCTGCGCATTTGGCAATAACTTCCAGGTCAATTACCCTATCCAGAATAATCTCATCATAGCTTGAGGGTTCGTGGAAATCTAAGGAAAACCCGTAGTCTTGATAATTTTCTCCAATAATCACACATGCCATAAATTTGGGAACAAAATTTTCCGTTTCCCTGGGCAAAGCTTCTCTCTCTACCAATTGGCTAAAGTCAACGGACTTGGAAAATTTTAAATCGTTGCCAATTCCAACTTGACCCCGATTATAAGCAGCCAGGGCTAAATGCCAGTCATTAAACCAGGTATGGAGGTCTTTTAGAAATTTGAGAGCAGCGTGGGTAGACTTCTCCGGATCTCTCCTCTCGTCTATCCAATAATTAATAACCAATCCTAGCTTTCTGGCAGGAGTTTCCATTAGCTGCCACAGACCCACGGCCCGAGCCCAAGAATAAGCGTTCACCTTATAAAGGCTCTCCACTATGGGTAAATAGACTAACTCTCGAGGAAGGCCGTATTCTTCCAGAGCTCCAATAATCATCTCACGGTATCTGCCTGACCTTTCCAGTGCTTCAGCAATTGCTTTTCTTCTCTCTCCTTCACTATAAAGTCTTATATATTTCTTTACCAAATCATTTTCAGTATCAATGGTTATGGTATAACTTCCTTTTATTTGCTCTGGGCCTAAATTTTCTGTTTCTTTCAGTTCTTCTTTAGAAACCTCTAGAATCGATTCGGAATTTCTCTCCATTTCTTCGAGAAGCACATCCAGTTTGCCGAAGAGATTATCGTATTCCTCCTTCAATTGATAGTTCAGAACGGCGTCCAGATTGGACTTGGCTAATTTTTTCAAAGCTTGATGATAAAGATTCTCTGCGAGAGCAACATTTCCCTCTTCGTAGGCTATAACTGCCTGATTATAGAGGTTTTCTGTCTCTTTAATTGTTTGTTTTAAAGATTCTACCTCTTCCTTAATAGGCGAAGGAGAACTTTTTACGGATTGGGTGATTAGCGGAAGGAACAAAAAAGTAATCATGAGAGTAGAAAGTAGAAGTATTTGTTTTATTCTTACTTTCATATTCTTTTGCATTTCAAAATATTTTATATTTTTTCTTCTGAATAATCAAATAAAAAATCTATGAGTCAATGACAAATTTGTCTATCTTAAGTGTATTTTTCAGATAATTCATATATTTAAATGAATCGCGGTCCACTGGAATCCCTTCGACTTTTCTCTCTCTTTCCATGTCGAATTCCTTCTCCCCGGCAATATAGATTCTCTCTTTCCGCTGAAATTTCTTAGAGGCTTTTATTTCCCGGAACATCGTATCTACCGTCTTTTTAAACTCATCGAGTGGGCGGAAAAGTTCTATCTTAATTGCTCCGAAGAAATGGCCAAGATTATAACCTCCTTTCTTAAATCGGGAAAGATGTACACCAAAATTGGCACCTGTGAAGCAAGCACAGAGAATGTCTACGAGGAGACCCAACCCATATCCTTTATGTCCACCGAATTCTTCTCCTATCCCTCCCAGGGGAAGGAGCGCAGCTTTCCTGGTAAATATGCCTTCGGTGACTTTTTTTGGATCGGTAAGGGTTTTGCCCCTTTCGTCTATAGCCCAGCCGGCAAGCATTTTTTTATTTTCCATCTCCAGAACTTCCAATGTCCCTCTCTGGACAATACTGGTTGCCATGTCCAGGACAAATGGAAATGGCCCACCAGTTGGTACGGCCACACTTATAGGATTTGTTCCCAGAACAGGCTCCACCCCGAAAGTGGGAGCGACCGAAGAACGAGCGTTAGTGAGAGAAATACCAACCATATCTTTTTCCAAAGCCATTGTTGAATAGTAGCCGGCAATTCCAAAGTGGTTACTATTTCTCACTCCGACAAAACCCACTCCAGATTTTTCGGCAATTTCGATGCACTTCTTCATAGCTTTAAATGCCACGACTTGACCCAAGCCGTTTCCGCCATCAATCAAAGCAGTCACTGGCGTTTCTTTTACCACTTTTATTCTGGCGACCGGTTCAATGCCTCCCCCCTTTATACCTTCCACGTATCTCCTCAGGCGAGAGATTCCATGTGACGCAAATCCTCTTAAGTCGGCTGCAACCAGAATATCAGCAACTATCCTGGCATCTGAACTGGGCACTCCCAATTTTTCGAACACCTCGATTATGAAATCTTCCAGTAATTCCTTCTTTAATATCACCTTATTCTTCTGCAAGATTTCTCCCTCCTTGTAGAAACTAACGCAAATTACAATAATTGTAGAGGCTCAATTTATTGTAGGGGTCGGATTTATCAGACCCGCGGGTTCGATGAATCGAACCCCTACATTATTACTGAATAGATAAGTCCAATCGTTATCATAAGAAATATAGGGAAAATCAACTCTTTATAATAAAGCTTCAACCAGTCAGCCTGGAAATATTCTCTGGTCAATGCCAGACAGAAATGGACGGGTGTCAACAAGACGCCAGCAAATCCACACATAAACGAAAAAGTCATAAGCGACAATTTACCATTAAACAAGGGCAGAATGACAGGAAAGGTGATACCGACTGCAGCCATCGTCATCCCCGTCAAGAAACCCACAATGAATGGAAGAAAAGAAATAACTAAGTATCGAGGAATACCAGCAGTCCGAAAGAAAAGAGGCAGGCGTTCTATAATTCCTGAGGTTTCCAACATCGCCTTGAAAATCATAACACCAAAAACAATAAGAATCATCCCATACTTCTCATGTGCCGCGGAGCGGAAAAGCGTTCTGATAGAAATCCGATTGCTGATGATTGTGAAGGCTATTGATGCAAGAAGAGCGTATAAGACTTCTAGTCTAAAGACCAGAACCAGAAACATCACCAAAATAATTGGCGATAGATTGAACAGAAAACCCAGAGTTGCTCGACCTCGCTGGGAGTGAGTTTTCGCTGAATGCTGAGGTTTCCATCTTAGTCTTCCGGTGCCCCAAATTATTCCTATGATAATTGCACTTACGGTCAAAATACTATTACTTGCAATTACTCTGTATATAGGGACAGCCACAATGCCAGCAGCAAGTATAATTCCCGGATAGAGCGGTAGAGTATATTCCCAGAGATGTCTAAACCAAAAATTGAGAAAGGTCTTTCGCTCATTCGATATGCCCATCTCCTGGGTAACTTCCTTTACTACTGGGGCAGAAACGAGCGCCCCACCAAACATGGGAAGAAAACCAACCACTGCCGGCACAACAGCAATAATCCACCTTATGTCTAAGAGCATATTGCTCATGTTATCAATGATTTTCGTAAAGGTATATGCAGCTGTCATAGAAGAATTGAATATAATAACTAAGAATAGAGTGGCAACAATCTCTAGAGTCTCTTTTGATAGGCAGGCAGCATAGAAAGTTCTTGAAATCTCTCCTAAGGTAAACTTGTGGGCAATAGCCAGAAAGAGCGCCGCTATTATCATGGTAAGAGTCAGACTCAAGTTCCATTTGAAAAGAATCAGAATAATCGCTAAGGACGCAATCAAAATTATCAAGTCCTTCATATTTTATCTTCTCCGATAGAAAATGTAGGGGCTCAATTTATTGAGTCCGTTTCTGCGGGTTAGATTAATCGAACCCCTATGACATTGGAGTAATTATAGTAGATTTCTCGACAAGAAATCAAACAAAAAAATCTTCCCAGATGGGAAGATTTCTTATTTTCATAAATCAAAGTCTTTTCAAAAACTATTCTTAAGAAGTGTCTTTATGCCTTTCCTCAAAAGTCGCCCTATACTCGGCTTTTTCCATAAATTCGTTGAATTTAGTCTCAATTGTATTGTTAATTGTTACCACTTCAAATGGTTTCACAATATAGTCATCCGCACCTTTTTCGTATGCGCGCTTAACATCTTCCAATCGGTCTAAAGCTGTGAATATAAAAATAGGAATATCTTTTGTCTTATTGTAAGACTTGAGCAATTCACAAACCCTAAATCCACTCATTCCCGGCATAACCAGATCCAAAAGGATGATGTCTGGCTCAAGCTTCCTTGCCTTTCTAATTCCATCTATACCATTATTAGCGGTAATCACCTCGTGTCCAAATTGGCTCAATTTAAACTTGAGGAGCGACAGGACAGCCTCTTCATCATCTATCGCTAATATTCTTAATCGTATTCTTTTTACAATTTTTATTTTACCAAATCTAGATGGAAAAGTCAACGATAAAATTGTTATTTACCTTGATTCACTCTCCTTCCTTCTTTTCTTCTCCAAAAAACTCTTGCTGTTCAGGTAGGATCGCTTTCCGAAGTAATTCCTTTGTTCTCTCCCCCATTTCCACAATATCGGCTAGGAAACTTTTCATTTGGAGGGCGTTTCTCGCCGCTGCACCTGCGTGGCAATTATTGAAAAATACATACCCCTTTTGTGCCTTCTCATGAATCCTTTTGATGGGGTCAACAAAGTCTTTTAATTCTTTATCGGAATAGAGATAATTATATCGCTCTGAGGTTGGCACATTGAACCAATTCTGGTTTCTTCCGTGCAACCGCAGGTAGCCTATGCTGGATGTGATTTCTTCAACGAAAGGCATTAACCTGGGCAATTTTGGCTCATCTACTATGCAATAGGCAAGGTCGTTCTCTCTGAGGAAAGTGAATGTTTCGGGTTTTGCCCAGGCGCGGTTTCTGAATTCGATTACCGCCGGCACATCGCCGAGCCACTCCTTGCATTGAAGAATATAATCTTTGCTTTCTGAGGCAGGATAGAAGAAGACCGGGAATTGCAGGAGAATAGCTCCCAGTTTGTTACCGTCCATTAGAGGCTTCAATGAATATATGAATTTTCCAAATGTTTCCTTGACCTCGTCCAATTCGGGTTTCTGTTCAAGCCTGCTGTCAAAAGGGTCGTGAGTGATGCCCCTAAAGGCTTTTACTACGAAATCGAACTTTTCCGTGGTCTTTTTTGCCAATCCTTCCATGGTTTTGAGTCTGGGAAGGGTATAATATGTGAAGTTTATCTCCACGGTGTCGAACCCGAGTTCTTGCTCGTAGTACCGAAGGCTATCCTTCGGTTGAATATTTTTGGGATAAACCACTCCTCGCCAGTCTGGAAAGGAGAATCCGCTCGTGCCAATTTTTATCATTTCATTAACAACCCCCGGTTTCAAAGACGCAAAGACTATCGCTCATGCTTACTGCGGGTCTTTCCCAATCTGGACAATTTTATGTCTCGATCTTTCTCCCCGGACTATCTTTATATGGTTCCTTTTTACTTTGAATTTTAAAGAAAGTAATTCTATTAAGAGTTTGTTTGCTTTCCCTTTCTCAGGTAGGGCAGTTAGATAAACCTTCCAGCAATTTTCTTCTTGTTTGATTTCATTCTTTCTGGCATTGGGAGCGACTTTAACATTTAAGATCATTACGTAACCTTACTTTCCATTTTCCAGGGTGGCAAAATAAGAAATGGGCCCACTAGGATTCGAACCTAGGACTCCCTGATTATGAGTCAGGTGCTCTAACCAGCTGAGCTATGGGCCCATTTTTGCTTTTAAATATTTGCTTCCAGATAAGGTCTTGAAATACTTCTCTCTTTTTCTTGCTTCTACTCTATCGCTAACTGCTTCAAAATAAACTAATTCGTATGGCTTCCACTTTTTAGTCGTTCGCGTTTTGCCACTATTGTGTTCTTTTAATCTCTTCTCTATATTTCCTGTTATCCCTTTATATAATTTCCCATTAATTTTACTTCTTATCAGATAAACAAAATACATCTCTCAGGTGCTCCCTGGCCGTGACTCGTGCCATGGCACGGGCAGGCCCTCCTCACGGCACGGGCAGGCTAACCAGATGAGCTATGGGCCCGCAAAAAATACTTCTAACTATAAGTTTCACTTTACTATCTAATTTTGGCTTTGATTGTACAAAAAATGACGGTGGAAGTCAATAACTATTTGAAGCGTGCAATGACAGCCTCACGTAAAAATGGTCGCTGTTCCTATTTTATCTATCTTATTTTTCGTCGAGATAGATGGTTTTGTATTGAGTGAAGAACTCGATGGCTGTTCTTCCCATCTCCCGGAAGTAGGAGGTGGACTCCTTCATGCCTCCGAACGGGACATGGGGCTCCGCGCCGGCAGTAGAATTGTTCACATGCACCAAGCCCACACCAATCTCACGTATGAACATGAGCACATTTCCTATATCTCTGGTACAGATGGAGGCACTCAGTCCATAGCGGGAATCATTGGCAATATCAATGGCTTCCTGAATGTCTCTGGCTTTGAGTATACATACGAAAGGACCAAACACTTCTTCCTGGGCAATTCTCATGCTGGGTTTCACTTCGCCAAAGATGGTTGGCTCAAGGAAGTATCCCTTTTCGTATTCTCTACCCTCAAGCCGTCTCCCACCACATAAAAGTTTAGCTCCCTCTTCCTTTCCCACCTTTACATAATCGAGGACCATTTCCAGTTGTTCCTCACTTACCATTGGACCAACCTGGGTTTCTGAATCCATGCCATTTCCGATTCTGAGATTTTTAGTCTTCTTAACCATAAGCTCCACAAACGCTCCATGTATCTTTTCCTGAACTATTATCCTGCCTGTCGCAGTACATTTCTGACCGGTTGACCAGAAAGAACCGTCAATTGCTATATCGGTAGCCTGGTCAAGGTCCGCATCTTCCATAACAATTAAGGGGTTCTGGCCGCCCATCTCCAGTTGCAATTTGGGGCGCTGCCCGGCTACCTTGAGCGCAATTTTACTGCCTGTTGAGCAGGAACCTGTAAAGGATATACCATTAACTGCAGGGTGTGTAACCAGAGCATCACCCAGTTCGCTACTGCTACCTGTTATAAAATTGAAGACACCAGGGGGAAAACCTGCTTCGTCAATAACGCTGGCCAGTTCGAGACCACATTGCGGAGTGAGATTTGCAGGTTTGAATACGACCGTGTTACCGTAAACCAGGGCTGGTGCAATTTTCCACAAAGGTATGACGAAAGGGAAATTCCAGGGGGTAAGTACACAGACGACACCCAGAGGTTCACGCAGAGTAAAGAGAAGCCTGCCAGGCTTACCCGAAGGAAAGGTTGTTCCGGTCATTCTCCATCCCTCTCCCCCGTAGAATCGAAGTAACTGCAGACCCCTCAGCACTTCGCCCTCCGCTTCCTTTAAAGTCTTGCCCATTTCCCGGGTTACCATACCCGTTACTTGATCCAGTCTTTTTTCTAAAATATTGGCTACCCTAAACAGTAATTCCCCCCTCTGAGTCGCTGGCGTCGATGCCCATGAGTTTTTATAACTTTCTGCCGCATCAAAAGCAAGATTCACATCTTCACTGCTGGAACGCTGATATATGCCTATCACATCAGTCGTGTCTGCAGGATTAATGCTTTTATAGGTCATACCCCCTTTAGATTCCTGCCATTTGCCATTAATATAATTCTTGTTGACCTGATTCATTCTTTACCTCCTATGACTATCTAGTTTTATTCCGCCTTAGCCGGAAAAGATAATGTAGACTTTACTCCGTTAGAAATTCTTCCAAGGAAATTTCTAAATTCATTGTTAATGAGGTTTATCTCCGAATGTTTCTCGGTTTTTGATACCCGGTAGAAACTAATAGGCTTTCTCGTATATGGAGGCAACATCCTTGAGGTTTGTCTCTCGTGGGTTGACTTTCACGTTCCCGCTTTTCATGGTATCGTCTGCCATCCGGGGAATATCTTCTGTCTTTACGCCCAAGGAGCTGAGTTTGGCCGGGACACCCAAGGAGTCACGAAGAAAAGCTACTTTCTGGACTGCCCTGGTTGCTGCTTCCGTATTACTCATATTCTTGACCTCAATTCCCATAACTTCAGCGATGTCTGCATATTTATCGGGCAGGGCCTGGGCATTATACTCCATCACATAGGGAAGAAGAAGTGCATTGGCCACGCCATGGGGAATCCCATAGATTCCACCCAGAGGGTGACTCATAGCGTGCACAAGGCCTAGACGGGAGAGGCTAAAAGCCATACCGGCCATGGTGCTTGCTATCGCCATATTAAATGTCGCTTCAATGTCGCTGTCACTTTCTACTGCTCGTACTATGTTTTGTGAGATTAATCGAATTGCCTTAAGTGCAAGCATCTCGGAGAAAGGAGTAGCTATCCTTGAACAGTAGGACTCCACGGCATGGCAGAGAGCGTCGAGGCCAACACTGGCAGCAATATGGTGGGGAAGTCCAACCATGAGTTCAGGGTCTATCAGGGCAAGGTCGGGTATAATCAAGGGGCTTCCAATGGCAGCCTTAAATTTTCTCTTTCTGTCAGTGATTACAGCAAAGGAAGTCACCTCGCTCCCCGACCCATAAGTAGTGGGTATGGCAACCATCCATGGAATACGCCTCCCTACCTTGCTTACCCCTTCGTAGTCCATAATCTTGCCGCCGTTACTTTTCAGTATTCCAATAGCCTTGGCGGTATCAATGGAACTTCCCCCACCCAGGGCAAGCAGGGAATCGCATTCGTCCTTTTGGAATATTTTGAATCCTTCTTCTACCACTGAGGAGGAGGGGTTCGGTTCAACATCTTGAAAAATGGCAAAATCTATATGTTCTTCCTTAAGCCTCTGGGCAGTTTCCGCGACGAGGCCTGTCCGGATTATCCCCGGGTCAGTTACCAGAAGAGGTTTGTGAATTCCCGATTTCTTGATTTCTTCGGCAATTTTTCTGAGGGAGCCTGGACCACAAACTATGCGTGTAGGTAAATAGTATTCAAATGATTCCACAATACACTCCATTTCCCAGGGTGGCAAAATAGAAAATGGGCCCGCCAGGACTTGAACCTAAAACATCCTGATTATGAGTCAAGCGCTCCATGACAGCAAAAAAATTCCATCTTCCTTTCTTGTTTTAGAAAGAGGAACCAAAATCCTCTGCACCCATAATTGGTCCTTTTTCAAATGAAGATTTTCTCTTCTTTGAGTTTGACAGCAATCAGTGTTTCTGTTGCAGCCGTGCCTGGAATTGCTCTCATCTTATTAACCACGACTGCGGCAAGTTCATCTACGTCCTCTGCCTGCACAGTAACCACGAGGTCCCACCTGCCAAAAACAGCAATAACTTTCTGGACTCCACTGACCTGCCTTAATGCTTCCATAACGGCTTCCTCATGTCCTGATAATAAACGGACAAAGACCAGAGCGGAGACCATTAAGTTTCCTCCTCAGCTCCAGAAAAATTGAACCAGTAAATGGTCCGAAATTAACGCGGAGCTTTTGCTCCGCTACTCCATTCAACCCAGAGCTATGGCTCTCAGGCTACATCTAATTATCGGCTTGATGAGTTTAACCCATGTAGCTTCAGGTCAGTGAAATATTTGACCTTACAAGCATGCTCAATAGAACATATTGTAACGAAAGCTTCTTCGACAATCTTTCCGATGGCAATGGGTCCGTGTTCTTTTATTATGGCACCTTTATGATCTTTTAGGGCATTGGCCGCATTTTGAGCAAGTTCTCTTGACCCTACTCCTCCTGTTATGATAGGAATCTCATGCAAGAAGTATTTGCTTTCACAGTCGGTCGGGACTAAGAGATTTGTAGAGGAAATCATCGATTGGATTATGGCAAATGGAGAATGTGCGTGGATTATGGCTAATGCTGAAGTCTCTTTATAAATATGCCTGTGGACTATGGTTTCTGAGGAAGCTATGGTGTCGAAACTGCTGGGCTTATCCAGATCCAACTCCACGACCATGTTCTCATCGACCTCGTCGAGCATGCTGCCACTTCTGGTAATTATGAGTTTGTTTCCCACTCTGACACTTATGTTGCCAAAATGGGAATGGGTTAATCCAGATTGAACCAGCTTCTTACCGAATTTGCTGATTTCTCTCCACATTGCGGCTCCTTTAGTTGGGAGGCCACGGAGTGCCTCCCCTACATTTTAATGTTAAGTTGTTCCAGTTTCTCCTTTGTAGGAATCCCTTCGCTATTCCATCCCCGGAAACGGTAGTATTCCAGGAGAGAAGATAGAAACTCGTCTTTGTTGATATTCCTTCCGTCCACTCCTCCGTCTTCTTGGAAAAACCTTTCAGGAAGGGTATCCTGTTTATTACTGAAATTTTCTTTGAGGTTGAATAATCTTTCTATATTCCAGATCCTTTCTCCTATCTCCAGCAGTCTTTCCGAGACAAAATCTACCCCGGTTACCGCACTTAAGATATTTGCCCATTCTTCCTCCCCTACACTGAAAAGTGCAAATTTACAAACTACCAAGGAATCGACTGCGGTAAAGAGATTTTGAATGACCTGGACAAGACCAGACTTCCCTGAGAAAGTGAGCCTATTTACCAGTTTGGGCTTGCCAAAAATTTCTGGACCAATCATATATGCCCTGAGGTGGCATCCGCCTCTATTAGAAGTGGCATATCCTAAAGCCAACCCCAGGACTCCTCGCGGGTCATAGCCGGGTAACTCAAGACCCTTAACCTGCATGCTTGTATCCGGTCTCTTATGAACTCTTGAGTATCTCATCGAGCCTTCTGACAATTCCCGTCCGATGTCTTTTCTTTCTCCGATCAGTTCTATTAATTCTAGTAATCCTTCGTCTGTGAGTTGTTCTCCAGTGAGTTCCATATGGCAGGCAATTGTGCTTCCCGTAGTAATTGTGTCCATACCGTATTCATTGCAGAGTCTATTTGCCTTCATAATTGTCTGAATGCTGGAAATTCTACAGGAGGAGCCGAACATACTTATAGTCTCATATTCGGGTATTTCCATTTGGGAATCCCTGTCTTCACGCTTGCACGCTATGGGACAGGCATAGCAAGGAGTCTTTTTTATAGAAAATGTGGAATTTATCTTCTCTCCAGAGATTTCCTCTGCAAATTCGAATCGGGAGAACCTGAAATTCCCGGTAGGGAGAATCCTCATATAGTTTATCAGGTTGACGAGAACTGCTGTTCCGTATTCGCTAAGTCCTTTGGAAGATACGGGACTGGCCACAAGAAGCCGACTTATGTCTTGAAAATACTTCTTATACCCATCTTTGTCAAAGAGCCGTACTTTCTCTCCTCCCGCTACAACAATTGCTTTTAGATTCTTGCTGGCCATCACTGCTCCCAAACCACCGCGACCGCAGGTATGGGTGTAATCGCTCATTATGCTGGCAAACCTTACGCCTTTTTCGCCCGCCTTTCCTATGCAGGCAACTTTTCCAAATCTCGATAGTTCCCGCGTGACTTCCCTGGTATTCCTTCCCCATAGATGCTTTGCATCTTTTATGGTGATCTTACCATTGTGGACCTCTATGTAGACTGGCTCCTCTGCTCTTCCGGATATGACTAAGCCGTCAAATCCAGCAAACTTTAGTTCAGGCCCAAAAGTTCCGCCACTGTTAGAATCGAATATGGTGCCGGTTAGTGGAGATTTTGAAACAGAGGCAAACCGTCCGGAAGTGGGACAAGTGGTACCGGTGAGCGGCCCGGCAGCAAAGACGAGGATATTTTCCAAGGAGAGTGGGTCGACGCCTGGCTTCACTAAATCATAGACTAATTTCACGCCTAACCCGCGGCCTCCCAAATAGTCTGTGAGGAATTCCTTATTTAACGGGATATACTCTACTTTCCTTTCAGTTAAATGAACTTGTGCGATCTTACCATTCCAGCCGAACATCTTAGCCTCCAGCAATTACGGGGAAGAGGCAAAGGGTATCTCCATCTTGGAGCATAGTCTCTTTTCCCCGAGTATGCTCATTGAGGATGACCAGAAGAGGCTCTTCTTCGGGGATTCCTATCTTGGAAAGTAGATCTTTTACGCTGGAGCCTTCCTGGATATTTATTTCCAGATTGTCTTTTCCGGAAAACTTGCGGATGCTAGCGAAAAATCTTACATTTATTTTCATCAGAAAAAAGGGGACAGGGTACTTTCTCCCTTTTTAGAAGAGGCAGTAAGGGGTTGGGCAACCCCCGGCATATTCTGAGTCCACACTTACGTATCCAGATGCTTCTTCGCTCACCTCTTCCCGGACGGAACCGAGATAGAGGACCTGCTGGGGTTTGCTTCCATACCTATACACCGTGACCCCTTTGCATCCGAGCTTATACGCAAGCTTGTAAACTTTTTCTACTTCTTCCACTGTGGACTCGTACGGGAGATTGACTGTCTTCGATACAGCGTTGTCTGTATACTTCTGGAAAGCTGCCTGCATTCTAACATGCCATTCTGGGGAGATATCGAAAGCTGTCAAGAATATCTTTCTTATGTAGGCCGGAATCTTCTTCATCTGTTGTATAGAACCTTTCTTTGCTATCTCCCCCAGTAATTTCTTATTGTAAAATCCTTTACCTATGGCTAATTCTTCAAACAGACTATTGGTCTCCAGAAACTGGGTGCCTTCGAGTATCTTTCGGACATAAGATATAGCAAATAAAGGCTCTATGCCGCTGGAACAACCCGCAATAGTACTTATCGTCCCTGTGGGAGCAATTGTGGTTAAAGAGGCGTTTCGCACTCTGATTTTTCTCTTATCCCAAACACTTCCTCTAAAATTTGGAAAGACGCCCCTCAATTCCGCTAGCCTCTTCGATTTTTCTCTCGCTTCTCTCGTTACGAATTTCATAATCTTCCCAGCGACGCCGATTCCCTCCCGGGAATCATAGGGAATACCTAGTTTGATTAACATTTCAGCAAATCCCATGACTCCCAAGCCAATTTTTCTATTACTCTTGGTTATTTTTTCTATTTGAGAGAGCGGATATTTATTGACATCGATAATGTTGTCCAGAAAATGGACAGCGGTTCTTACCACCTTACTCAGTTTTTGCCAGTTTATCTTATTTTTTTCGACCATCTTGGATAGATTTATTGAGCCTAAAACACACGACTCGTATGGCAACAACGGCTGTTCCCCACAGTTCGCAACCACGATACCACTGGCAATATACGACCCAGACACAGGCTCAGTTAAATTATACACTAGTTCTTTCCCATAACGCTCAATAGACTTTACTTTATCGTAGAACTTGTCAGAATAGAAATTACGTTCTCTCAATTTATCTATTTTTTGAACAAACTTATCCTGAATAAAACCAATAGAATTTAAGAAATTCAAAATGTTCCGCCTAGAAATTTGCAGTTCGAAAAACATTCCACTTGTTGAATAATCTCTTTTTTCCCCTTGTATAGTGGTATAGCTAAACTTTCTCTGAGGCGGTCTCTTCCTGTCGTAAATTTTGCTCTTGATTCCAAAATTTAGAAGCAAAAGCTGAACTTCCTTTAAGAGCCTTTTTGAATTTGAGCTTAATCTAATATAGACAGTGCCATTTCCCTCGCAAATGTTTATTGTTCCGTCAGAGCTAAATAAGCCCTGCAAAAATCCAGCAATGGATTCCCTGGGAGCGGTGAACATACTTTCAGGGACTACCTTATCAGTAGCTTTAAACGGTCTAACACCAAGGAGCTTGAAGAACTCTACGAAGCCCTTACCATGGTAGGATAACTGATAGGAGTTATTACCTCTATTGACTTCTCGAATATTTTTCCCGTACCACTTATTCAAAATAGATTTCAGGTAACCTAAGAGAGGTCGGTCGTTCTTTCCAAAACTAAAGCCAACACGACAATCTTTATCCCCAGTCCTCAACCAACCATCGCCTATTAGCCAGCCCAGAACTTGCCCTAATTCCTTGCTCCAAAGAGTAGGCAAGTTCAATGTGGCTCTGTTAGTAAAGTTATTTAAGTAATCGCCCTCAACAGGTAATTTCTTTTCCTTCCTAAAACTACCTGCCCCAGATTGGATCATTACTTCATGGCTGGAATCTAAATTGGCCAATTTAACCCAACCTTGAGTAGTTAAGACTTTATGGTTGGCGGTGGCAAGCAGTTCATAACCAGATTTAGTAATAAGCTTGAAAACTTCTTTTTCGCCATTTTCGTATATTTTAACTGAATTTCTCAATGCAACACCTTCCGTCCCAAGGACTCTGTTGTCCGTCAAGATGTTAATCCCCCCATTAAGGCTGCCATTCTTGTGCCTTTGGTAAATGCTTTCAATTTTCTCCAAACCCCTTTCGGTGGCGATTAGACACTCGCCAACAATGCAGGGGTTGGTGCTTTCTATTATTCCAATCTGGGCTGTGGGATTATATTTATTTATTCGGTCAATAAACACCAGTCCCGGATCTCCTGTCTTCCAGGCTGTCGCTACTATCAAGTTAAATACATCTCTGGCCCTTAATTTTCTGGTAGGCTTTCCTGTCCTAGGATTTATTAACTCGTACTCTTTATCATCCTCGACTAATTTCATAAACTTATCGGTTATAGCGACTGAGAGATTGAAATTGGTAAACGCTCCCTCTTTGGTCTTAGCTGTGACGAACTCCAGGATATCGGGGTGGTCTATTCTCAATATTCCCATATTTGCTCCCCTTCTCCTGCCTCCCTGTTTGATTATATCTGTTGCCATATCGAACACCCGCATAAATGAAACAGGGCCGGAAGCAATTCCCTTGGTTGACTTGACCAAGTCTCCTTTTGGTCTCAATCTAGAAAATGAAAACCCTGTTCCCCCACCCGACTGGTGAATTAAGGCCATATCTTTTACTGCTTCGAAGATCGATTTCATAGAATCTTCCACAGGTAAAACAAAGCAAGCGGATAATTGACCCATTCTGGTCCCGGCATTAATCAGAGTGGGGCTGTTGGGAATGAACTCCAGATTTGACATAATCCTGTAGAACTCCCTTTCTGATTTTTCTGGGTCAAATTTTCTCCCATAAAGGCGGTCGGCGCTGGCCACCTCTCTTGCCACTCTCTGGAACATTTTCTTAGGGGTTTCTATTAGATTGCCTAATTCATCTTTCAATAGGTATCTCTTTTCCAGAATTCTTACTGCGTTCACTGGCAATTTTAGATCGTCTTCTACGCCAAAGATTCCTTTGGCTTCGCGGACTTCTTTTCGCTTCTGGCGGTATAATATATATGCCTTTGCCACTCTGGCAAGTCCATGTTTAATTAGAACATTCTCTACGATATCCTGTATATCTTCAACGCCAGGAATTTTTTGCGCAAATTTCTGCTTGACTATCTTTATCACTTCTCGGGATAATTGTTGGGCCAGGTTTCTGTCCTTTAGCCTTACCGCGAGGATACTTTTTTCAATGGCCCTGGTGATTTTATCCTGGTCAAAATCGGCTATTCTGCCATTCCTCTTGCGAATTTTTGTTACCACATTTCTTCCCCTATCGGTGGAGCAAGGATTTGAGCGACCATAAAGGTTGTCCCCACCCGAATTGCTTCCTAGGAAAAGTTGGTTTGCGAGAAGCACTTAATTTCTTGCGTTGCCAAAATCTTTACGAGCGAACTAACTTTTAATCTTCTCTCCGAGCGGCTCCGAAAACTACCCCAACCTTTCCTAACTACACTTTAAAAGATAGCTTGCGAAGAGCTTTGAGAATTTCAGCCAAAAAACGAGGACGCCCTTCTTGCCTTTCAAGCAAATCATTGTCTGACGAGCGAAGCGAGGAGTTCTGATTTGCGCCCTGCGAAGCCCGAAGTTTTTTGGCGTTAAGAAATTCCTTAGCGATGAGTAAACTATCTTTTAATTCCCTCTCCGAGCGACTCCGAAAACTATCCCCACAATACAATTTCCAAATCCCAAAATCCAAATCCCAAACTACGGGCATAAAGCCGTACACTACATAGAAAGCGTCTCCGACCAGAAATAATTTACCTATTTTTCAAAAAATAATCAATAAAAAAATCCCTGAGTTTAGAGAAAAATAACTTTCCTAAAACCCAGGGATTATATATTCTAAATTGACTCGGTTGAAGCCATGGCAAGGGCCGCACCCTCACGGTGCTTTGTGAGATTATTCAACGTACTCTCTCAAATACTTGCTTCTCGAAGGATGGCGCAGTTTTCTTATCGCCTTTGCCTCTATCTGCCTTACCCTTTCCCTCGTTACGTTAAATATCTGACCTACCTCTTCTAAAGTGCGTGGATATCCTACACCAATTCCAAATCTAAGTTTGATGATTTTTGCCTCGCGCTCACTCAAAGTTGATAATACCCTCTCTATCTCCTTTTGTCGCAAGACATCTAATGCGACGTTAACCGGGGAAAGGTTATCGCGGTCTTCAATGAAATCTTCCAGATGGCTCTCTTCTTCTTCCCCAATAGGAGTAGCTAAAGATATCGGTTCTTGCATTATCTTCAGTACCGCTCGTATTCTCTCTGGCGCCATCTTCATTTCCTTGGCGTATTCTTCAACGAGAGGGTCTCGTCCGTACTTCTGGCGGTACCGACGAGCAATCTTAGTCAATTTACTAATAATCTCTTTCATATGCACCGGAATCCTGATGGTACGGGCTTGGTCGGCTATCGCCCGATTTATGGATTGCCTGATCCACCAGGTTGCGTAAGTAGAAAACTTAAACCCTCTCTTATATTCAAATTTGTCAACTGCTTTCATCAGTCCGATACTGCCTTCCTGGATTAAATCCAATAACGAGAGGTTGGGATTGATATGCTTTTTGGCAATACTTACTACTAGCCTTAAGTTTGCCTTAACCAATTTCAGTTTACCATCGAGAATTTCTGACTCCAGTTGAGTAACCTGGTTGTATAACTCCTTAATAGCCGAAGCGTCCATTCCTGTATTTCTCTGAAGCTGGAGGAGACGCTGAGAAACGCTCCTTAGATTCTTGTGTATTCCTTCAAACTGCTTTAAGGTTGCTCCCGCTTTCTTCTTGAATTCTGACTTGGAGATTTTCCTTGCTTTAGCTCTTCGCCACAGCTTTCTTACCTCAGGAAAGGCCAGTTTAAGTTTCCGCTGGTAGTAATCGCCTTCCTTTTCGATCTGTCTCATTTTCAGACCTATCTGTTTTATTTTCACAATTATTTTCTTAATCTTATCCGATTTCAAGTTCAAATCGAGAATTTGTTGTAAAATCTTCCTCTTTTCCTGACTCAGTAATCTATCAACCTTCTCAATTGTCTTTCGGCTAATTCTCTTCGTCCTTAATCTCTTCTCGTAGGCAAGGATCTTTTTCTCGCTCTTGGTGATCTCCCGAACGACTCTTCTCATCTTCTGTCTCATTCTGGCCAAAGCTCTGGTAGTCTTCCGGCCTCGAGGCATTAATTCTTTAGGGGTAATCTCCCGTTTCTCCAACATTCTACCCATCTGCTTTATCTCTCTTAAAGCTATGGGAGACTCCAAGGCGACCTGTTTCAGCTTCTTTTCGTTGTCCTTTATGCTCCTGGCTAAATGCATCTCCTGAGTCCGATTAAGAAGGGAGACTTTCCCCATTTCGTTGAGGTACATTTTTATCGAATCACTTGTTTCCACTTCGGTGGTGGGAGTTATGGGGACTAAGCCTCCTTTTTCCTCCTCGGGCTTTTCCGGCCTTTCAATCAGTGCAATCTTATCAACTACGTCGATTCCTAACTCATCCAGTTTGGTAAAGATATCGTCTATTTCTTCGGAATCTACTATATCTTCTGGAAGCTGTTCGTTTATCTCCTCATATGTCAGCTTCCCGGTCTCTTTTCCTTGCTCGATTAGTTCAGAGATTTTTTCCTTGTACTCTTTCATTTTTGCTTCCCTTGAGTTTCTTTGTCAGTTCTCGAAACTTTTCTATTTTTTCTTGCTCCACTGACAACCCTCTATCTATTAAAGTCGCAAGTTCCTCTCGTATTCTTTCTTTTTCTTCTTCTGATTTATGTATCTTTACTCTCTCAATCAATGCGTTGACCATTCCCGGAGAAAATTCTGTTTTTTTCTCCTCCATTGCCAGCGAGGCGATAATCTGATTAACCTGGTTTGAAGACTGTAAATCCTGACTGCAAATCCTATCCATGATTACTGCCGGGTGTATGGGCTCTTTCTTGTCATGCAATTCGTATATAACATGCACAGTCGTAGAAAGGTCGCTTATAAGGAAATCTTCGGGAGTAATTTCTACCCTGATTGTTTCAATTTCCTCAGGATAATTAATCATTACCTGTACGAGACCCCTCTCTGCCTTGAGAATTCCTTCTAGGGGAGGAGAACCTTGAACGCCTTTGATGGAAAAGCCTTCATGACTTCTGCGAGTGTCCAAGGAAGAAGGTTTTTCCCACCGATAAGTCTTTCTGTCTATCCTTGACAACTCTAAAAGTAACGTATCTTCCTCAAGAGAAATCAGCTGAGATAGTTTTTTAATCTCATCTTTCTGCTCTACCAGGTTCTTTATCCTTGCAATTATCGGCAAGACCTCTTCCAACACAGCAACTTTTCCTTCAAAACTTTTCAGATCAGTAGTTTCAGAAATCAACTTTATCCAATGGTCAACTAAAGAGACTGACTGGGAAATTTGCCTCTGAAATTTTTCTAACCCCTGAGAGCGAAGGAAATCGTCAGGGTCGGTACCTCGAGGAAGTATAGATACCTTCACTTTCACTCCACTCCCTATCAACAGATCCAATCCCCTTAGTGCAGCCTTGACCCCGGCAGTATCAGCATCGTACACTATGACCACTTCTTCAGCATATCGCAATATTGTAGAAATGTGGTCGCTGGTCAAAGCAGTTCCCAGAGTGGCTACACTATTCTCTACTCCAAACTGATGGCAGGTTAAAACATCTGTATATCCCTCTACGACTATGACCTGATTCTTCTTCTGAATAGACTCTTTAGCAAAGTCGAGTGCATAAAGGGCCTTTCCTTTATTAAATACAGGAGTTTCAGGAGAATTTAAGTACTTGGGCAAATGATCTCCTAAAACTCTTCCTCCAAATCCAATTACCCTGGACTTAACATCAGAAATTGGGAAAATGATCCGGTCCAGAAACAGGTCGCGATAGTCATTCCTCTTTTCTGAAAACGTGATTAAACCTGCCTTTTCCAAAAGTGATTTTGAATAACCTTTGTTTACAGCCGCTTCTAACAGGTTACTTCCAGAGCCGGGAGCGTAGCCAAGTGCAAATTTATTAATAACCTCATCCTTTAATCCTCTTTCCTTGAGATAATCCCATGCCTTCTCTGCAGAAGGTGAACTCTTCAAAAATCGGTGATAAAAGCTCGCCGCATGCTGATTGATTTCAAAGAGAGCATCTCTCTCGCGCGAGACTCTGGAGGACTCATCCTGGCTGACCTTATCTTTGGGTAGAGAAATCCCTGCCCGCTTAGCCAACTTCTCCACAGCTTCTATGAAGCTTATCTTCTCATGCTTCATCAGGAAATTGAAGACATTGCCCCCTTCCCCGCAACCGAAGCAGTGAAATATCTCTTTTTGCGGTGAAACAATAAAAGAGGGAGTCTTCTCCTGATGGAACGGACAGAGTGCCTTAAAATTGCTTCCAGTTTTTTTCAGAGGCAAATATTCAGAGACGACCTCTACAATATTACTGGTTTGCCGTATTTGGTCTATTAGATAGCTCGGAATAGCCAACTCAGCTCCCCTATGGACAAGTAGCAAAAACAACGAGAAAAAAGCACCTGTCCTCTTTTTCTTCTATCTGTCGACCCGGTAAAAACCCGAACAAGAAACTATATTCAGAGGCCCAAACTTTTCTACAGCCCGATCTAATATCAGATTGAGGCCTAAGGTATCTGATGCCACATGACCAGCAATTACAACATTTATGTGAAACTTTTCTGCATTTTGGTAATGCTTTTCGCTCATGTGCATTCCCACTATTGTGCCGATTCCTGAATCGCTAAGTTTTTCTAAAGCTTCTTCCGACCCCTCAGTGCCGCCCGTCATATCAACGAATATCTTTCCAGCCCGCCTCTTTTCAGAACCAATAATAACTTTCGGCCCGTTACCTCGTGTGGTGGCCTGTTCGTACTCCGGGATTTCCTTCAAAAGCCCAGTTGCATCTTCCACCAGTTCGGGCTTCTTTTCATCCATCAATCCTTGCAAATATGTAGTTACAAAATTATCTGCTGGAGTGTGCACACAAATAAATGGAATGTCGAGCAACTGTGCTGCGTCCACCGCCCTGAAGTGATTCACCGGCATGACCTTGCGGCTGACATCCTTTATCTTCTTTGCCAGAAGGTCTTCCGCTATGTTTATAGGTACACCGTACTTGTTCAGAATATCTGCCTGCATACCCATAACTTCATAGAAATTGGCGTAGGCACGACCTTCAGGGTGGTGAGCAAGGACCAATTCGATCTCTTTCCCCTGCGACCTCAGGCGGTCGGCTAAAAGCAATTCCGGAGTTTCTATATCAATTCCCACAAGTATGTTCCTTATTTCTTTTTTAGTGTCATGCAATATCCTGGTATCACTGTAGGGATTGTGAAGAGTTTCCTGGTCAAATTCTCTTTTCTTTTCTTCTGCCATTTTTTCAAATTCTTCTCTTTTCCTTCTTATTTCCAGTTTAACTCTCTCCGAACCACGGGGATCCTTGGAAATCCCCTGCTCTATAATGAATCTGTAGAATTCAGCGAGTTTCAATTTATCATCTCCCCCTAACGTCCTGTTTTCAGACATTCACTTTTACAGGTAACGGATTCTCCCTGAGGAGAAAATCTTATGTGAGCCCATGATTCTTGGTTGGAATTGTTCGAGATACGAATTTACTCCCTTCAATATAATAGCGATAAGGAAGATTGCTGCCTTTCTTTATCCCGATACGACCTGTCTTGGTGATGCCAAAGATTTTTGAAGTTTCTGCGGTTTCTCCCCGATTAGTATCGCTCACAACAAATAGTTTATTCCCGGTCAGGTCAACCCCATTCATGGAAGCGGTAATGCCTAAAGCCTCGGTCAATTTGCCCGGGCCATTTGTGAGATAGGCTAAGGGTCCACCTATTCTCCTATTTTTTCTCATTAATTGCATGCCTTCTATAGGCTCCCCAGCTCTAATTAGAACAGCCCCTGGTATA
Organism: uncultured Clostridia bacterium; assembly: GCA_964616885.1. GTDB lineage: Bacteria > UBA6262 > WVXT01 > WVXT01 > WVXT01 > CAZTSA01. Next base: position 39,231 of record CAZTSA010000001.1, read on the forward strand.
CCATACTTTTCCGTAACTATGTTAAAGCAGTAATGTTTGCCGTATACCAGGTAAACATAGGCTTTTCCTGCTGGCCCAAACATTATCCTGTTACGCGGACTTATTCCGCGATAGGCGTGGCTCCCCGGGTCTTTTTGGCCAAAATAAGCTTCTGTCTCCACAATTTTGGCCAAAATTGCACCCTTTTCCGTTTTGTGGACTAGCGTTTTACCTAGCAGTTCTTGAGCAACGATTTCTGTGCTTCGGGAATAGAATTTTCTTGGTAATTTGTCTATCAATTATCTTTTTCTTTTCAAGCGATCCAAAAACTTGAGTTCCCTTCTCCTTTGCTTCCTTTTTGCTTCGGCAATCTTTCTCTTTCTGCGCACGCTGGGACTTTCATAATATTCCCTTTTCTTTATCTCAGTCATAAGCCCAGCCCTTTCGCATTCACGTTTAAATCGCCGTAAAGCTTCATCTATAGATTCATGTTCTCCAACCTTTACCTCAGTCACATTTCTTCACCCCTTACGTGAATCAGACTGTGCTCTCCATTTATCAGAGCATTCGCTTCTATTAACCGGGGAGCCGCAAGGGTCGCCCCTCTGCGGCCGTCACCCTTTCCACAAAGCTTGCTATCTATGTGGAGATCTTCCTCGCCACTTTTTATCCGGGAGGCCAGGTGAATTTTCGACCACCCAGCAAGTGGAAATGTATGTGAAATACTGCTTGACCGGCATCGGCATTGCAATTTCCTACGATACGGAAGCCACATTGGGCAATGCTCTCTTGGGAAGCCAATTTTTGGGCAACCAAGTAAATCTCTCCTATCAGTTCCTTGTCTTCTATGGTCAAATTCATAATTGTGGCTATATGCTTTTTGGGCACAATTAGAAGATGTACCGGGGCCTGGGGGTTTATATCCCGAAAGGCTATTACCCGTTCATCCTCGTAAACGATAATCGCAGGAACCCTTTTATTTACAATATCACAAAAGAGGCATTTTTGCATTTGTTCACATAGCCATTGGGCAAAATATCAAACTTTTATAATATCACAAAATCTAATAATTGTCAAGAAAAAAAGCGGATTTTTTCCAATTATAGCTGGGCGAGCCTACTCTTAAGCAGGTCGATCATCGGGGTGGGTAGCGGGTCCACAGAGTTGCCTAAAGCCACATATGTGCTGACCCAGTCGCCAAGGTATATGAGGGAATGGAGCCTACATAGGAGAGATTTGCCCCTGGAGATTACGTGCTGCACGCCGGCCACCTTGTTTTTTAGGATACTTTCTGTTATTTCTATTCTCTTTTTGATTCGCTCGCTTTCAGCACTATCCCTCAGGAAAATTATATAGAATTTCTTGGTGAATTCGCTGCCGGTTGCCCAAACTTCAATTTCATTATGATTCATTTCCGGTAATATAGCGAAAAAAGCCGCAATTTTGCTATTTTCGTTAAATTGGTTCTTCCAGCGGATAGCGCATGCAGCGAGATGGTCAGGAGCATATATGAGGAGGAGATGCCCTGTCACTTTCTCTGATATGTCTTTTGCTAAATTGGCTTTATTTTGAGGGTTATACTCTTTAGCCAGGATTTGTAAATTCTGGATTGTCTCCCTAGTTTCCTCTTCTTTTGAGCCAACCAATCCCAACCTTTGAAGGAGAGTAAGCACAGGAAAGAATAGATACCCAAAAGTTGCCCGGGGAGGCATCCCACCTATGATTTCAATTACGTCATTTCCGTTTTTCCGAGACAATTCCTCTAACTTTCCTCCACTGGTAATGGCTATAATCCTTGCGGAACGAGAGAGCGCATCACGATAGGCGGATAGAGTCTCTTCAGTATTGCCCGAATAGCTGATAGCGAAAACCAAGGTGTTCTCACCTACATAACCCGGAAGGAGATAACCCCGGTTGACTTCAATGGGAATCCTTGCCTCTCCCTGAAGATACGATTTTATCAGGTCGCCACCTGCCGCTGACCCCCCCATTCCACAGACCACAACATGGTAGATAGAGCCATATCTTTTTAAATCGATGGGGAAATTCATAGCAATCTGCACTGCTTTTTCACATTGAGAAGGAAAATCTTCCAGATACTCGATCATCTCGTTCATCGTCCGATCCAACCTCCCTCCCGGAAGGACTCCAAACACTCTGTGATGAACCTATGGCAGGGCTTCAAATCTCTCTATAATTTTGCTTACCTCATCCTGTTCTGTGGTAGCCAAAACCTTCCTGGCGAGTTCCCGAGCTCTGGTCAGGTTCGTTGACCGAATAATCTTCTTAATCTTAGGTATGGACAATGGAGACATACTGAACTCATCCAGACCCATACCAAGAAGAATCTTTGTAAAAGAAGGATCTGCAGCCATTTCTCCACACATTCCTACGCGCTTGCCTTCTTCGTGACCAGCATCTATCACCCTTTTAACCAGGCGCAAAATCGATAAATGTAATGGCTTGTAAAGATGAGTCACATTCTCGTTAACACGATCTACTGCCAAAGTATACTGGATTAAATCATTTGTCCCGATGCTCAAGAAATCGGCTTCCCGGGCAAGAACATCCGCAATCAGAGCGGAGGAAGGCGTTTCAATCATCACTCCTATTTCCATATTTTCATTGAAAGGAGTCTTCTCTTTTCTTAATTCATTCTTTACTTCTTCGAGCAACTCATTGGCACGTCTAAGTTCTTCTACACAACATATCATAGGGTACATTATTTTCAGGTTCCCTTCTACCGAGGCCCGCATAATAGCCCTTAATTGGGTCTTAAAAACATCGGGATATTTAAAGCAAAGCCGAATTGCCCTTAAGCCCATGAAAGGATTACGTTCCGGAGAAATACCGAATTCGCCCACAAACCTGTCCGCTCCCAAATCCATTGTCCTGATTACCACGGGATAAGGTATCATTTTTCGCGCCACGGAGAAATACTGTTCATATTGCTCTTCTTCGGATGGGAAATCGACTCGATTTAGATAGATATATTCAGTGCGGAATAACCCAATTCCTGTTGCTCCGTGGGCGTGAACCGAGGGAATTTCTTCAGGCACTTCGATATTCGCCTGCAATTCAACAGTATACTCATCGGCTGTGACCGCTGGAAGATCTGTCAGCTTCTTCAACGCCTCTTCGGCGTCGGTATATTTTATTTTCTGGCGTTCATAATTCTCAACTGTCAGTGAATCGGGGTTGATAATCACAATTCCTTCTATTCCATCCACGATTATTGTGTCTCCCGGATTGACTTTTTTAGTTACATTTTTCAAACCCACCACAGCGGGAATTTCTAATGACTGGGCCATAATGGCTGTGTGCGAGGTTCTTCCCCCGATATCTGTAACAAACCCTATGACATTCTCTTTGCGCATGGCAATGGTGTCTGCGGGAGTAAGATTATGAGCGACTACAATTACCGGCGATGGCAGAGTAGCCAGCTCTTCCCTTTCCCGGCCGAGCAGGTTTTTCAAAACCCTTTTTCCCACATCCAGAATGTCCATGCTACGGTCTCGTAGATACCCGTCGTCGATTATATTAAAAGTCTTTGTTATTTTATCAATTACCATCTGGAGGGCATATTCAGCATTTACCCTTTGCTCCAGAATCACCCTCATCACATCGTTTCTAAGAATGGGATCATCCAGAATTAGGAGATAGGCTTCGAAAAGGCGTACGTGTCTCTTACCGAGTTGCTTTAGAACCTTCTGCCTTATTCCGTCCATCTCTTCCTTTGTCTCGGCAAGGGCTTTGCGAAAGCGAAAGATTTCCTGCTTTATATCAGTAGGCTCGATAGTTCTCTTGGAAATATAGAATTCCTCTTCTTCAAGGAGAAAAGCTCGCCCAATCACA
>CAZTSA010000002.1:0-32495 GCA_964616885.1 uncultured Clostridia bacterium
CGGTAGTGTAGGGCTTTATGCCCGTAAGAATTACGCCCATAAAGGGCTACACTACGCAAAACCTGATTGTCTTGCATTTAAGGAAAGATTGATGGAATAAGTATGCGATGGAGAAGTGTAACTTTAGCTCTTGTTTCGGGCATTTTGCTTGTTCTGATATTTCCAAAATTCAATTTATCATTTTTGGCATGGGTAGCCTTAGTGCCTCTTTTCCTTGCCCTGGAGGGTAGCAATTTAAAAGAGTCTTTCAAATTAGGATTTCTCGCTGGCTTGGTTTCTTTTATGGGGATTCTCTACTGGATTTTCCCTACGATAACGAGCAGTGGAGAATCGAAGCTATTGGCTTTTGTTTCCCTTCTATTTCTTTCCTCTTACCTCGCGATATATTATGGTATTTTCTGCCTAATCTGCAGGTATATGTCGTTAAGGATTACCCATTATACCTTTGGTCTATTCTTTGCTCCTGCCCTCTGGGTTTCACTCGAACTTTTGCGAGCGTACCTTTTTTCTGGTTTTCCCTGGGCTCTTCTGGGATATTCGCTCTGGAATTTCATTCCGATGATACAGATTTCAGAATTCACAGGAGCCTACGGAGTTTCCTTCCTCATTGTAATGGTAAATGGGGTTCTGGCGCAAGCGGGACGTTCTTTTGCATTTTCTAAGAGGGAAGTAGCGCTATCTGAGGGAATAATTAAGAGAAATCTGTTGCCCCTGGTTTTAGCCGCGTTAATGGTTGGGTTCTATTTGGCCTATGGCTCGATTGTCCTATCCACAGAATCTTTTCGCCAGAGTGGGAATTTTCCAGACAAAAAGTCAATTACCAGAATCGCTCTGCTCCAGGGAAATATAGACCAGTATATGAAATGGGATAAAAAGTATGAGCGGCTGATTAAGGATACTTATGGTGAGTTAGTGGAGGCAGCATCGGAAGAGAATCCTCAATTAATTATCTGGCCAGAGACAGCGCTGCCGGGATACCTTAGAACGGAGAGAGAGCTTCAGGAATGGGTAAAGAAGGTTGTTGGCCGGACAAATGCATACCATATTATCGGTAGTCCCGAATATCGGGAGGGTGCTTCCTACAATGCAGCGTTTCTGATTTCGCCCAAAGGAGAAATTCTGGGAGAGTACGATAAAATTCACCTTGTTCCCTTTGGCGAAATGGTTCCTTTTCGGCCGATTCTTTCGCCCTTCATCGGCGTATTGAGTGAACTGGGAGATTTTTCTCCGTCACGGGAACGAAAGTTATTGAGAACTCCGTTCGGAAGTTTTGGCGTCCTTATTTGCTGGGAGGGAATCTTTCCTAATCTCGTTCGTAAATTTGTAAAAGATGGGGCAGATTATTTAGCCAATATTACCAACGATGCGTGGTTTTTGAAGACGTCTGCTCCCTTCCAGCACTTTATCGCCAGCGTTTTTCGTGCAGTGGAAAATCGAGTGAGCATCATCAGGGTAGCGAACACTGGAGTCTCAGGATTTATCGATGAATATGGCAGAATAACGAAGAAAACGGAGATATTTAAGAAAGACTATGTAAGTACTTATGTTTCCAGAAGAAGTGGTCAAACTTTCTATACCAATTACGGGGATATTTTTGCCTACCTTTGCGTGGCCCTGAGCATCTCTTTTATTATCTGGAGGAGGTTTAAGTGTTAAAGGATTTGAATGACAGGATGAGATTGATTGCCGATTCAATGCAAAGACTAAGGGGGCATCTTTGAAATAGAGAAGAAAAAAGAAAAAATTAAGGAGCTTCAAAGAGAGACCGAGAAAGTAGATTTTTGGAAAGATCGGGAGAAAGCACAAGAGGTGATGCAGGAACTTAATTCCTTTAAGAGATCTGTTAAAACTTGGAAAGACCTGGACAGTGAAATAGACGAGGTAAGAACCCTTCTGGAGATGGCTAGCGAAGAGGAAAAGAAAGGCTGGGCTGATCGCCACTACCAGGCTTCCGTGGTCGGTGAACTCGAAGGAAAGATTAAAGACATTGAGGCGAGAATAGAGACTTTGAGCCTTGAAGCCAAAATGGCGGGAGAATATGATAGGAATAATGCTATACTCACATTACATTCTGGCGCTGGTGGCACAGAAGCGTGCGATTGGGTAGAGATGCTCTTCCGGATGTACAGGAGATGGGCTGAAAAGAAGAATTATACTGTTACAATTACAGATATACTTGCGGGCGAGGAAGCAGGAATTAAGAGGATTACCTCTATCGTATCAGGAGAATATGCCTACGGATTCTTAAAGTCAGAGATTGGCGTTCATCGTCTGGTTAGAATTTCACCTTTCGATGCTAATAAGCGTCGCCACACCAGCTTTGCTTCTTGCGATGTAATCCCGGAAATAACCGACGAAATAAGAGTAGAAATTAAGGAAAACGACCTGAAAATTGACACATATCGTGCCTCTGGCCATGGCGGGCAACATGTGAACAAGACCGATTCTGCGGTGCGGATTACTCACTTGCCAACAGGTGTGGTTGTTCAATGTCAGAGTGATCGCTCCCAGCACAAGAATAAAGCTACGGCAATGAAGTTATTGCGGGCAAAATTGTTCGAGCTGGAACACGAGAAGAAGAGGGCGGAGAGAGAGGCTCATTACCAGAGATTGGGCAATATTGCCTGGGGCAACCAGATTCGTTCTTATGTCTTCTGTCCCTATACCATGGTAAAAGACCATCGGACGAATTTGGAAGTTGGAGATATAGAATCTGTAATGAATGGTGAAATTGATGCATTTATTGAAGCCTACCTTTCTCAAAAAGAGTAAAAAAGGGGACAGGCTACTTTTTTATCCAGAGATGGAAGGGGCTCTGGAAAATGACTCTGACCCCTTTTTAGTTTGACAGAAGAGAATTTTATGTAATATAATAATTTTATCGAGGAGAAAAAATCAAAATTATGAGTGAAATCAACAACCTGATTTCCCAGAGAAAAAAGAAATTAGAAGAGTTGCGAAAGTTGGGGATTGACCCTTATCCACATATTTTCTCCACTACGCACGCTGTCAGTCAGCTTAGGGAGAAATATGGAGCATTAAAAAAGGAGGAGAAGGCTGAGGAAACTGTCTCTATTGCCGGAAGAATTATGAGTCTTCGCCGGATGGGGAGAGCCAGCTTTGCTCACATAAAAGATGAGACAGGAAAGTTACAAATCTACATTAGAGAAGATGTTCTTGGCGAACGGGATTATCGAATATTTGGAAAGTTTGATATCGGGGATTTCATCGGGGTAAAAGGAAAAGTCTTTTCTACCAAAACAGGGGAATTATCTATTCAGGTAGAGGAGCTAATTCTCTTAGCCAAATCGCTCAGGCCATTGCCTGAAAAGTGGCACGGGCTTAAAGACATCGAGACTCGTTATCGCCAGAGATATGTGGATTTAGTGGTTAATGAAGAGGTAAAGAATGTTTTCCTCACCCGCGGTTTGATCATCAAGGCGATAAGAAAATTCTTGGATAGCCTGGGATTTCTGGAAGTGGAAACGCCTATGATGCAAACGATTGTAGGTGGCGCGGCAGCTAAACCTTTCCTTACTTATCATAAAGTATTGGATATGGAGCTCTATTTGCGAATCTCACCGGAACTCTTTTTGAAGCGCTTAGTTGTAGGAGGGCTGGAAAAGGTTTATGAAGTAAACAGAAATTTCAGAAATGAAGGCGTTTCCACCAGGCACAATCCAGAATTCACTATGCTTGAAGTATATCAAGCTTATTCAGATTACAATGGCATGATGGAGCTTTGTCAGAAGATGATTATGTTCGTTGCTAAAGAAGTTTTAGGTAGAGAAGACCTCATTTATCAGGGAAACAAAATTAGTTTAGGAAAAACTCCCTGGCAAAGATTTTCGCTGTACGACCTTCTGAAGGAAAATACCGGGCTTGATTTTGCGAATATTCAGAGCTTGTCTGAAATGAGAGGCGCGGCCGACAGATTGAATGTAAAATATGAGAAGGATAGTCCCAAACACAAAGTTCTTGACCATATTTTTGAAGCTTATGTGCAAAAGAAGCTGGTACAACCAACATTTGTGCTCGATTATCCTCGTGAGTTCTCGCCACTGGCTAAAGCGAAGAAGGATAATCCTCAGTTAGTGGAACGGTTTGAGCTGTTCGTAGGCGGAGAAGAATTGGCAAATGCTTATTCGGAGCTGAACGACCCGGTAGAGCAGCGGAAAAGGATGGAGGCGCAGGTGAAGGAAAGAGGTACTGACGAGGGAAAAGAGGTTCAGGTCGATGAGGACTATTTACGCGCCTTAGAATACGGCATGCCGCCCTGCGGGGGCTTGGGTCTGGGAGTGGACCGCCTGGTTATGGTGTTTACCAATTCCAATTCTATTCGGGATGTGATTCTTTTTCCACAAATGAGAAAGGAAGCAGAGTAAAAATCAAAAATCAAAAATCAAAGACCCAAGAACCAAGACCAAGAAATTATATAGAGTGGGGTATTATGGGATACGAACTTTTTGTTAGTTTGAGATATTTAAAAGCCAAGCGGAAGCAGATATTTATTTCCATTATCAGCTTAATTTCCATTAGCGGCGTGGCCCTGGGCGTTGCTGCATTGATCATTACTCTTTCGGTAATGAATGGATTCAGGAATGATTTGCGGGAAAAAATCATAGGAATTAATTCTCACATTGTGGTTCTGGACCAGAGAAATATGGGCTTGGAAGAACCAATTACAGCCCAGAAGAAGGTAAAGAGAATAGAATCTGTAGTGGCTGTTGCTCCGTTTGTTTATGGGCAGGCAATATTGAAAAGTGGTGATAGAACCTCTGGAGCGGTGATCAAAGGAATTTTACCAGAGGAGACAAAGAAGGTCGCAATTCTCCTGGAACGTTTAAAGGAAGGGAACATCGATTATCTTGAGTCTTCTTTAAAGGGAAGAGGCGGCTCCCGGAGTGAACTTCTCCCAGGGAATCCAGCCAGGGATGAAAATGGCATCGTCTTGGGAGCCGAATTGGCTAAGAATTTGAATCTCTCCTTAGGAATGAATGTAGTATTGATTTCTCCCATGGATATGGCAACTCATTTAGGAATGATTCCCAGGATGGAGAAATTCCGTGTGGTGGGAATCTTCGACTCAGGAATGTATGAATATGATGCAAATCTTGCCTATATTTTTTTCCCCGTAGCACAAGAGTTGTTTAACCTGGGGGAAAGAGCCACTGGGCTTGAAGTCAAAATCGATAATATCTTTTCTGCAGATAAAGTTGCAAAGCTGATTCAAAAGGAGTTGGGTTATCCTTATTGGGCAAGGAGCTGGATGGTAACCCATAAGAACTTGTTTGCAGCTCTAAAGCTGGAAAAGGTGACGATGTTCGTTATTCTGGTTTTAATCGTTCTGGTAGCAGCGTTCAACATTATTTGCACTCTTATGATGATGACTATGGAGAAGACTAAGGATATTGGCATACTTAAGGCAATGGGTGCTGTAAGAACCAGTATCCTCAAAATCTTTCTTCTCGAAGGGTTAACAATAGGCGTAGTGGGCACGCTTATCGGTACAGTAGTGGGTTACATTGCCTGCCGTCTTTTGGAAAAATACCAGTTCGTAAAATTACCTCAAGATGTCTACTACATCAGCAGTTTGCCAGTGCACATGCAGGGAACCGATTTCATATATATCATTTTCGTGGTGCTCATAATATCTTTAACTGCCACAATCTACCCCGCCTATAAAGCATCTCGCCTGGATCCTTGCGAGGCAATTAGATATGAATGAGGAACAGCCTGAAATGCACAAGTAGAAACTTTTTCAGAACTCATGCATCTAAATAGTAGAGGCAGTTGAGGGAAAGGCCAAAAAGTGTATGACCAGAGAGTATTCTTAGAAGCTAAGAACCTGCATAAGAGTTACTACCAGGGTAAAATTGAAATTAGAGCTCTTGTCGCAATCAATCTTCAGATACTGGAAAATGAAGTGGTGGCGATTTTTGGTCCCTCAGGTGCCGGGAAGAGCACTTTGCTCCACATTCTCGGCGCCCTGGACCGTCCAACTACGGGAGAGGTTATTTTTGAAAATCGCAATATTACTACTTTATCTGATAATGAACTTGCCCGCTTGCGCAATAGAAAGGTTGGTTTTATTTTTCAATTTCATCACCTTCTGCCTGAGTTTACTGCGTTGGAAAATGTAATGATGCCTATGCTGATTGCTCAAAGCTCCTCTCACGAATATAGGGTTGACAATTGCCCATCCGGACAATTTAAACAGACGAAGGAGGAGATCGAGGCGGAGGCTTTAAAAGTCTTGACTGAGGTGGGTCTAAAAGGTAGAATAAGTCATAAGCCGTCGGAATTGTCAGTGGGTGAACAGCAACGAGTGGCTGTGGCTCGGGCACTGGTCAATAGCCCGAAAGCAATTTTGGCTGACGAGCCGACAGGAAATCTGGATAGGAAAACAGGAGAGTCGGTTTTTGAGCTTCTGTTGAGACTGAATCAGGAAAAGGAAAAGACTTTAGTAATTGTTACCCACAATGAGGAACTGGTGGACAGGGTAGGGAGGATAGAGTCAGGGAAGGTTGTCCATATACGGGACGGGAAAATAGTGAGTTAAAATGAGGAGGTTGAATGGCACAAAAAATCTATCTGAACGGGAAATTGCTTCCTCGAGAAGAGGCAAAGATTTCTGTCTTTGACCATGGATTGCTATATGGAGACGGGGTCTTTGAAGGAATCCGAGCATACGACGGTCGTGTATTCAGGCTGTCGCAACATCTGGATCGCCTTTACGATTCAGCGAGAGCAATTGCGCTTAAGATTCCCTTAACCAAGAAAGAGGTGCAGGATGCCGTAATCAGAACTTTAAAAGCGAATAATATAAGAAGCGGCTATGTGCGCCTGGTAGTAACGAGGGGAGAAGGTGACTTAGGCCTTGACCCTCGCAACTGTGGAGAGCCCGCGGTGTTCATTATAGCTGATAAGATCGAGCTCTATCCAGAAGAGTTATACAGGAAGGGTTTAGAGTTGGTTACTGTGGCTACAAAGAGAAATATTCCAGAAGCAATAGACCCGCGGATAAAATCGCTAAATTATCTAAATAACATTTTAGCTAAGATTGAAGCGAACTTACAGAATATGCCTGAAGCTGTAATGCTGAATAAGGATGGCTACGTTGCAGAATGTACGGGGGATAACATTTTCATCGTGAAAGATAGCGTCTTAATTACTCCTCCTTTTTTCGTAGGTGTGCTCGCAGGCATTACCCGTCAAACAGTAATGGAGCTGGCAAAAGAAAGATTAAAGCTTGTGGTAAGGGAGGAAGTCTTTACTCGATTCCATCTGTACAATGCAGATGAGTGTTTCTTGACGGGCACAGCCGCAGAAGTGATTCCTGTGGTTAAAATTGATGGGCGACAGATAGCCCAGGGTGAGCCCGGAAAGATTACCAATTGGCTAATTAAGGAATTTAGAGATTTAACAAAAAATGAAGGTGTGGAGATATACTAGAAATTTCAAATTTCAAATTTCAAATTTCAAATTCCAAATCCCAAATTCCAAATTAGAAATTAGATATTAGAAATTAGAGATCAAGCAGTATGTGCTAGGCGTAGTGCGATAAACGGCGTGTGAATAAGTGGGGAGAAAGATTATGCTTTGTAATGAGTGTAAAAAGAATGAGGCCACAATACATTTTACCCAGATTCTCAATAATAAAGTGACCAAATCTCATCTCTGCCAGGAGTGTGCGAAAGAAAAGGGGATCGTGTTCCCTTCTCTGGACGAGTCATTTTTCGAGGGCCCCCATTTTGCTCTCGCATCACTTTTAGCAGGGCTTAGTGAAATTGGAGCTCCCTACACTTTGGAGAAGCCAAAGGTGGCGAGAAGGTGCCCCAACTGCAAGGCAACCTATGACGATTTCAGGAACTCAGGAAGATTGGGCTGTTCTGAATGTTATAAAACTTTCAAGAACGAGCTTGTGCCGCTGTTGAAGAGACTCCATGGTTCAGTCCGACATACAGGGCTTGTCCCTCTGGAAAAAGTGGGGGTCGGTGAAAAGGTGAAAAAGATAGTGGAATTGCGTAGAGAACTGCAAACCGCAGTAGAAAAAGAGGAGTATGAAAGGGCAGCAGTAATAAGAGATAAGATAAAGGAGCTGGAAAATAAAAAATAATGCAACTGCAAAACATGCTTAAACAGAAGATCGGGTGGCTGGAAAGTAGAGGAAACTCTCCTGAAATTGCAATTTCTTCACGAATCAGGGTGGCTCGAAATTTGAATAGAATCCCCTTTCCTCAGAAGGCTTCCAGGCAAGAGCAGAAAGAATCTTTTGAGAAAATCAGGGCTGTCTGTGAGGAAATTGCATATTTTAAGGGAGCTCCCATCCTCGATTTGCAAGAGTTCGACGGGGTAGATAGGCAGTTTTTGTTAGAAAGGCATTTGATTAGTTATGAGCATTCCCGAGGGAACGGGGTCAGGGGTTTAGTTATCGGAGATAAGGAGCTTCTTAGCCTTATGATAAATGAAGAAGACCATGTGCGCCTTCAGGGAATGCAGCCGGGGTTGCAACTTGAGCAAGCCTGGGATATTTTGAAGCGAATTGATGAAGAGATGAACAAGAGGCTCGACTATGCGTTCTCCTCCGAGGTGGGCTATCTTACCGCCTGCCCCACAAATACGGGAACGGGGATGAGGGCTTCCGTTTTGATGCACCTGCCTGCTTTGGTGATGAATGAAGAAATAAACAAAGTCTTGCAGGCTTTAAACAAGATTGGAATGGTCGCTCGAGGACTTTATGGAGAAGGAACTAAAGTCATGGGAGATCTGTTCCAGATTTCCAACCAGGTGACCTTGGGTCCCAATGAAGAGGGAATAATTGATAATCTTGAGAGAGTTGTGAAACAGGTTATCGATTATGAAATCAAAGGAAGAAACGCCCTTTCTAAAGAGAATAAAGGAAAAGTTATGGATACGATATATCGCGCTTACGGAGTGTTGATTAACGCCAGGCAGATAAGTTTTGCTGAGACGATGGAGCTTCTATCAAAGGTTAGGTTGGGCGTGTATTTTGACCTTGAACTGGATACTGAATTGGATACATTGAATGAACTCATGATTTTGACTCAGCCAGCCCATGTTCAGGAGTCGGTTGGCAAAGAATTATCGCCGTCGAGACGGGATTTCATCCGGGCGGAGATGATTAGAGAAAAATTAAAAACCGGGAAATAGACAAACAGCTGATTCACAAAAGATAGCTTTTCGTCGCTGGAGGAATTTCTTAACGCCAAAAAAGTTCGGACTTAGCCCGGCGCAAATCGAAACTCCTCGCCCCGATTTCTCGGGGCTCGTCAGACAGCGATTTGCTTTTGGGGCGAAATAGAAATCCTTATTTTTTGGCTAAAATTCCTTAAAGCTCCTCAAAACTATCTTTTGCTCATGTGAAGGAGGTAAGTTAAAATGTTAAATAGATTTACTCAAAGGGCGCAGAAGGCTATTCTTCTGGCTCAGCAGGAGGCAAAGAGACTGAACCACGATTATCTTGGCACTGAACATATCCTTTTGGGATTGGTAGCCTTGGGAGAAGGCGTGGCTGCACAGGTGTTGCAGGATTTGGGCATAGATTTGAAAAAGGTGAGAAGAGAAGTGGAAAAGATGGTAGGAACTGGCGACAACATTCTGCTGGTGGGGGAAGTACCCTTTACTCCCAGGGCAAAGAAGGTTCTGGAATTGGCTGTGCAGGAAGCACAGGATATGGGCCACAATTATGTTGGGACAGAACATCTGCTGTTAGGACTGATCCGGGAGGAAGAAGGTGTGGCGGCTAAGGTTCTAGAAAGTCTGGGGGCTGGTTTAGAATTGGTAAGAGGACAGGTTGTAAATCTCCTGGGTGAAAGTGCGACTCATGATATACCCGGTAAAGAGAAGAGGAGAACCAGAACCCCTACGCTGGACGCTTTCGGGCGGGACTTGACGAGATTGGCCAGTGAAGGAAAACTCGATCCAGTAATCGGCAGGGAGACGGAGATCCAGAGGTTAATTCAGATACTTTGCAGACGCACCAAAAATAATCCGGTAATGATTGGCGACCCCGGCGTGGGAAAAACCGCTATCGTTGAGGGACTGGCACAGAAAATCTCTGACAAAAACGTGCCGGAAATTCTGTTGAATAAGAGAGTTTTGATTCTCGATTTAGCCGGAGTTGTAGCTGGTACCAAATACCGAGGTGAATTCGAACAGAGATTGAAGCAAATAATAGATGAAATTCGTAAATCTGAAGGCAGCGTGATTCTGTTCATCGATGAACTTCACACTGTGGTCGGGGCTGGGGCTGCTGAAGGGGCGATAGATGCTTCCAACATGTTGAAACCAGCGCTGGCAAGGGGAGAATTGCAATGTATTGGTGCTACTACTCTCGATGAGTATCGTAAGCATATCGAGCACGATGCTGCTCTGGCAAGGAGGTTTCAGCCGGTGACAATCGACCCTCCGACAGTAGAGGAGACCGTTGATATTTTGAAGGGATTAAGGGATAGATACGAAGCTCATCATAGAGTTGAAATCACTGACGAGGCGCTCCGTGCTGCGGCTACGCTATCTCAGAGGTTCATTTCCAATCGCTTTCTACCGGACAAGGCAATCGATTTGATCGACGAGGCTGGCTCACGAGCAAGGCTTCAGACAACCACAAAACCTCCTGACCTAAAAGAAATCGAGAGAAAATTAGAAAATGTGAGTAAGGAGAAGAAGGCGGCGATTGCCGCCCAGGAGTTTGAAAAAGCTGCCAGGTTGCGCGACGAAGAGAAAAAGATTGAACAAGAACTGCAACAGACAAAGAAGTCCTGGGAGCAAAAAAAGGATAAGACAGAAGGGACTGTTACGGAAGAGGATATTGCTCATATTGTCTCTGAATGGACCGGGATTCCGGTAGTTAAGTTGACTGAAAAGGAAACGGAGAAACTGCTACATATGGAAGAAGCTTTACACAAAAGAGTTATTGCTCAGGACGAGGCAATAAGGATTATTTCTCAAGCAGTGCGTCGTTCACGTACGGGGCTAAAAGATATTTCTCGCCCTATAGGTGCTTTTATCTTCCTCGGGCCTACAGGAGTAGGAAAGACTGAACTGGCAAGAGCTTTGGCTGAGTTTATGTTTGGTGATGAAGAGTCTATGGTGAGATTGGATATGTCCGAGTATATGGAGAAGTTCAACGTTTCCAGGCTCGTCGGGGCTCCTCCGGGATATGTGGGTTACGAGGAAGGCGGCCAGCTTACGGAGGCGGTTCGCAGAAAGCCCTATTCGGTAGTACTTCTGGATGAGATTGAGAAGGCTCATCCAGATGTGTTCAAC
Organism: uncultured Clostridia bacterium; assembly: GCA_964616885.1. Lineage (GTDB taxonomy): Bacteria > UBA6262 > WVXT01 > WVXT01 > WVXT01 > CAZTSA01. Next base: position 11,293 of record CAZTSA010000002.1, read on the forward strand.
GTATTACTTCAAATTTTCGACTTCGGGCAGCTAACTGACAGCTTGGGTCATAAAGTAGATTTTAAGAACACCATAGTTATCATGACCTCGAATATTGGAGCGAGAGAAATAACCGGAGGCAAGACCTTGGGATTTGTGAGTAGCCAGGAGGTGGAACAGACTTACAAGGATATGAAGAAGAAAGTTCTGGATGAGATGAAAAAGGTTTTTCGCCCAGAATTTCTGAATCGAATTGACGAAAGCATAGTTTTTCATCCTCTGAGTAAAGAAGATGTGAGAAATATTGTTGACTTAATGCTGCGGAAAGTAACGCAGAGACTGGCTGAACAAGCAGTCTCTCTTGAGGTTACTGACGGAGCCAAGGACTTTCTTGTGGAAAAGGGCTTCGACCCCCAGTTTGGGGCGCGTCCTCTCCGTAGAGCAATTCAGAAATACCTTGAGGACCCCCTGGCTCAAGAAATCCTGGCTAAAAAAATAAAACCAGAGACAAAAGTTGTTGCCGATTCTGTTGAAGGCAAAATAGTATTTAAGCTTCCGGGGTCTTGATTTTTTTGGAGCGTTAGTTGTCCCGATTGAAAATCGGGGCCTGCAGAATTCAGAATCTGTGCCGTTATAGGCACAGATTCAATTTGTGGACACTTTGGACTTCATCGCGGCTTTCCTCTCATTAAAATCCTCCCTTTAGGAAGAATTTCCATCCTCCTTTTCCAGAAGCATTCCATTTTTTTTCTTGCAATTTGAGGTCGAAAGGTATATAATAACTTGGATTTGGAGGTTGAGTGAAAAAGGTAATTTTGAAAAGAGCTATTATTTTTATTGGTATTTTCGTTTTAGCTCTGGGATTGGTATATTTAGCCAGCACAACGAGAACTTTGTCCGGAATAATGAAGACTTATGTTGAAGCTGAGCTAAAAAAGACCCTGGATAGAGAAGTCGCTATTGGCAAAATTAGTACCAACATTGTCAATCGAATTACCTTACAAAATGTTGCTATAGCTAGTGACAGGGAATTGTCAGAGGGGGTGGTTTTGGTCTGTGAGAAAGTCACCATTAATTACAATCCCCTTCTCATTGTGCTGGCAAAACAAAACCTTGGAAAGTGCATAGTAAAAGTCATCCTCAAATCCCCCCATTTCTTTTTGACTAATCGCACGGATAAGGCGAATTTTTTCCTTCCAGCCTCCTTCCCCAAAAGCCCGATTCTGTCTAACCTTCCCGATATTGTAATTGCGGACGGAAACATCATAATTGAAGATGTGAGAGAAGAGATTAAAAAGTTCGAGATAAGAGATGTGTCTGGGATTCTCAGTAATAGAGAGAGAAGCCATCGGTTACCTTGGCGGGAAAGGGCACAGCGTGTTGAAAAATTGTCTTCACAAATATATTTTAATTTTTCTGGGAAAAGTAACCAAAGCAGGAATGATAAGATAAAATTGAAGGGCACATATAATGAGGAGACAAGAGAGCTAAGCCTTAACCTAAATATTTTCGGTTTAGACTTGGCAAATTATAGTAGTCTATTTCTCTCCAGCCCGGATTTTAGAGTATTGGCTGGCGAAGGTAATTTTTCTCTGGATGTGAAGACCGCTCTCAATGAGGAAAATTGTTCCAGGATTGCTGAGATGGCAACATTTATGCCTCGAGACCGAGAGCGGGTCAGAGATTTTCTCCAGATTCTCTCCTTCTCTGGCGAATTGGCTGTGGCACGGGTGTCATGTCGATGGTCGTCTCATACATTAACAGACATCCGGGGAAGCATCGTTTTTGATAATTACAGAGCGGGCAGCCAAGGAATAGCTCTCCGGTATCGAGGATGGGAATTGACGATTAGTGGTGGCATTCAGAGCTACCTTTTCCAACCTGCTCTCGGGATTACTCTTTCGGCTAATCTGGGGCTTCCTACACTTTCAGAAATTCTGAAGGCGAATAAGCTTAGCAGCCTTCTTCCGTTAGAAGGTTCAGTGAAACTATCAGTGGATATATCTGGGAGCTTGTCCAATCCCAAATTAAAGGGCTGGTTCCTCTCCTCTGAGGCTAAAATTGCAGGCCGAGCGGTCGAGGGATTTCAAGGTCAGTTCCTCTACCAGGATAGGATAGTGAGAATAACGAACCTGCAGGGCAAAATTTATGAGGGAGGCCTCGTTCTTTCTGGGAAGATAGATATTGGTCAGCCTTATCTGGACGTGGATTTTGCTTTGCGTGAAGTCGATCTGCGAAATCTCTTTCCACCAGATTGGACAGATAAAGCAAAGGGCAAAGGGTCTATTTCTGGTAATATTTTCGGTAAACCTGCCGAATTGCAGGCTAAGGGAAGAATAGACTTAAACGAGGTGGAATTCCTAAGAGCCACCTTAGGGTCTGTCTCGGGATTTTTGAATTATGCAAAGGGAAAACTTGAAATAAACGCTAATACTATTGGAAATAACTATAATGTAAGTACTTCCCTCTCGTTGAGTAGAGAAGCCATAGGTATTTCTATATTAGAAATTACGGCTTCAGAGCGGTTAAGAATCGCTTTGCAGGGACAGATTGGACTTCTTGGTGCCAGGAAATTGGAGCTAACAGTTCTGGATTCCTATGTAGAAGCTGGATATCTGCCTTGGCCTCGCCAACGGAGCGACGGACCTAAAGGGAAAGTAAATTTCCTTGGCAGAATTGGAGGAACGATTAACTCTCCCGAGATTTCGGGAAAAGTGTGGAGCAGCAACTTACAAGTAATGAAGGAAATAATGGAATTTAATTCTGAGGTCCAATACAAGGAGAGAGTTTTAGGAGTTAACTCCTTTAAACTCAATGATGTCTACTCTATGAACTTAACTATAAGGTTTGACGGGCGAATACCCGTTGCCAGTGGTGCCATAAGAACCACAGGTGGCGACTTGAAGTTTATCTCCGCCCTGTTTTCTGGTGAGGGGAGCAACCCAACAAGCGTAGGAGGGAGTCTTCGGGGTGAAATTGATTTTTCAAACCTTTATCTGGGTAACCTTTGGTGGGAGAATGTTAGAGCTAAAGGAGCAGTTTCCATTGTCCAAGCCACAGCTGGAGAGCTGTCTTTAGACGAGTTAGCTTTGGGGTTTAACATAGATGATGAGGGACTGAGCGTGGATAAATTTCATTTTTCAAGTGGCACGGGAGAAGTAAGAGGTTCTGCCCAAATGGGGATGAGAAGGGATAGCCAGAATAAGATAAATATAGATACCGAATGGCGAAATTATCCGTTAGATTTTTCTTCTGGAAAATTGGTTAAAGCAGGTGCAGATTCTGAAAGTAAATTAGCAATATCCTGGAGAAAACCGAGGGAAAATAGAGTTACTGGCAGCCTAAATTTTCGAGGTAAATTACTGTGGATGAAGGACTGGAAAATTGCTGGTTCCTTTTCGGGTAAGGATTTCGAATATAACGGAGAGCCGTTGGGAACAATCAGTGCCAACCTTTCCCTGAATAGAGAACTTGCCCATTTTTCCTCTTTCCGTTGTGGGAGTGATTTGCAGGGCGACCTAAAGATTGAATTAGTTAAACAGAAGACCGTGACAGGCGGTATAGAAGTGGATAGCACGAGAGTTTCCCATTTTCTGCGCTTGGTGTTGGAAACGGGGAGAGAGAAATCTTCTCTTAATTACCTTAATGAAGTAAAGGGAAAGCTGCATAGTAAGATTATTTTTAGTGGCCTTCTGGAAAATCCCCAGGTCAACGGTTACATAGATATCGAACAAGGAATTTTTTCGACTACAAATTTTATTTTTAAGTCAATGTTTAATTATGATGGAAAAGAACTAAATTTGGGATCAGCAGAATTGAAATTTACCCCAGGGGGCACAGTCATTGCCAGAGGCAAGATAGATTTCCATAAACTTGAGGCCCTGGAAATTACTGCCGCGGTAAACGATATGGATCTGAGTAGTGTGCAAGGCTTATTTCCTGACAGTAACTTGAAGAGTTTCGGAAAGATTAACGGAAATTTTCAGCTCCGAGGTGATTTCAAGAGGCCTCGCTTGAAAGTAGCTTTGCAGACAAAGGGTATTGGAGTTAATAATCTCCGGGCAGACGCTCTGGAAACAGAGTTCAGGATTGAGAAAGTTCTTGAGGACGAAGGTGAAAGGATGCAGTTAGTCTTCGATTCTTTTTCTGCAAGTTTCGGACAGAGTCTCCTCCGGCTTGCTCCAGAAAGCAGAGTTACGTTCCCTCGGTCCAAGAAGATAGTCAACTTTTCGCTGGTTAGCCAGTTTCGTAATATAAATTTTGCAAGAATGTCTATCTTTGGCGATGCTGAGTTGAAGGGAGTCGCCAATTTCTCAGAGGATTTCCCTGTCCTCGAGGTTATGCTTACCACGAGAGACATGTGGGTGAATCGCCACAATTTCCGAAGGGTGATGTTGAAGCTCTCTTACCAGGATAGGAAGCTATTTTTCCTGCCGGTTGCGCATGAAACTTTTCAACTTTTAGGAGAGATAGATTTCCCTCGCCTGCATAACTTCGACATAAGACTACTCGAATTTTTCCAGGGAAAGGATAGACTGGTAACTATTGTGGGGAATGTTGACCTTTCGGGACCAATCGATGTAACGGTACACGGTAAAGAGGGGCGAATCGCCGCAAGTCTTTTAGGACAGCTTCTTGATTTAAGAGTTCCAATTAAAGGACAGAGTGGATTCAATCTCAAAATTAGCCGGGCTTCTATAAGAAGAGAAGAAGGAAAGAAATACGATTCTATATCGGTGCGGGGGGCAATAAATATCATCAATGGCTCTATAGGAAAACTTCTATTTGATGATTTCAAGGCTCTTTTTAACGCCGATAGCAGCATCATAAATCTGAATGAATTGACGGTGAATAAGAATGGAGTATTTAATGTCAAATGCTGGGGAATTATTCCTTATCCAAAAGAAGATAAAGATGGGAGAAAAATAGACTTATCTTTAGAAATGTTTGATAGCAAGGCGGACGTGTTGCGCGTTCTCTCCAGGGAAATAAGTGATGCAAAAGGAGAAGTAAAGGCTTCCCTTCATATTACCGGAGAATTACAGCAGCCCCTTGTTAATGGATATTTTCGTATCGACAAGGCTACTGTATACGGCCGACAGGTATTTAAGAGGATAGATGATTTGACCTGCGATATCGTTGTCAAAGATAGTAACATACTTATCAATTGGATTAATGGCAAGATGGAGAAAGGAGAAATGAGCTTTAAAGGAAATGTAACCCTGGCCGGGTGGATGCCGGATAAGTTCAATGTGGTTTTTGAGAATATGGGATCCCATGGCATTCCTCTTAAAATACCTTTTCTGAAGATACCTCAGAGTTCATTTTTTGGCCGTCTCCTTTCTGAGGTGCCTTGTTCGCTCGAATTAAAAGGGAAGATACATACATATGGAACCTGCAAGTCATATCACCTGGACGGAGCAATAGAGTTGGAAAATGCCCACTTCACTTACCCTCCCAGAGCCGAAGACACGAAGGATCTAAATTTGGATTTTCTGAAACCCGCGGTTTGGAATTTGGAGATTAAAGCTGGCAAGAACACCTGGTATGAGAATACGTTCGCCGAAGTCCAGCTACGAGGCCAGATGAGACTCGATGGCCCGAGCAAAGATTTGACAGTGAATGGAGCGCTTACAGCTATTAAGGGAGAGCTAAGTTATCTGGGAGCTACCTTCAGCGTAAAAGAAACAACTGTGGAGTGTATAAATGATGAGCTTTTTTTAGAAACTACGGCGGAATGCCCGGTGGAAGACGATACCATTATCCTGGTTGTAGAAAGAGGGAAATGGGGAAAGATTAAGCCGAAATTTAGCTCGAGAAGTGACCCTGAAATGACCCAGGAGGAAGCACTCAATAAGGCTACCGGTTTAGATTCCTTGAGGTTCTCGGCACAGGAAGGGGACGCCTTATTAAGGAGGGAACTATTGAAGTTAATAGATAGTAGCTTGGCCAGCCCATTGATTAGATCAATTTTGAGATCGACTGGCTTGGTAGATGTGGTTAGGGTGGACACCGCACTTGCTCAGAACACAGGGGAAAAATTGAACTCTCGACAACCCGGAGAAGGAGAAGAGAGAAGTAGCCTTTTGGAGGGCACAAGAATTACTTTAGGCAAGTATTTAAGCAGTAACCTATACCTAGGTTATAAGTTACAATTCCAGGAAGGATTGTTAAACAGGCTCGAATTGCGACATGAAGTGGAACTGCTATATAGGCTTAAAAGAGGTGTTTCTTTAAAGGGCAAATTGGGAGAAGAGGAGAGATATTTTGGAGTAGAAAGACAAATAAGGTTTTAAATATTTACATTTCAGGGGAAATTTGATACTATGTTGAAAAAGTGGTGGAGTGGATAATTTGAAAATGATGCAGAGAAAATCAATATTTTTGTTTTTTTTCTTTATAGTTTTTCTTTCAGGTTATCTCTTTTCTGACCCCGTACAGATAAGACAGATTGAGATAACTGGGAATAGGAATGTGCAAACTAAGAAAATATTGAAAGCTCTGGATATAAAAAAGGGCGATGAATATTCAGAAGAAGCAGTAAGTGAGGGCTTGCAAAACATATACGAACTTGGTTTTTTTGAGAATATTGAAATTGAAGTTACTGAGGTCGAGGGAGGGGTAAATGTTACCTACATTGTGACGGAGAAGCCCCTGATTAAACGAATAGAATTTAAGGGGAATGAAGAGTTTTCTAATAGTAAATTAGAAAAGGAAATAGAGTCGAAAGAGAACGAATCCTTTGATAATAGAAAAATGCAAGAAGATGCTGAGAAGATTGTTACTCTCTATAAGGAGAAAGGCTATGCGGATGTGAAAGTTGAACCCTATACAGCGGTAGATGAAAAGAGTGGTATGCTGATAGTGACATTCTTCATTACAGAAGGTGCACAAATCAGGATAGGGAAAGTCAATTTAGTCGGGGTAGAAACATTCGACACAAAAAAGATAAAGAAAAAAATGAAGACTAAGAGGAAGAAATTTTTTAAACAGGAACTGCTGGACGAGGACCTGAAAATGATAGAAGCTTATTACAAAACCAGAGGGTTCCTGAAAGTTAACCTGGGAACACCTATAGTCATTTATGATGAGCAGAGAACGCAGATTTTTGTTACCCTTTTTGTTTACGAAGGTTTGAAATATACAGTTGGAGATGTACGATTCCAGGGCAATTATGTATTTAATGCAGAGGAGCTGGAAAGGGAGTTTGAACTGAAAAAGGGAGAGATTTTCAGTCAGGCAAAGTTCGAGACGAGCCTGTCTAATATTCAGGAACGGTATGCGGAAAAAGGGTATATCCGGATGCGTTTCAACCCGGAATACCTTGCCGATGATGAGAGAAAGGAAGCAGATATCCTGATATCTATAGATGAGGACGGGGTAGTCTATATTGACCGAATCTATGTAGAAGGGAATGTTATCACTAAAGACTATGTAATTAGACGGGAGTTCCTGGTAAGGGAAAGAGATCCCTTCGATGTCAAGAAGATAAGGCGGACACAGGAAAAGTTGTATAATCTGGGCTTTTTCTCGGATGTTGTAATTGAGATTGGTGAAACTAATGACCCTAATAAAGCAGACCTTATGTGCCAGGTAACCGAGCAAAGGACAGGATTACTCAGTATCGGGGCAGGGTACAGCTCACAAGATGGACTCTTAGGGACCTTTCAAATTACTCAGAGTAACCTTTTTGGTAGAGGGCAGAGATTGGATTTAATGCTGGAGTTCGGTAAGAAAAAGACCAATTACCAGCTGGGTTTCACTGAACCGTGGTTTTTGGGAAGGCATGTCCTTTTTGGTGTCGATGTCTACAATACAGACAGAGACAGAGACTACTATAGAGAGAGGAGAACTGGGGGAGATATCAGAATGGGTCCCCATCTAACAGATATTCTCAGTCTCTACTTCACTTACACGTATGAACGGGTAAAAATATACGACGCCATCTCTGACTTCGAAATTTATGAAGGGAAAAAGGATAGCAGTAATTTTACCACTTATCTCGTAAGAGACAGCAGGGATAATATATTTGACGCTTCCAGAGGTTCCCGCAATTCTATCTCTTTTGAGTTCTCTGGGGGTATTCTGGGAGGGGATACCGATTTCGTTAAGACTTCTGTCTCCAGCAGTTGGTATTTCCCCACATTCTGGAGATTTGTCCTGGCAGCCCAATTGAGGTATGCCATTGTCAGCAGTTTCCCTCCCTCTACAGGAGTGCCAATTTATGAACGGTTCTATGTGGGCGGAGCCGATAGCGTGAGAGGCTATGATTACAGAGAGATTGGCCCTCCCGACGGAGGCGTGATAATGTTTGTGAGTAATATTGAATATAAGTTTCCCATAGTTATGGAGAAAGGTGGCACGGTTTTACAAGGAGCACTCTTTATTGATATGGGAGGAAGCTGGAGTAAAAGAGATGTGAACTTTACCATAGGCGACAATCTTAATCAATTGAAGGTTGGGATAGGAGCGGGAATCCGGTTCAAAACCCCTATTTTCCCCGTCCGTCTTGATTGGGGATATGGATTAAATCATAGACCCGGAGAAGACAAATCCCAATGGTATTTCACAATAGGTCAGTCCTTCTAAGAATCGGAATCTTTTGGAGTCCTCCCGAAAGGGAGGAATAACCTTGTTTCAGCAAGGAGTCCAGCATGAAAAAAATTTTGTTTTTCTTTTTCCTTTTTTACCTTTTCTATTTTTTCCCTTCCACACTTACGGGCGTAAGAGCAGTAATGCTTTCCTCGGAAAGAATCGCTTACGTAGACATAGAAAGAATATTTAATGAATATAAAAGTACTAAACAAGCGAAAGAAAGGATTGAAAGAGAAATTAAGTCGAGGAGGAACGAGATAACCACCCTGGAAAAGGAAATAAGAGAGCTGGAACTTGCCAGCAAAGAGAGGCAAAGGGTGGAGCCAGTAGCTATTACTGGGCTGGTCGGAGAGGAGAAGATAGAAATTTCTACCGCTCCAGTTGTACGCGAACAACTGCCTGAAGAAGCAATTAGACTAAAGAAGAAAAGACTTGATGAACTGACAGAGAAGACAGGACAGGAGTTAGCCAGGCTCGAGGAAGAGATAACTCGCCAGATTTTGGGAAAGATTTACGATGTGGTTAAGGAAATTGCCCAGGCTGAAGGTTATGCTGTTGTCCTGGACAAGAAAAATGTCTTGTATAGCGCAATGGATAATGACCTTACGGAAAAGGTCATAAAGAAATTGAATTTAAGTGAGTAGGAATGTGCTCGGCCTTGCTTTCGCAAGGAGTCCGTAAGGAAGAATTTGTTGAACGCGGGGTGGGTTAATGGGAATGACTTTAAAGGAAATTGCTGAGGTTGTTAACGGCCAGCTCTCGGGTGATGGCAATCTGGTCATTGAAGGAGTGGGTAGTCTGACTGAAGCAAAGAAGGGTGAGATTACTTTCCTGGCAAGCCCCAGATACAGGAGTAAGGTATCTGAGACCAAAGCTTCAGCTATTATCATTGGGGAGGAAATTGAGCTACCAAAAATTCCTTCGGTAAGAACAAAAAATCCCTATTTAGCTTTTTCTCGAATAATCAATCTATTGGTTCCTCCCAAAAGACCAGCTGCTGGAATAGACAAGACCGCCATTCTTGGCAAGGGAGTAAAATTGGGTGAGGATATTGCGATTGGAGCTTACGTAGTTATTGGAAATGGCGTGGTGATTGGAGACAGGACTGTAATTTTTCCGGGGACTTACATCGGAGATAAAGTGGTAGTGGGGAAGGACGCGCTACTCTATTCTAACGTTACAGTGAGGGAAGAAGTTATTATAGGCGACAATGTGATTATTCACCCGGGTGCAGTAATTGGTTCGGATGGCTTTGGTTATGCGACTGAAAAGGGAAAACACCATAAGGTTCCCCAGGTAGGAACTGTTGAAATTGAAAATGGCGTGGAAATTGGAGCAAATGTTACCGTCGACCGGGCAACCCTGGGGAAGACCACCATTGGTGAGGGGACGAAAATTGATAATCTTGTCCAGATTGGACATAATGTTAGAATAGGCAAAAATTGCCTCATAGTTTCTCAGGTAGGTATCTCTGGCAGCACCGAGGTAGGCGATAATGTAATCCTGGCTGGCCAGGCAGGTCTGGTTGGCCACATTACCATTGGCAATAATGCGATTGTTGGTGCGCAGGCAGGGGTTACCAAAAGTGTGCCAGCCAATACCATTGTTTCTGGCTATCCAGCCCGTGAACACAGGAAAGCGAAAGAGATAAATGCTCAATTGAATAGATTACCAAAACTGTATGAAGAGATAAAAGGGCTAAAACAAGATATAGAGAAAATAAGAAAGAAGATAAAGTAAACCGGGTTGGGTCGGTCAACCCTTTCAGGAATGTAGCTGCAGAATGGTCACGATTAGGTTTTGCATAGATTGAATCTGTGCCTACAACGGGAGGGAAATTTGTAGGCACGGTTTTAACCGTGCAAAAAAGGAGGAAATTTCGTGGATTTACAAAGAACCATAAAAAAAGAGAGCACTTATTCGGGAATAGGGTTACACACAGGGAACATAACTTCAGTGACATTCAAGCCAGCGCCGCCCAATTCTGGCATAAAATTCGTAAGGTCGGATCTACCAGGCAGGCCCGAAGTTGAAGCTAATATAAAGAACGTTATAAGTGTAGCCAGAGGAACCACTCTGGGCAATGACAGTTTCCATATTCAGACGGTAGAGCATATTATGGCTACTTTATGCGGTTTGGGTATAGATAATCTTGTCGTTGAAGTGAACGCTGATGAGCCGCCTGTGGCTGATGGTAGCGGGATGGCTTTTGTAGAGACTTTGGAAAAGGCTGGTTTTGAGGAACAGAATACAGAGAAAGACTACTTTGTCATAACTGAGCCTGTCAGGTTTTCTAACGAGGATGTACATCTGGTTGTCCTGCCGTCGGAAGAATTTAAAGTATCTGCTACCATCGATTACAAGCATCCCATTTTGAAGAGTCAATATGGCTCGTTCACTATAACTAAAGAAATTTTCGAAAAGGAGATTGCTCCAGCTAGGACATACTGCTTTGAGCACGAAATCGAATCACTAAAGCGCCGCGGGTTGGCTCGTGGGGGAAGTCTGGACAATGCAGTAGTAATTGGGCAGAACGGTATTCATAATAAGGACCTCAGATTTGGTGATGAATTTGTTCGACATAAGATACTGGACCTAATAGGAGACATCTACTTGATTGGAAAGCCTATAAAGGCACACATCGTTGCTATTCGCTGCGGGCATGCTGCTAACATCGCTTTGACTAGAAAGTTGGGTGAAATCCTGGAGAGATCTACTGCTCGTCGGACGACCAGGATTTTTCAGGGAGAGGATTTTGGAGGAAAAGTTTTGGGTTTGGAAGAGATTCAGAGTATAATTCCGCACCGCCCTCCTTTCTTATTTGTGGATAAAATAATCATGTCAGAAAATATGACGAAAGCAGTGGGATTTAAGAATTTAACAATCAATGAGGACTACTTCAGGGGGCACTTTCCTAACTATCCGATTTTGCCAGGCGTTCTAATTGTAGAATCAATGGCGCAGACCTCCTGCGTTCTCTTCTTGGCCCGTTCAGAACTCAGGAAGAAATTGCCCTATTTTATGGCGATTAAGGAGGTTAAATTTCGTAAGCCGGTTTTCCCTGGAGATCAGTTGCAGCTCGAGGTAGAAGTTACGCGAGCCAGGGTAAGGGGAGGTAAGATTCAAGGTAAGGCATATGTCAGGAATGAGTTAGTGGCTGAGGCCGAATTTATGTTCTCGTTGGTAGACCGGTAGACTGGGCAGAGAAGGCTTCCCTATGAATGCATAGACGGCGGGAAGAGTTGTGGAGAAGGGAAAGTCTCAATTGAATTACTAAGCGAATTTTCTTAAAGGGGTAATGGAAAAGGGCAGTGGGTCAGATAAAAATAAGGAGCTGATATGTTACCAACTTTGGGGGGAAAATGAACATTCACAAAACAGCTTTGGTTCATCCGGATGCCGTAATTGGAGAGGACGTAGACATCGGTCCATATGCAATTATCGGGCCCGACGTAAAAATTGGCAAAGGTACTAAGATTGGAGCTCGTGTAGTAATCGAAGGGGATGCTCAAATTGGCCAAAATTGTCAGATATGTACAGGAGCCATAATTGGAAATTTACCCCAAGACCTGAAGTATTCAGGAGAGGAAACCAAGGTTATAATTGGCGATAATAATATAATACGCGAGTATGTAACCATCAACCGGGGAACGACTTCTACAGGAGAGACGACGATTGGAGATAACAATCTCATAATGGCATATGCTCACATCGCCCATGACTGTGTGATTGGCTCTAACACAATTCTGGCTAACGTTGCTACTCTGGCTGGCCACGTGGTAATTGAAGATAAGGCTATTATAGGAGGGCTAACTCCAGTCCACCAGTTTGTCCGCATTGGTACATTGGCGATTGTGGGCGGGGGGTCTCGGGCAGCGAAGGACGTCCCTCCATATTGTATGGCAGCAGGCACACCCATCAGGATTTTTGGACTTAACACTGTAGGGCTACAAAGAAACAATTTTCCCAAGCATGTTAAGGCCCAACTGAAGAGAGCGTACAAGATTCTCTTTCGCTCAAAGTTGAACACTACACAAGCTTTGAATGTCCTAGAAAAAGAGCCAAATATTTCAGATGAATTGCTTCATATGATTTCTTTTATCAAAGAATCCGAGAGGGGAATTTGCAAAGAATGAAGATGGTGAATCGAAAGATTGGGTTGATTGCTGGTAACGGAAGATTTCCTTTAATCTTTGCACGAGAGGCGAAAAGAGCAAGAGTAGAAGTAGTCGCTTTGGCGATAAAGAAGGAGACCAATCCCAGCCTGGAAAATTTGGTAGATAGAATCCACTGGGTCGATTTAGGACAATTAGGTGACCTGATTGAGATTTGTAAGAAGGAGGGGATAACCAGGGCGGTTATGGCCGGGCAGGTTAGACACACACGTCTTTTTAGCGAAGTGAAGCTGGATGCAAGAGCTATGGCGCTTTTGGCTGGAGTCAAAGATAAGAAAGCTAATTCCTTATTGGGAGCAGTGGCTGATGAGCTGTCTCGAGAGGGGATAGAACTGATAGATTCGGCTACCTACCTCTCTCACCTTTTGCCATCTCCCGGTATCTTGACTCGCCGCAAGCCTACGCAAAAAGAGTGGCGCGATATTGAGTTTGGTCATAAGATGGCTAAAGAGATCGCTGGCCTTGACATTGGCCAGACAGTGGTGGTTAAGGATCAAGCTGTTTTAGCAGTGGAAGGGATGGAGGGAACGGACCTCACTATAAAGAGGGGAGGGAAATTAGGCAGAGGAAATGTTGTTGTAGTGAAGGTGAGTAAGCCCCAGCAGGACAGGAGATTCGACCTTCCCATTGTGGGCGAGAGGACAATACAGGTGCTGAAAGAGGCTAAGGCAAGGGTTCTTGCCTTTAGCGGGCGAAGCACAATATTATTGGATAGAGATAAAGTGGTCAAAAGTGCCAACAAAAATGGCATTTCGTTGGTGGCAATAAAAGAAGAGAAAAGTTAGAAACCGACAGAAGTAATAAATGTAGTGTAGCCCTTTATGGGCGTAATGTAGTGTAGCCCTTGTGGGCGTATAAGGAAACTAGGAATTAAAAGATAGTTTGCTCATCGCTAAGGAATTTTCAACTTGTTTTGGAGTCCGCCCGAAAGGGCGGGATGAATTTGACCCCCGATTTCATCGGGGGACTCTATACGGTAAATTATCTTTGAAATGGATTAACTCTTAGGTAACTGCTCAGATTCATCGGAGCGTTCTGGAGACAAAAGTGGTTAGAGTTGGTGTGATTGGAGTTGGCCATATTGGTTCGCATCATGCCCGTATATATACACAAATACCGGATGTGGAGCTGACGGGAATCGTAGATACTGACCAGAAAAAAAGAGAGAAGGTCGCTCGAGAATGTAATACAGCTGGCTATGCGAATTATAGAGAAATTCTAGGTATGGTCGACGCAGTAAGTGTTGTGGTACCCACCGATTTACATTATCCCGTGGCAAAGGACTTTCTGGAAAAAGGAGTTCATTGTCTGATAGAAAAGCCGATTACTCCCACCTTGGAAGAAGCCGAAGACCTTTTAAGAATAGCACGTAAGAAGAATTTGATTTTACAGATAGGACATATTGAGCGGTTCAACAGTGCAATATTGGAGGCACAAAAATATATTAAGGAGCCGAAGTTTATCGAGGCTTACAGGCTTGGACCTTACGACCCGCGCACTTCCAATATCGGGGTAGTGCTTGACTTGATGATACACGATATTGACATCGTTCTCTATCTGGTGAGGTCACCAGTGAAAAATATTGACGCTATCGGTGGAAGCGTCCTCTCTCAGAATGAAGATATTGCCAATGCCAGAATTAATTTCCAGAACGGGTGTGTAGCCAGTATTTCAGCAAGTCGGGTTTCCCTGGAAAAGTTTCGCAAAATTAGAATATTTCAAAAGGACATCTATATTTCGTTGGATTATGTAAAACAGAGTTTAAAAATTTATCAAAAAAAAGGAAAAGAAATCAAATCAATGAAGGATCTGATGATTTCGCGACCACAATTGAAGAAGACGGACCCCTTGCGAGAGGAGTTGACACATTTCATTCAGTGTGTAGAGAGAGGAAGGAAGCCCCTGGTTTCTGGCAAACATGGTCGGGATGCTCTGGAGATTGCTTTAGAAATTCTCAAAAAGATAAGCGAAAATTCTGGGTAAGCAATGGTCAAGAAAATATTCATTGTAGCCGGTGATCCATCGGGAGATTTGCATGGGGCAAACTTAGTGAATGCTCTGAAAGAGATATCTTCTCAGGTAGAGATATATGGATTGGGTGGCGAAAGGATGGAGAGGGCGGGAGTGAGGCTTCTGGATAAACTTACGGAACTAGCGATTGTGGGATTTAGTGAAGCAATTAATAGTATAGCCGCCATTCGTCAAATTTACAGAAAAACGGAAGAATTCCTGAGAAAGGAAAAGCCGGACAGGATTGTGTTGATTGATTACCCTGGTTTTAATCTAAGAGTAGCGAGCTTGGCCAAGAGGTTAAAAATTCCTTTGATTTATTATATCGGTCCGCAAATTTGGGCTTGGAGGCGCGGGAGAATTAAAGACATAGCGGAATTAGTGAATAAGATGCTGGTGATATTTCCCTTCGAAGAAGACACATATAAGAAAGCCGGAGTGGATGTTTCCTTTGTGGGCCATCCCCTCTTAGATACCATTCAGCCAACGAAGAGCAAAGAAGAAGTTTGTGAAAAGTATGGACTTGACCCGGATATCCCCATTATTGGACTCATGCCTGGAAGCAGAAAACAGGAGATAGAGCGCCTTCTTCCAGTTATTTTAGAGGCTTCCCGGAAGATAGCTGAAAATAGGAAAGTGCAATTTGTCTTGCCTTTGGCGGGCAACATACCTATGAGTTACATAAAAGAACGTATAACAGAATTTGAAACGAATAGACTTAATCGAGCGAGGATTTCCAGAAGTCGAAAAGAAGAGGGGTCGCCTTTTCCAATTCTGGTAGTGCGGGACGAAGATTATAATATAAGGAAGACACTGACCTTAGCTCTGGTAGCTTCGGGAACGGCTACTCTGGAGAACGCCTGTTTGGGCATTCCCATGATTATAGTTTATAAAGTTTCACTTTTCAGTTATCTTCTTGCGCGGCTTCTGATAAGAATTCCCAGAATTGGTTTGGCCAATATTGTAGCGGGAAAGAAGGTGGTTCCGGAATTTATTCAGCGGAAGGCTAGCGCAGAGGAGATCGCTAAGGTAGCCTGCCAATGGTTGAGCAATCCAGGCCTTATGAAAGAGATTAGAAAGGAGCTGGAAAGGGTTAAGGAAAAGTTAGGAACTCGAGGGGCATCTAAGAGAGTGGCAAGAATTATTCTGGAGGAGGCTATAACCAGCAACTGATGAAACTCTTAAAGAGACTATTTGTTTATGTTAGACCATACAGGGTACACTTCCTTGAAGCGATGGTCTGTATGGCCTTGGTTGCCGGACTGACTTCGCTTCTAATGTATATGGTAAAGCCGACATTTGACAAGATCTTTGCTCAAAAGGACGCAAAGGTGATTCCTTATGTTATGATGATCATTATTCTTTGTGCTCTGGGTAAAGGATTATTTGAATACTACGAGTCTTATCTCATGGCTTATATCGGTCAAAGAACAATAATGGATATAAGAAACAAGCTTTACAGCCACCTGCAAAGCCTGTCTTTAGACTACTTCATTCGTCATAGGACAGGTCAGATTATTTCTCGTCTGACTAATGATGTTATGTTGCTACAAAGAGCAATTGTTAGTGTTCCGGCAAATTTAATTCGAGGGGGTTTGACTGTAATAGGATTGACGATACTTCTCTTCTATTTGCATTGGCGGTGGGCAATGGTAATTATGGCTGTTTTTCCGCTTGTTATTTTACCGCTAAGGAAATTTGGGAAGAGGTTGAGGAAGATAAGTAAAAAGAGTCAGGAGAAAATGGCTGATATCTATTCTTTACTACAGGAAAAAATTCTGGGAATAATGATGATCAAATCTTTCTGTATGGAGAAAGCGGAAGCCCAAAAGTTTGAAAGCGAGAATAGTAATTTCTTTAAAATTATTATGAAGGCGATGCGTGTAGTGGCTATTCAGTCACCTGTTATGGAGTTTATTGCTACCCTGGGGCTAGTAAGTGTTCTAATTATTGCTGGTTATGAGGTTATAAGCGGAAAGAGTAGTATGGGAACATTCTTCGCCTTTGTTGCCGCTATATCTTCCATGTATAAACCAGTAAAGAATTTCGCCAGTTTAAATGAACAAGTTCAACAAGCTTTGGCTGCGGGCGAAAGAATTTTCTACGTTTTAGATACAAAATCTTTTGTGGTAGAGTTTCCCGATGCTAAAGTCCTTCCTCCCCTGAGAGAAAAGATAGCCTTTGAACGAGTTTCTTTTTTTTATCCGCAAGAGGCTTCTTCGGGAAATAATGAGCTCGTCCTGGAAGACATTAACCTTGAGGTTTACAAAGGAGAATTATTGGCTCTCGTTGGTCCCAGCGGCGGTGGAAAAACGACCATAGCTAATCTAATCCCTCGTTTTTACGACCCGACAAAGGGAAGGATTACAATTGATAGTCAGGATATAAGAGAGGTGACCCTGAAATCTTTGAGAGAGCAGATGGGCATTGTAACACAGGAAACAATTCTGTTTAATGATACAGTCAGAAACAATATTGCCTATGGTGACCCGGAAGCTTCCTTTGAGAGGATTGAGACATCAGCCCGTATCGCAAACGCTCACGAGTTCATAATGAAGCTTCCTGAAGGTTACGAGTCGGTTATTGGCGAGAGAGGAGTTAAATTATCCGGTGGGCAGAAGCAGCGAATCGCCATTGCCCGGGCGATTCTCAAAGACCCGGAAATCCTGATTTTTGATGAAGCAACCTCCTCCTTGGATTCGGAATCTGAACTCTTAGTTCAGGAGGCATTGGACCGCCTTATGAAGGATCACACAACATTCGTAATAGCACATCGGCTGTCAACAATCCGAAAAGCAGATAGGATTATTGTGATCGACCAGGGCAGAATTGTAGAAGTGGGAAAACACGAAGAGCTAATGGAGAGGAGCGGTTTGTACAGGAGGCTTTACAATCTGCAATTTAGAGAGGAGTTTTCTCTTACATGAGAATTAAGAATATTCTCCTTGCTATTATGGGGATAATTTTACTCAGCGAGACCTACCTTTTTGGCAAACCTGAGAGAGACGTTTACATTGTCCCCATTAAAGGAGTAATAGACCTCGGACTGTCAAGTTTCGTCAGGCGGGTAGTCCGGGAAGCAAAGGAGAAGGAGGCTCAGTGTATCATTTTAGAACTGGAGACTTTTGGAGGCAGAGTTGACGCAGCTACTGAAATCAGGGACACTCTCGTTGAGAGTAATATGAAGACAGTCGCCTTTGTTAATAAGAGGGCAATATCTGCCGGAGCGCTGATAAGCCTGGCTTGTCAATCCATTGTCATGGCTCCCGGTAGTACCATTGGAGCAGCCACTCCCGTGACAATTGCTCCAGGAACTACCACGACCCAGCCTACTGATGAGAAGACAATTTCCTATGTACGAAAAGAGTTTAAAGCTACAGCGGAAAGGAATAACCACCCGACAAATTTGGCAGAAGCTATGGTGGATCCGGATGTGGAAATAGAAGGGGTAATTGAGAAAGGTAAGCTTCTGACTCTTACCACAGAAGAGGCATTGAAACTTAAATTGGCAGAGCACAAGGTCTCTAAAATTGAGGAGATTCTCACTTTTTACGGGTTGGAGAAGGCTCACGTGGTGAGAGCTTCATTAACCTGGTCAGAGAGTCTGGTAAGATTCTTTACTCATCCGGTGGTAAGTGGTCTTCTTCTTACTTTTGGTCTCTTAGGGATATTTTTTGAATTGAGGATGCCTGGCTGGGGAGTGAGCGGCACAATCGGGCTGGTTTGTCTGGCACTCTTCTTTGGCGCCCAATATATGGTAGGGTTGGCCCGATGGATTGAGCCAGTTCTGTTTACTGTTGGTGCAATTTTACTGGCTGTGGAAATATTTATTATTCCTGGTTTTGGTATTACGGGAATATCCGGTATCCTGCTTATTATAGCCAGTCTCTTCCTCGCTCTGGTAAAGCATCCTATGCCCAAGACGCCCGTAGACGTTTCCCACCTGGTGCAGGCAAGCTATGTTATAGGTGCTTCCTTGGTGGCGACCTTCCTGGTAGCTACTCTCAGTTTCAGGTTTATGGGGAAAATTCCATTTTTAAGCAAATTGGTTTTGTTTTCAGAGGAAGAGGGAGAAAAAGGATACCGTTCTGCGCCACTAGAAATGGGAAAATTTATGGGAAGGGAAGGTATAACACTGACTATGCTCAGGCCCGTAGGTAAGGCCCAGTTTGGAGATATGATTGTGGATGTGGTCAGCGAAGGCGAACTTATAGAGAAGGGCAAACGAGTAGAAGTGATAAAGGTGGAGGGGAATAGGATAATGGTCGGGGAAGTGGAAAAAGAGGGCGAAAAATGGGGCTAAGTTTGTCCCTCTACTTTGTGGGTTTGGTTCTAATTTGTCTTGAGGTTTTCGTTCCCGGGGGGATACTAGGGACGATTGGATTCCTTCTGATTGTGGGCTCTATATGGATTGCTTTCGTTCGACTCGGTAATGTTGGAGGCTCCTATTTCTTAGTTGGCAGTTTGGTGTTGGCCATGGCGAGTGTTTATGTAGTGATGAGGTTCGGGACCAGGACAAGGTTGTCCAAGAAAATATTCCTTCAGTCCACAGAAAAGGGATTCAGGCCTATTTCGGAGAATTTAGAAGACCTAAAAGGGAGACCCGGGATTTCGCTAACTACCTTGAGACCCTCTGGCAAAGCATTAATAGATGGTCGAAAGGTCAACGTCGTTACTGAGGGAATATTCCTATCGAAAGGTTCTAAGATAAGGGTGGTGACGGTGGAAGGGAATAGAGTTGTAGTTAGAGGAATAGAAGAAGCAGAAGTGTAGGCACAATTTCAAATTGTGCGGAGAAAGATGGGTTTTAGGAATTAAAGAATTAAAAGATAGTTCGTTCATCCTTTAGGAATTTCTTGACGCCAAAAATCTTCGGACTCCGCAGGGCGCAAATCAAAACTCCCCCCGATTTCATCGGGGGTCAGACAGTGATTTGCTTGGGAGAGAATAAGTCGTCCTTGTTTTTTGGCTGAAATTCCAGATATTCTTCACGAACTATCTTTTAAATATATTTTGACAATTTTCGAGTAGATGATAAAATACAGACTTTTATGGGAGGTGAGAAATGGTACAATTTCTGATTGGATTGGTAATAATAGTTGGAATTATTTTTGCCATAATTTTCCTCTACTTTCTGAATATCTGGATTAGAGCTGTGGCGTCGGGTGCCCACATTTCCATCTTTAATCTCCTGGGAATGAAACTGAGGGGCATTCCTCCGGCACTGATAGTCAATGCAAAGATTATGGCAGTTAAGGCAGGCCTGGAGGTAGAGACCGGTCAACTGGAAGCCCATCACCTTGCCAGAGGAAATGTAATGAGAGTAGTTCAAGCCCTTATTGCTGCTGACAAAGCAAATATACCCTTGAACTTCCAACGTGGTGCAGCAATTGACCTTGCTGGAAGAGATATCCTGGAGGCAGTCCATATGAGCGTAATTCCCAAAGTAATTGATGCTCCCGACCCCACGAAAGGTAAATCAACAGTGGATGCTGTAGCCATGGACGGTATTCAACTCCTGGCAAAGGCGAGAGTTACAGTGAGAACAAATTTAGATAGGTTGGTTGGAGGGGCAGGGGAAGACACGGTGATTGCTCGAGTAGGCGAGGGAATTGTTACTACCATCGGCTCTGCGGAGACCCACAAGAAAGTTCTGGAAAATCCAGATTTAATATCTCAGAAAGTATTAGCAAAGGGGCTGGATGCCGGCACAGCTTACGAAATACTCTCTATAGATATTGCCGATGTGGATGTGGGTAAGAATATCGGAGCAGAGCTCCAGCAGAGACGGGCGGAAGCTGACCTACAGATAGCTAAGGCGAAAGCTGAGGAAAGGAGAGCGATGGCCGTAGCCCGGGAGCAAGAGATGAAAGCCCTTGTTCAGGAGATGAGGGCAAAGGTTGTGGAAGCTGAGGTTGAAGTTCCTAAAGCGATAGCCCATGCTTTCAGAGAAGGGCGTCTTGGAATTATGGACTACTATAATCTCAAGAATGTTCAAGCCGACACAAGAATGAGGGAGTCTCTGGCGCGAAGACCAGAAAAATCTGAGGAGAAGTAAAATGTGCTCGGGATTTGGTTCGCTCGCTGACAATTTTTTGCTCTTTGAGCACCGCCAAAAATCTCTGCAGCTGCAGAGCGAAGCTCTGCTAAGAAGAAGCAAAGCTTACGCTTTGCGGCTACAATCTTCGATTTTTGGCTAAAAATTCTAATGCTCGCTACACCAAATTCCCTCGCAATAGAGGAGGGTCCTCGTTTTTTGGCTAAAATTCCGAAAGCTCTTCACAAACTATCTTTTAAATATTGATCAATAAGTAAAACAAAGCAAAAGATAGAGTGGACCATGGAAAGAATAGAAGTAATCTTCTGGGTAATTCTGGCAGTGATATGGCTAATATCAGGAAGTTTAATAAGGAGGAGGTCTCGAAAAGAAAGAGAGCGCTTCAA
>CAZTSA010000003.1:0-30225 GCA_964616885.1 uncultured Clostridia bacterium
ACCAGGGTCTCTGGGAATAAATGAAGCCGTCATTGTGTTTTCTTCGCGGTTGTTCCAGATAACAACTCCTCAAGGTCTCTTGGTTGCTACGTTGAGACGTATAGTCATGCTATTCTGGGTTTTTACTCTGGGTCCAATTTTTAGTTATATATTAATAGGCAGAAGAGGGCAACAGCAGGCATTGAAACCTTGAGTCCTTCCGAAGGCTAATTCTTCCTCCGGTTAGATTACTGCTTCGACAAGAGATATCGGCTGAGAATGGATTTTTTTGACAAACCCCTCGAAAAGACTTTTTAACACCACAACTGCACTGTTAAACTTGACAAAGTTTAGTTTTTATGTTATATATGATTTGTTAGCACTCGACGGGTAACAGTGCTAATTCGGAGCAGACAATGGATATGAACGACTTTGGGGAGCGAAAAAAGAGGATACTGGAAGTAGTAATACAGCACTATGTGAGGACGGCAAGACCTGCGGCCTCTAGGATGATTGTCAGAGATTACGATTTCCCTTTTAGTTCCGCTACTATTCGCAATGTTCTGGCAGAGCTGGAAAAGGAAGGTTATTTGACTCATCCATATACCTCGGCGGGAAGAGTTCCCACAGATAAGGGTTATCGTTTCTATGTAGATCGCCTGATGGAGTTGCGAGAGCTGACTCAGGAAGAGGAAAGGCAAATCGAAAAGGAGTATCAAGCCGAGAAGAAAAGTCTGGAAGAGATCATGCGAAAAACAAGCAAAATGTTGTCTCTTGTCTCTCACCACGCTGGTTTTGTAACGGCCCCCACGCTACATAAAAGTTTCCTTAAGCATATTGAGTTGGTTCCCGTGGGAGATAAGAGCATATTGGCTGTTCTTGTTACCAGGGCGGGGTTGGTCAAGGAAAAAACGATACACCTCGACTATACTCTAAAAAGGAGTCACCTATACAAAATTTCTAAATTGCTGAGTGAGAAACTTTCTGGTTTGCGCTTGTCCGAAGTCAAAGAAGAGATGAATAGGATAATCGAACAGGAATCTAATAAATACATTGATTTAGTGCAGACTGCAAAGAGCTTGATGGGTCAAGTTTTTGCTCCTGAAGAAACCGAGATATATCTTGACGGTTCGGCTAATATTTTGGCCTCTGTTAAGGAAGACTCAGATGATTATCCAGAGTTGAGGGCTATTTTTCGAGTAATAGAAGAGAAAAAGATTATCATTGATATTGTGAGAAGACTTATCAGAAGTGGTGGTGTAAGAGTGCTAATTGGAAGAGAGAACATATATCCCGAAATGAGTGGTTTCAGTGTAGTAAGTTCTACGTATAAGTCTGGAAATCGGGCAGCGGGGGCGTTGGGAATTATCGGGCCTAAAAGAATGGAGTATCCAAAAATGGTCGCTCTAGTTGATTTTGTAGCCAAGGTTGTTAATAATATATTAAACGCGGAAGGAGGATAAATATCTAATGAAACAAGATAAACCCACAGGACCAGCAGTAGATTTCCATCTGGAAAATAAACTAAGCGAACTGGAAATATTGAGACAATCGTTTGAAGAGAAGAAGAAATTGGCTGACAGCTACTATGACCAGCTTTTGAGGCTGGGCGCCGAATTCGACAACTATCGAAAAAGGGTCGAAAAAGAGAAGGACGAATTGATCGAGTTTGGTAAAGAGGAGTTACTGGTTAAACTCCTTGGTATATTGGATAGTTTCGACCTCGCTGTCATTTCAACCAAGAATGAGAAAAATGAAGAAAAGTCAATTAGAGAAGGCGTTGAGCTAATTCATAAGCAGTTACGGGAGTTGTTGGAGAAGGAAGGGGTTAAGAAGCTTGAGACTGTAGGACAACAGTTTGACCCTGATTTGCACCATGCGGTTGAATACCAGGAATCGGATAAGCATAAGGACAACGAAATAATACAGGAAATACAAGCAGGTTACTTTCTCCGTGATAGAGTTATAAGGCCAGCAATGGTAGTAGTTGCCAGGAATAAAAAAGAGGATAGTTCGTAGTTCATAATTCATAATTCATAATTATAATAGGAGGGAGGTTGCCAAAATGGCAAAAATAATAGGCATCGACCTGGGGACTTCCAATTCTGCGGCAGCAGTTATGATTGGCGGAAAGCCCACAATTATTCCCAGCGCTGAAGGCACTACGCTGGGCGGTAAGGCTTTCCCTTCTTATGTTGCTTTTACAAAGGATGGTCAGCGATTAATTGGTGAGCCTGCCAGGAGACAAGCAGTCTCGAATCCAGAAGGGACAGTTTATGCGGCAAAAAGAAAGATGGGCACTGACCATAAGTACAAGATTTTCGGAAAGGAGTATACCCCCCAGGAGATTTCAGCCTTCATCCTTCAGAAAATACGGGAGGACGCAGAAGCGTTTGTAGGGGGAAAAATAGAAAAGGCCATAATTAGCTGTCCTGCCTACTTTAACGATAACCAAAGACAGGCTACAAAAGATGCGGGAAGAATTGCCGGATTAGAAGTGGAGAGGATCATCAACGAACCAACGGCAGCTTCTTTAGCTTATGGAATAGATAAGGCGGGAAAGGAACAGAGGATTATGGTCTTCGACTTTGGAGGGGGAACACTAGACGTTACAATTCTGGAGATGTTCTTTGATAAGGCGAAAGAGACTAGTGGCTTTGAAGTGAAGGCAACTGCTGGAGATACTCAACTTGGCGGGACCGACATGGATAATGCTATAATTGACTATTTGGCAGAAGAATTTAAGAAAGATACGGGTATAGATGTGAGGAAGGACAAAATGGCTTTTCACCGCCTAAGGGAAGCAGCAGAAAAGGCAAAGATTGAGCTTTCAACTACTCTCACCACAGAGATAAACCTCCCCTTCATAACTGCCGACGCAACAGGGCCCAAACACCTGATAACCAGCCTAACGAGAGCTAAGTTAGAAGAGCTGGTTAACCCCACAGTGGAGAGGTGCCGGCAGTCGGTTGAACAGGCACTAAGTGATGGGAAGCTGAGTGCTGAGGAGATTGATCGCATAATTCTGGTGGGAGGACCTACAAGGATGCCCATTGTTCAACGCTTTGTGGAGAACCTCATTGGAAAAAAAGTAGAAAGAGGAATCGACCCTATGGAATGTGTGGCTATGGGCGCCGCCATCCAGGCTGGCATTGCTACGGGAGAGGTTAAGGAAATGCGTCTCCTAGATGTAACACCGCTTTCTCTGGGAGTAGAGACATTGGGGGGAATATCCACAAAATTGATTGAAAGGAATACTACCATTCCTACCAGAAGAAGCCAAATCTTCTCCACAGCAGCAGATAACCAGCCGGCGGTAGACATCCATGTATTGCAGGGAGAGCGTCCAATGGCTGTGGATAATACTGAGCTGGGGACATTTCAGCTTGTAGGTATACCTCCCGCTCCGCGTGGAGTTCCACGGATTGAGGTGACTTTTGATATAGATGAAAATGGGATCCTCCATGTAACTGCAAAAGACCTGGGAACAGGGAAAGAACAGAGTATGAGGATTACAGCTCCTATGAAACTCTCTGAAGAAAAGATAGAAAAGATGGTTAAGGAAGCTGAAAAATTTGCCAGTGAGGACAAGAAGCGAAAAGAGGAAGCTGAGCTGAGAAACGAGCTTGATACGCTAATCTATTCTACAGAGAAGTCATTGAAGGAGTACGGAGATAAAGTCTCTAAAGAAGAGAAAGAGAAGATAGAGAAGGCTTTGAAAGCGGCAAAAGAGGCTCTGGCTGGAAGTGACCTGGAGAAGATAAAAGAGACTCAGGAAGAGCTCACCAAGGCGTCCCATAGACTGGCTGAGGAGGTTTATAAGGAAGCAGCGAAAAAGAGGGAAGCAAAGCCTGAAGAAGAGAAAGAGGAGAAAAAAGAAGAAAAAAAGAAAAAGGAAGATGTGATTGAGGCCGAGTACGAAGAAAAAGACGAGGATGGGGAGAAAAAATAGATTTTTGCAGTAGCTACGAGGGGTGGGAAAATTTGGCTAAAAGGGATTATTATGACGTTTTGGGTATAAAGAAGGATGCTTCTCCAGATGAGATAAAGAAGGCATATCGTAGTTTAGCCCTTCAGCACCATCCTGATGGAGTCCCCCCGGAGAAGAAGAAAGAGGCGAGGGAGAAGTTTAAAGAAATATCTGAGGCCTATGCCGTTCTTTCCGACCCGAACAAGAGAGCTCAGTACGACCGGTTTGGCCATGCTGGAATAGATGCGAGTTACACTTATGAAGATATATTCCGTGGGGCAGATTTCAGCGGTTTTGAGGATATTTTCCGTGGTTTTGGCTTCGGAGAGTCGATCTTTGGCGACCTTTTCGATTTCTTCGGGACAGGGAGGGGTAGGAGAAGAAGAGCAACAAGGGGTACAGACCTCGAATATACTCAAAGCATAACCCTGGAAGAGGCAGCCTCAGGTGTAGAGAAGGATATCGAGATTTTCCACACGGTCGCCTGCTCCCAATGTGGCGGGACTAGGGCCAAGCTAGGAACGAGCAGGACGAGGTGTCCCCAGTGTCAGGGTACAGGACAGGTTAGCTATGGTCGGGGGGGATTCTTTACTTTCAGTTTTTCGCAGACTTGTAGCCGATGCGGCGGTTCAGGTGAAGTCATTGAGGCCCCTTGCCCCGTATGTAATGGCAGGGGGAAAGTTAAGAAGAGTTCTACTATTTCTCTGAAGATTCCGCCGGGAGTAGATACTGGAACGAGCATAAGGGTGAGGGGAAAAGGAGAGGCCGGAGAACTGGGTGGCCCCAGCGGAGACCTCTACGTTGTAATACATGTAAAGCCCCACAAGATTTTTGAACGTGAAGGAGGCGACCTGTATACGGATGTGCCCATAATGTTTACCATGGCTTGCCTGGGCGGCGAAATTGAAGTTCCTACGCTAAAGAGTAGCGTAAGGATGCTTGTTCCTGCGGGCACACCTACACATAAGGTTTTCAGGCTGAGAGGAAAGGGGATGCCCAGCCTTCACGGTAGAAGTTATGGGGATGAGTATGTAAGAGTGATTGTCCAGGTGCCAAGTAAGCTCACTTCTCAAGAGAAGAAATTGCTCGAGGAATTTCAGCGTCTGGAACGCGAGCGCAGCAAGGGAATTTTTAAAAAGATGTTCGGACAATGAAATGTCCGAGAGTCATAAAGTTTGAAATTTCAAAGTCATACTTTCCTGAAGGGGTGTTTAATAATGCCCCATTTTTTTGTATCACCAGAGGATATAAAAGGGAATAAAGCCTTAGTTACAGGCGGGGAAGCAAGGCATATTGTAACTGTTCTAAGAAAGAAAAAAGGGGATGAATTAGACATATTTGATGGTTCCGGGAAAGAGTTCAGAGTCAGGATTTTAGAAATAGATAGATTGGGCGGACTTCCCAAAATAACAGCAGAGATAATTGCTCAGAAAAGAGTAGAAAGAGAGCCGAACCTTAAGATAACCCTTTTCCAATCAATTCCCAAGGGGAATAAGCTCGACTTCATCATTCAGAAGTCTACCGAGATTGGCGTTTCAGAAATAGTGCCTGTAATTACTGAAAGGACAATAGTAAGACTCGACTCCAAGAGGAGCAAAGAGAGAGCTTTTCGGTGGCAGAAGATTGCCCAGGAAGCTGCAAAACAGTCGGGAAGAAACACGGTGCCGAAGATAGGTCCTGTATTAGATTTCTCCCAAGCATTGAACCAATTTTCAGAAAGAAGGTCGCATACGGGCATAATTGCCTGGGAAATGGAAGATAAGAATTACTTAAGAGAGGTGCTTAAAAGGAGTGTAAGAGGCGGAATTTCCAATCTTGCTCTTTCCATATTTGTTGGCCCTGAAGGTGGATTTACTCCGGAGGAAGTGCAAAGGGCGAGGAGAGCGGGAGTGGTCCCGGTCAGTCTGGGAAATAGGATGCTGCGCACGGAAACCGCAGGACTGGCTGTTTCCATAGCTGCCCTTTACGAATCAAGAGACTTCGGTTGATTGTGGTAATGCCCTGTGGTAAGAAGTCGGGTTTGATTCGTGAATGTGTGGCCCGGAGGTTACTTAGCGTTAAGTAATGGAGCGGTAATTTGGGTTAGAATGGCAAATTTAAAGTATTTTGTTAGGATTTAAAATGTTCAAGTATTGGTTGTGTTTTTAGCACAAACTTTAAGTAAATTATGAAATTTTAAGCGTGATATTTTGAAAGGAGAATTGAGGATGATAAGACTTCAAAAAGAGCCTAGATTGAAAAGTCCTTATATGGTCGCAGCGTGGCCTGGGATGGGGAACGTGGCATTAAAAGCAGCCACTTACCTTAAGGAGAAGCTTGGAGCGGAGGAATTCGGAGAGATTGAACCTGCTGGATTTTTCCACCCTGTGGGTGCGTCCATTAGGAGCAATATTGTTGAGACGCCGAGATTCCCGAAAAGCAAGTTCTACTACTGGATAGATAAAAGGTCTCTCCATGACCTGGTGATTTTTTTGGGCGAGGCTCAACCTTCCTTGGAAAAGGAGTACGAATTTGCTTGTGAAATTTTGGATTTGGTGGGAAGATTTGGGGTGGAGAGAGTGTATACGTTTGCAGCTATGCCTTCTGTTATGGAACATACGGTTGAGCCCAAAGTTTGGGGAGTGGTAACTCATACCTCCCTGACAAAGGATTTGGAAGATTACGGAGTTTCTTTGATGCACGAAGGCCAAATCAGCGGTATGAACGGGTTGTTGTTGGCCGTGGCAAAGGAGCAGGGATTTCAGGGCATATGCTTGCTGGGCGAGCTCCCCTACTATACGATCCAGATAGAGAATCCTAAATCTTCTAAAGTAGTTTTGGAAGTTCTGTGTAAGTCGCTGGGAATCGAAATAGACACATCAGAGCTCGATTATCAGGCAAAGCGATTAGAGGAAGAAATTGGCAAATTTGTCAATTACTTCAAGCCCCACGAAGTGCATGAGCCAAAAACACCGATAAGCGACCAGGAAATTGAGAAAATAAAAGAGAGCCTTGCCGCCCACACCAAGATTCCGGATTCCGCTAAAGAGAAAATCCAGAGACTCTTCCGGGAAGCGAAAAAAGACCTTTCCAGGGCGAGAGAGTTAAAAATAGAACTGGATAGATGGGACATATATAAAGAGTACGAGGATAAATTCCTTGACTTGTTCAAGAAAGGCCACCATTAAATTAAGAATATAGAATCCAAAATCCAAAATCCAAATTTCAAATTACGGGGACAAGCCCCTATACTACGAAAACCGTTACTGGCCAACCAGGAAAGATGAAAAATAAGAGTGTGGCAACTTGTACTGTGGGATGCAAGGTTAACCAGTATGAGACGGCCCTTATTGAACAAGAATTGGAGGAGAGAGGGTTTGAGATAGTTCCATTCTCTCAAACTGCCGATTATTATCTGATTAATACTTGCACGGTTACGCTGAGGACTGACCAGAAGTGCCGTGAGTACATCCGTTACGCTTTGAGAAGAAACCAATCGGCAAAAATAGTTGTTACGGGATGTTATGCTGAAAGGGATCCCGGTGAGTTGAGAAAAATTTCTGCCCGATGTCGGGTCTTTGATAACTTTCAAAAGAGGCATATTGCAGGATTTTTGGCAAAGGAAGCTTTTGGAATAGAAGGGGAGGGAGACTCTCTCGAGAAGCACAATATGATAAGCAGGTTTCCTGGCCACACCCGCTCCTTTGTAAAGATTCAGGATGGTTGTAACTCTTTCTGTTCATACTGCGTTATTCCCTATGTGAGAAAAGGGGTCTCATCCAGACCTATTAATGAGGTCTTAAATGAAGCCAAGAAACTTTTAGATTCGGGGTATAAGGAAATTGTGCTTTGCGGCATAAATCTGGGAAATTATCATGAAATCATTACTCTTCTGGACAGGCTCAATTCTTTACAGGGCCTTGAAAGAATAAGAATCAGTTCAATCGAACCATTGCACATTGACGAAGAATTGGTTGGAGCAATAAGATCTCTTTCCAAAATATGCCACCACCTCCATATCCCTCTTCAGAGCGGGGATGACCTTATCTTGAAGTTAATGAACCGGAAATATACAACCCAGGATTATCAGCGGACCATAGAAATGGTGCGCAAGAGTATCCCTGATGCAGGGATTTCCAGCGACTTGATTGTGGGGTTTCCTGGTGAAACTGAGGAAAGATTTTGCCATACCTATGATTTTGTAAAAAAAATAGGTTTCTCTAAGATTCACATATTCAGGTTTTCTCCCCGGCCAGGTACTCTGGCGAGTATGTTGCCTGAGAGAGTCTCTGCTTATGAAGTGAGACGGCGTAGTAGAATGCTCGATAATCTAGGAAAAGAGCTTAGAGAAAAATTTTATCGGCAGTATCTGAACAAGGAACTCGAGGTCCTCTTTGAAAGGAAGACGCAGGGAAAAAGTGAGAATGGTAAGGCCCTCTATTCTGGTTTTTCGGGGAATTACATTAGAGTAGTGGCGCCGGTACGAGAGGACGAGCTAAACAGTTTGATTTCTGTCAAAATTAACGATGTACATTGTGGATTTGCCATAGGAGAGGTTCTGCATTGAGAGAAGATATAAGGAACTTTTCCATTATTGCCCATATAGACCATGGGAAGTCTACCCTTGCAGATAGGATTCTAGAGTTTACCAAGGCTGTAAATGCAAGGGAGATGAGAGACCAGGTTTTGGATGATATGGACCTTGAAAGGGAGAAGGGAATTACCATAAAGGCGAAAGCCGTCAGGCTCGATTATGTTGCCAGCGATGGTAGGAAATATATTCTAAATCTAATAGATACGCCAGGTCATGTTGACTTCACCTATGAAGTGGCGCGGAGTCTTGCTGCCTGTGAAGGTACTCTTCTGGTTGTCGATGCGGCTCAGGGAGTTGAGGCCCAGACCCTGGCAAATGCCTATCTGGCTCGGGAAAATAACCTAAAAATTATCCCGGTGATAAACAAAATCGATTTACCAAACGCAAATAGAGAGAACGTAAAAGGCCAGATTAGGGAAATTATGAATGTTGATGATAGGGATATTCTTGAGGCAAGCGCTAAGTTAGGAAAAGGCACAGAAGAGGTGCTTGAGGCAATTGTTCGCCGGATTCCTCCTCCCTCGGGCTCGCCTCACGCTCCACTTTCCGCACTGATATTCGACTCGGTTTTCGACCCTTATCGCGGGGCAGTTATATATATAAGGGTATTTGATGGCACCGTAAGACCAGGAATGAAAATAGAGATGATGTCCACGGGAAAAGTTTTCGAAGTTAATGAACTTGGTGTGTTCCATCTCAAGATGGTATCTGCTCCCAGTCTTGAGGCCGGCGAAGTCGGATATCTGGTTGCAGGCATAAAAGATATACATAGTGTGAGAATTGGAGATACAATTACCGACCCGACAAGACCGATAGCAAAGCCTTATAGCAAGTTAAGGGAGGTAAAGCCTTTTGTCTTTTGTGGGCTCTACCCAGTTGATAGTGGGGATTACGAACATTTGAAGAAAGCTCTGGAGAGGCTCAGGCTAAATGATGCCTCATTTGAGTACCAGGCAGAGGATTCAGTGCTTGGCTACGGCTTTCGCTGTGGATTTCTGGGACTTCTTCACATGGATATAATCAAGGAGCGGCTGGAGAGAGAATACGACCTGGATTTAGTTATCACTGCTCCCAATGTGGTTTATTGCATAAAGAAGATTAAAGGGGGAGGGAAGAAGGGAAAAGTTTCCCCAAAGGAAGAAGGAGAGATAATCTATATAAATAATCCAGCCGACCTTCCGCCGGAAAACGAAATTGCCGAGATTGCCGAACCCTTCGTCAGGGCGACCATTATTTTACCCAGCGAATTTCTGGGAGCAGTAATGAAAATTATGGAAAAGAGAAGGGCGAAGTTTATTTCAATGAAATATATAAATCCTCAAAGAATAGTCTTGACTTATGAATTGCCGCTTGCAGAAATGATAGCGGGTTTTTATGACAGGTTGAAGTCGGTGAGTCGTGGATTTGCTTCTCTCGATTATCAGCATATCGGTTACAAGGCAGGAGCTCTGGCAAAATTGACGATACTGATAAATCACCAACCTATTGAGGCTCTTTCTGTAATGCTTCCCCGGGAAAAGGCAAATTATCGAGCACAGAGAATCGTCAGCGAATTGAAGCAAGTAATCCCCAGGCAGCAGTTTCCTGTGCCGATTCAGGCGCAAATCGAAAACAGAATCATTGCTCGAGAAACCATTAAAGCTTTTCGCAAAGATGTGACCGCCAAACTTTATGGTGGAGATGTTACGCGGAAGAGGAAACTTCTGGATAAACAGAAAAAGGGCAAGAAAAAATTGAAGAGAATAGGAAAAGTAGATGTCCCTCAAGAAGCCTTTCTGACATTTTTAAAATTTACTGAAGAGGAGTAGGAAAATGGTAACGCTTCTATTTTATTTGACCACTAGCATAACAATTGGAGCCATGCTTTTTATTTTCTTCAAGTTACCCGAAATGCAGACCGAGCTCAAAATGGTAATTGTTGCCGGGATTTTGGGGGTTGAGGCGTTATTGCTTAGGTGGATTAACAAGAGGACAAAGGAGAAACTCCTCAAAAAAGTTACTATCACCAGGGAGTGGGTGAATACAGGACTTGTGGCAGTAGTGTTAGCATGGGTAATAATGTCTTTTATCATTCAGGCATTTAAGATACCTTCTGGTTCGATGATGAATACATTCAAGATTGGCGACCACATTTTTGTAGCTAAATTTATTTACGGAATCCATGTTCCCTTTAGCAAGAAGTACGTATGGCAAATTAATCAGCCGAAGCGGGGAGAAGTAATAGTCTTTCAGTTTCCAGTCGACCCCAAGAAGGATTTCATTAAGAGATGTATCGGGGTTCCGGGCGATACGATTCAGATAAAAGAGAAGAGACTATATGTTAATGATAAGCTTCAGGAAGAGCCATATACAATTCACACCGACGAAAAAGTTTATCCAGATTCCAGGCATTTGCCCCTTATGTACAGGAGCCGTGACAATCTTGGTCCCATTGTTGTTCCAGAAAATTCCTATTTTGTCATGGGTGATAACCGTGACCAAAGCTATGATAGCCGTTTCTGGGGGCCATTAGAGAGAGGATATATAAAAGGGAAAGCACTCTTCTTGTATTGGCCACCAAAAAGGATCAGAATAATCAGGTAAACATAGTATAGAAAAGTCCCACCTGCCAATTGCCCTCTAAAATATACACCATGAAAATGGGGTCAATTCTATTTTTGGCCCTATCACAACTGCATTTAAGTGAATCAAAAATAGAGCTAACCCCAATTTTCTGCTTATACCACAAATAATTTTTTTGAAAATATACTTGACAAATAAAGTAGCATAAACTATAATTATTTGGAATATAGTTGACTAAAAAAGTCAATTTATTTTAAGAAATGATGAACTCTCATGAGAATAGCGAGAATCGGTTAAAAATGGACAAGATAATTGGTTTAAAATGCAGGGAATGTGGAAGGAGATATCAGGCAAAGGCAATTTATGTGTGTGAGTTCTGCTTTGGGCCTTTGGAAGTGGAATACAACTATGAACACATTAAATCGCATATTTCCAGGGAGAAGATAGGAACGGGCCCGAATTCGCAGTGGCGGTACTGGGATCTATTACCTGTGGAAACAGAAAATGTTATTAGCCTGAGAGAAGGGTTCACTCCCCTTTTGCCCGGGAGGAATTTAGGCAAATTGTTGGGTTTAGAAAAGTTGTATATAAAAAATGATGCAGTAAATCCGACCTATTCTTTTAAGGACAGGGTAGTTTCAGTAGCCATAACCAGAGCCGTAGAGCTAGGATTTGATACTATAGCTTGTGCATCCACAGGGAATTTAGCCTGCTCTGTCTCAGCTTATGGCGCTTATGCGGGAATAAAGGCCTTCGTCTTTGTTCCCGTAGACCTGGAAAAAGGTAAAATCATAGGCGCCGGCATATATCAGCCAAACTTAATTGGCGTGGAGGGAGATTATGACCAGGTAAATCGGCTATGCAGTGAAATTGCGGATAGTTTCCCCTGGGCTTTTGTTAATATAAACATTCGGCCTTATTATGCGGAAGGTTCGAAGACTTTGGGCTTTGAAGTTGCTGAACAGCTTGGTTGGAAGGCCCCTGACCATGTGGTTATTCCTCTGGCTTCGGGTTGCCTGATGACAAAGATATATAAAGGGTTGAAAGAATTTGATATGCTGGGATTGATTGGAGAATTTAGAACGAAATTTTCTGGAGCTCAAGCAGAGGGTTGTTCGCCGATTGTCACTGCATTTAAGGAGAATTCAGAAATTGTTAAGCCAGTCAAGCCGAATACTATTGCAAAATCTTTGGCTATCGGGAATCCAGCTGATGGCTATTATGCCTGGAAGATAATGAAGGAAACTGGCGGATTTGCTGAGACAGTAAATGATGAGGAAATTATAGAAGGAATCAAAATTCTGGCGGAGACTGAGGGAATATTTACTGAAACTGCAGGCGGCGTGACTGTCGGAGTTTTGAAAAAACTGGCCCAAACAAGAAGAATTAAGAAGAATGAGTTGACCGTTGCTTTCATAACAGGTAACGGGCTGAAAACCCAGGAAGCAGTCTCTGGAGTGGTGAGTAGGCCAAGAAAGATCACCCCAACGCTTAAATCATTTAGAAAAGAGTTTCAGCGAATGTAACAGAAAACCTTCCCCGATAAATCGGGGGCTTAGATTAAGATATGATCAATCCCGATACATCGGGACTTTATCAGGAAGCTACGTGCTTTAGCACAGGCTGATTCGCATAAGGAGGAGGAAAGCATGACTACGAGCGTTAAAATTCCTGTCCCTTTAAGGAAGCTGACCGGAAATCAGGCAATGGTGGAAACAGAGGGAGAGACTCTAATCGATATAATTTTCGACCTTGACAGGAAATATCCGGGCATAAAAGAGAGAATCTACGATGGGAAAGAGATTCGTCGCTTCATTAACATCTTTGTTAATGGAGAGGATATTCGTTTTAAGGGCGGAATTAAAACTAAAATCGCCAAGGGTAGTGATGTTTCTATAGTTCCAGCAATAGCTGGTGGTTGAGACATATAATAAAAAAGGAGAATATGATGGCTAAGAGACAACTCGATTTGATTTTTCCAGAAGAGTTGGTTAAGAAGCCTGTTATCTGGGAAATGTCTAAGAAATTTGATGTTATCTTCAACATCAGACGCGCAAGGGTTACTGAAACTACAGGAGAATTGGTTATTGAACTGGATGGTGAAAATGAGATTTTGGATGGGGCTATAGAATGGCTCAGGAAGAAAGGTATAAAAGTTAAGCCGGTCACTCACGACGTCTTGGAGTAAGGGATCACTGGAGTATAAAAAATGGACAAAAATTTAGACCGCTACTCGAGACAGATTCTATTTTCTGAAATTGGCGAAGAAGGCCAAAGGAAGCTTAAAGACAGCAAGGTCGTTCTGGTTGGCTGTGGCGCTCTGGGGACAGTGCTTGCCAATAGCCTCGTGCGTGCAGGAATAGGAGAATTGAAAATAATCGATCGAGACTTTGTTGAATTGAATAACTTGCAGCGTCAAATTCTCTTCGATGAAGAAGATGTAAAAAGAAATATTCCTAAGGCAATTGCAGCGGTAGAGAAACTGAGAAAAGTTAATTCTGAAGTGAAGTTGGAAGCAGTAGTTGCTGATGTTAATTTCACCAATGTTGAAAGTCTTGTTGAAGGTGCCAAAATTTTGGTGGATGGAACGGACAACTTTGAGGTAAGGTTCTTGTTGAACGATGCTTGTGTAAAAGCCAACATTCCATGGATTTATGGTTCCTGTTTAGGCTCCTATGGACTGACTGCCAGTATTATTCCCGGTAAGACTCCCTGTTTTCGTTGCCTTTTCCAGACTGGTCCTCTTCCCGGAATGGTTCCCACCTGCGACACAGCGGGAGTAATAGGCCCAATTGTTAATATTATTGCTTCAATCGAGACAGTGGAGGCAATCAAATATCTAATTGGTAAGTTTGATGCGTTAAATAAGGATTTAATTGCCATTGACATTTGGGAAAGCTCTTTTGAGAGATTTAATATCAATGATAGAAGGGATAAACTCGACTGTCTTTGCTGTAAACAGAAGAAGTTTGAATTTCTGGAGGCTAAAGAGGGGTCATCGATAACTTCTCTTTGCGGAAGAAACGCAGTACAGATAACTCAGAAATCGGCTGTGCGGACCGATTTCGGGCCACTCGCAGAAAGATTGAAGAAATCAGGGGAGGTTACTTTCAATAAGTACATCCTTAAGTTTTCCATCAATCAATATGAGATCAACCTTTTTCCCGATAGCCGTGCGATAATAAAAGGTACCAACAACTTCTCTGTAGCAAGGGGACTGTATGCAAAATATATCGGAACATAAAAAGAGGAGATTCTTGTGAAAAGAATTATATACTTTGATAATGCAGCTACTTCCTGGCCGAAGCCAGTAAGTGTGTATAGGAAGATGGACGAGTTCATACGGAAATGGGGGGCCAATCCTGGCCGAGCTGGGCATCGTATGGCAGTTGGTGCTGAGAGAGTTATTGAGGAAACTCGCTACCAGACAGCTCAATTTTTCGGCATAAAAGACTATCGGAGAATTATTTTCACACTCAATTGTACTGATTCGCTGAATATAGGAATCAAGGGATTATTAAGAAAGGGAGACCACGTAATTACGACCTACCTGGAACACAATTCTGTCTCCAGACCCTTAGAAGGTTTGGTTAAGAAAGGAACAATTACTGTAACCAAAGCTAATCATACTGAGGAAGGATTTATCGATTTACAGGAACTTAATAAGGCTTTCACCGAGAAAACGAGGTTAGTTGTAGTTGTACATGGTTCTAATGTCATTGGTAGTGTACAGCCCATTAGAGAAATTGGAGAAATTTCTAAAGAAAGGGGTGCCATTTTTATGGTTGATGCAGCACAGACTGCTGGAGTTATTCCCATTGATGTGGAAACGGATAATATAGACCTCCTTGCTTTTCCTGGCCACAAGGGTCTGTTTGGCCCTCCTGGAACAGGCGGCTTATATGTGGCACCCAGAGTAGATCTGGAACCGTGGCGGGAAGGGGGAAGCGGTGTAGATTCCGAATCTGAGGTACAGCCAGAAGAGCTACCTTTTAAACTTGAAGGAGGGACAATCAATACTGTCGGGGTTGCTGGTTTAGGTGCGGGCATAGCATTTATTGAGAAGGAGGGGATTGACAAAATTAGACGACATGAAATGGAACTCACGAAATATCTCTTAGAAAAATTATCCAAGATTAGAAAAGTAAGAATCTACGGCCCCCAGAATGGAGAAAGGAGAATAGGCACTGTTTCTTTTAACATAGAGGGCTTGAGTCCTAGCGAGGTGGGAGCGATCCTGGATGAGTCGTTTGGCATTGCCTGTCGCGCAGGCCTCCACTGCGCCCCCCAAACCCATAAAAAATTGGGAACTTTCCCTGAGGGAACAGTTAGGTTCAGCATGGGTTATTTTAACACGAAGGAAGAAGTCGATTTCGCTATCGATAGTTTAATTGAAATTGCTGGAGTGACATAAAAAATTTTAAGAAAATACCTGATAAAAATAGTAATATATAACTGTTACTTACTGAATTCGTGAATTATTAGTTAGAAAGGAGATTGGAAATGGAAAGGATTTATGAGGACATTACCAGGACGATTGGCAACACGCCACTGGTGAGATTGAATAGAGTCACCAAGGGCCTGGGGGCAATTGTAGTAGCTAAACTGGAATCTTTCAATCCACTGTGCAGCGTGAAGGACCGAATTGGTGTAGCGATGATTGATGCGGCGGAGAAAGAAGGGAAGATCGAAAGGGGAAAGACGACTATCATTGAGCCCACAAGCGGAAATACTGGCATTGCTTTAGCCTTTGTGTGTGCAGCCAGGGGCCATAAACTAATGCTCACTATGCCGGATACGATGAGTCTTGAGAGGAGGGCCCTCCTGAAAGCTTTTGGAGCTGAATTAGTTTTGACACCCGGCAGTGAGGGAATGAGAGGAGCAGTCAAGAGAGCAGAGGAGTTGGTTGAGAGGACGCCAAATTCTTTTATGCCTCAACAGTTTAAGAATCCTGCGAATCCTGAGATTCACCGGAAGACTACGGCTGAAGAGATATGGAGAGATACCGAGGGAAAAGTCGATATTCTGGTTTCCGGAGTAGGTACTGGAGGGACAATTACTGGCGTATCCGAAGTCATAAAAAAGAGAAAGCGCTCGTTTAAGGCAATTGCTGTTGAGCCTGCCAATTCCCCTGTGCTCTCCGGAGGTAAACCGGGGCCCCATAAGATTCAGGGAATCGGAGCCGGATTCGTCCCGGAAGTTCTAAACACAGATATTATTGATGAAGTTTTTAAAGTAACCGATGAACAGGCTATGGCAACTTCGCGGAGACTGGCTCGAGAGGAAGGCATCTTCTCCGGGATTTCCTCAGGAGCGGCAACTTACGCAGCTCTGGAAGTGGCGAAACGCCCGGAGAATAAGGACAAACTGATTGTGGTTATCCTGCCAGATTTGGGTGAGCGCTACTTGAGTACACCCCTTTTCGAAGCAAAGGACTCTAGTTGAAGGCGAACTTTAAACTATTATTTTATCATCTATGCTGAAAGCAAAAGTTTGTCGAGTCGCATATGTCTAACGCTAAATATTCTTGTCTTGCAATTTAACGACTACCTGTGATATAATTTCTGAAAGGATCGGGGCTTTTCCTCATATAACACTAATGGAGTAAAAATTGCAAGAAAAGAAAATGAATCTTATAGGGCATCTGGAAGAACTGAGGAGAAGAGCCATAATTTGCATCCTTACGGTTGTGGCATGCTCGCTCTTCAGCTACTTCTATTCTGATAAGATTCTTGCCATTTTGAAAAGACCTTTTCCCCATTCTTTAGTGTTTATAGCACCGATGGAACCATTTGTCATAACCTTGAAGATTGCTCTCTTTGGTGGGATTGCACTTGCTTTGCCGATGCTACTCCTTCAGGCTTGGCAATTTACTTCCTCAGGTCTAAAAGAGAAGGAGAAAAGATATTTGCTCGTCTACGCTCCATTTTCGCTACTTCTGTTCCTGGGCGGTGCGAGCTTTGCTTACTTCCTGGTCATTCCCATAGGTTTGAGGTTTTTGCTAAGTTTCGGTGGTGGTTCTTTGGAACCCATGATTTCGATAAACAAATACCTATCTTTCATTACTGTAATGATTCTTACATTTGGTATCGTCTTTGAGTTACCACTGGTATCCTTATTTCTGGTCAGGATAGGCATAATTAGTCCTCAGTTTTTGGCGAGGAACAGGAAGGTCGCTATCATAGCCATTTTTGTTTTGGCTGCCATCCTTACTCCATCGATCGATGCATTCACTCAAATTCTCATGGCGGTACCTCTTGCAATTCTCTATGAAGTGAGCATTTGGCTTGCAAAGTGGTCGTTGTTCAGAGAGGCGAAAGAAAAATCATAGAAAAGCTGGAATAATAAGGAGCATTTAAGGATGGAAAATGATTTTTATAGCAGGAGATTATCCAGAAGAGAATTTCTTAAAGTATGCGCTTTTAGTGGGGTAGCTCTGGCATCAGCTCCTTTGTTAGTTGATATTTTGAAAGCCGCTGTCTCCAGCCCAAAAAGCGGCGAGAAGGGTTTTGTCTCAAAGAGAGAGGCAATGTTTTACAACACTGTGGACGAAGAGACAATTCAGTGTCAACTCTGCCCCAGGAAGTGCACGCTTTCAGAAGGTATGAGGGGATTTTGTCGTGCAAGGGAGCCCCATGAAGGGAAACATTATTCAATGGTATATGGCAATCCCTGTGCAGTTCACATTGACCCTATTGAGAAAAAACCCCTTTTTCACTTTTTACCTCAAACAGCTGCCTTCTCCATTGCCACCGCTGGCTGCAATTTGCGTTGCAAATTCTGTCAGAACTGGCAAATTTCGCAGTTCCCTCCAGAAGAAACGATAAACTATTATTTGCCTCCAGAGGAGGTGGTCGACTTAGCTGTTAAATATGACTGTCTTACCATAGCCTATACGTATTCGGAGCCTTCCATATTCTATGAATATATGTACGATACGGCTGTAATTGCTAGAGAAAAGGGCGTGAAGAACATTTACCACTCCAATGGATATCTCAACCCCGAACCTTTGAAGGAGCTTTGCAAATATCTCGATGGAGCGAACATAGACCTGAAAGGGTTTACTCAAAAATATTATGGGGAGCTTTGCGAAGCAACCCTTACGCCGGTTTTGAATACCCTTAAAGCACTAAAACAGGAAGGAGTGCATCTTGAAATCACCAACCTCATCGTACCACCTTATAATGATGATATAGAAGGGATAAAAGAGATGTGCTTGTGGATACGCGAAAATTTAGGAAAGGAAGTCCCCCTCCATTTCTCGAGGTTCTATCCCCTCTATAAGTTAAAGAATCTCTCGCCAACTCCTGTGGCGACATTGGAGAAAGCGAGAGAAGTCGCCATCAAAGTGGGTCTGGAATACGTATACATAGGAAATGTGCCCGGCCACAGCGCTGAGAACACCCATTGTCCCCAAGACGGGAAACTCCTTATTCAAAGGAAGGGTTACGAAATCCTTGAGAATAATGTAGTCGGTGGGAAATGCAAATTTTGTGGCAGGCCAATTCCAGGGGTATGGGCTGATGAAGGTGTCAGGAAAAAGACAGAACTTCGCTTACCAGAAGTGTCGGAATACTTAGGATAGCGAGAAGTGAAAAAGTACCTCATTTTGGGCTTGATTCTCATAGGCTTCACCTCCATGGCCGCCCAGATTGTATTAATGAGGGAGTTAATGGTTGTCTTTTATGGCAACGAGCTTTCCCTGGGCATTACTCTCGCGGGCTGGCTATTCTGGGTAGCTATGGGAAGTTGGGGAATCGGCCGGGTCTTTGTTGAACGAATCAGATATAAACTTACCTTTTTTACTCTGGGAGAACTACTTTTAGCTTTATTTCTTCCTTCAAGTATTTTTGCCGCCAGAGCCATACCTACTATTCTTAAGACATCCCCTGGAGAAATCATAAGCCTCTTTCCCATGATTCTTTCCAGCCTTGCTATTCTGGCTCCCTTTTGTCTACTCTCAGGATTTCTCTTTGTTTTAGGATGCGGCGTATTTGCGCCAAAAGATAAGGAAGGGGCAGAGCAGATAGGCTATGTCTATGTGCTTGAAGCAATAGGTGCTACATCGGGCGGGCTTCTGTCCAGCGTTCTTTTGATTCGCCTGTTGCCGCCATTATATATTATGCTGGGAATAGGCCTCCTTAATCTGGTAATTGCATTTTCTTTAGCCTGGTTCCTGGAGGAAAAAAGGTTTTCTGTCCTTGTTCCAACTTCTGTATTGATTTTGGCAAGCGTGAGCCTTTTTGCTTCGGGAAAAGTCGGCAACTTGCGTCAGGCTTCTCTGAACTTACAGTGGAGAGCTTACCATCTATTAACTTCTCAAAATTCCATATACGGAAACATTGCTGTTACCAGGAACGATAATACATACAGTTTCTTCAACAACGGACTTTACAACTTTACCGTTCCCGATGAGTTTACCAGTGAGAGAATTGCGCATTTTGCACTTCTGGAGCACCTGGAGCCGAGAGAGGTACTACTTATTGGCGGAGGAGTAAGCGGAGTTTTGAGGGAGATTCTCAAGCATCCTGTAAAGAAAGTCGACTACCTTGAGTTGGACCCTCTGATGATTAGGTTGGCAGAAGAGTACCTGTATCCTTCAAAAGAGAATGCGTTGAATGACGAGCGAGTGGAAGTTAAAAACATAGATGGTCGGCTATTCGTTAAGCAAACTTCCAGTAAGTATGACCTTATTATTGTCAATCTTCCCGAACCATTTACTGCCCAGATAAATAGATTTTATACTGTTGAATTTTTTAGAGCTGCAGAAAGAATCCTGAACGAAAAAGGAATACTGTTTTTTGGAATTACTTCTTCACCCAATTACATCAGTGATGAGCAACGAAATCTTCTGGTTTCGCTTAACGAGTCTTTAAAGAAG
The DNA here is from genome assembly GCA_964616885.1 of uncultured Clostridia bacterium. GTDB lineage: Bacteria > UBA6262 > WVXT01 > WVXT01 > WVXT01 > CAZTSA01. The sequence continues at coordinate 19,966 of CAZTSA010000003.1, forward strand.
GTCTTTGCTGAGGTGAAAGTTATTCCCGGAGATACCAATTACTTTCTGGGCGGTAAGAGCAAAGGGATTCTCACTCTCGATTATCGAAGACTTATGCAAAGGCTAAGTGAGAGAAAAGTAGAAGCAAAATATGTCCGAGAATACTATTTAGCAAGTGAGTTATCGGATGAAAGGATTGGCTATCTGGAAGGAAAACTCCTGCCTATACCAAAAATTATGCTCAATCACGACTTTCGCCCCATATCCTACTATTATGATATGGTGCTCTGGAGCGCACACTTCAAGTTCACTCTGGCAAAAATTTTTAAGACAATTTCACCGAAAATAATCTATATTACTGCCATCCTCATCTTCTGCGCTATCCTCCTACCCCTCTGGTTGAGAAAGCCGAGGGATGAAGTTCGGCGTGTAGCAGTTCTCACAGCTGTGGCAACCACCGGGTTTGCGGAGATAACTTTCCAGGTTATAACCTTATTATCTTTCCAGATTATCTACGGTTACGTCTACTATAAACTGAGCATAATTCTTACTTCCTTTATGATAGGGCTAATTCTTGGTGGCTGGTGGGTCACCAACATTATCCAAAATGGTCGAGGCAATTTTCTAAATTTTATACAGGCTCAGATTTGTATATGCATTTATCCTCTGATCCTACCCCTTATATTTCTTGGTTTTGCTGCGTCGTCTGGAAAATTCAGTGCTTATCTGGGTTCAAATATTGTTCTCCCTTTCCTTCCCATAATAGCCGGTTTCATTGGCGGCTTCCAGTTTCCGCTGGCTAATAAATTATATCTCCAATCCAGAAAGGGCCTGGTGCAAGCAGCTGGACTTACCTATGGTCTTGACCTTTTTGGTTCCTGCCTGGGTGCTCTTTTAGTGAGCGTTTTTCTTCTGCCCATTCTGGGTATTCCGGCAAGCTGTCTGTTAGTGGCGATTTTGAATGGAGTGAGCCTCGTCCTGCTTTTGAGAGGGGCAGGGAGGAAGTCCGGAGTGTTAGTATGATTGATGTGTTTGAGAAGAATTTTTCAAGAAGAGATTTTCTGAAGATGGTATCTCTCCTGGGAGGCTCCGTTTTCCTTGGTAACTTTTTTCTGTTGAAGAAGAAGTTAGACGGTAAAATTAAGAAACAAACAGATTCAACCGTCTTAGTTGGCATTGCTCGAGGCCATTCGGTAGCCGATTCTGTCCGCCGGGCCATAAACTTAGTTGGGGGTTTAGATTTCATCAAATCCGGGGAGTCTATCCTGATTAAGCCAAACGTTAATTCCGACGATTCGCATCCCGGGACGACCAATCCCGATGTAGTCTTTGAGGTTGTGGCTATGGTTAGGGAGAAAGGTCCTAAAAGAATAATTGTTGCCGACCGTTCAAATCCCTGGTGGGATACTTTGAAAGCGATGAAAAAAGTGGGCATATATGAAGCTAGTCTTCGAGGAGGCGCAGAGGTAGTAGTTTTCAGTGAAGGAGATTATGTAAAAGTTAATCCGGAAGGTTCTTACCATTGGCCCCAGGGCTTTTACTTCCCTGATTTAGTTAGACAAGTAGACCACGTCATTAGCCTTCCAGTAGCAAAAACTCATATTATTGCTGACTTCACTATGGGCATAAAGAATTGGGTAGGCTTGATACCCCCTTCTGACAGAAATTATCTCCATCTTAAGGATAGAGATAAGGACTATTTTGCCAGCATGCTCAGCGAGATTCATTTAGCAAGGAAGCCTTCCTTTCTCGTGATGGATGCGACAAAGGTCTTCGTTTCAGGTGGGCCTTCTCATGGGGATTTAGCTGAGCCCGGTTTGGTTATTGCCTCCTCCGATTTGGTGGCCAATGATGTTACCGGCCTTGCATTACTTAAGACACTGGGTACAATTGAGGAAATTCAGGAAAAGAGTGTTTGGGGCCAGCCCCAAATCAAAAGAGCAGTTGAATTGGGTCTCGGCGTAAAAGGTCCATCTGAAATTACCCTCAGGACATACAATATCCCCGAAGAAGAAAAGATTCACAAGGAACTTATGAGATAAGAATTTAGCTACGAGTTTTATTTTTAATTTTATACTTGACAAGTTTACTCATATTTGTTAAACTATTTTAGAAATTAAAAGTAGGCAGAAGGTCGGATATGTAGCCTGCGTTTAAAGAGAAGGGTTACAAAGGAGAAAGAGTTATGTTGTTATCTACGAGGGGAGAGTACGGTGTAAGGTGTATGCTTGACCTCGCCATCCACTATGGCCAGGGACCAATTTCTATTCGGGACATATCTAAGCGAGAGGGAATTTCCAAGAATTATATTGAACAATTATTTGTTCGCCTTCGCCATGCCAAGCTCATTAAAAGCGTTCGTGGTCCAAAGGGAGGCTATTTATTAACTTCTCCGCCGGGCAGCATTAGGATTGGCGATATCGTTAGAGTCCTGGAGGGACCTATTGCTGCATTATATTGTGTCCAGCCACAAAAATCGGAAGATTTATGCAAACGCATTTCTACCTGTGTTCCTTATATTCTATGGAAGAAATTGACCAAAAAGATAAATGAAGTGCTGGACTCTACCACTTTAGAAGATTTGTGTAAGGAGGGCGTAAGGCTTTCAAAGCGCAGATTGGTCCATCCTCTTGCCTTTGAAATCTAAAATTATTTATTGTACATAAGGAGCAGCAAGATGGCAACCCAAGAATACAGCCAGAAAGTAATGGAACACTTTATGCATCCCAGAAACGTTGGCGAGATAGAAAATCCTGATGGAGTAGGCCATGTGGGTAATCCGATATGCGGAGATATTATGGAACTTTACATTAAGGTTAAGGAGAATGTGATCATTGACGCCAAGTTTAAGACCTTCGGTTGCGGAGCAGCTATTGCCACAAGTTCCATGGTTACTGAAATGGTTAAAGGGAAAACTATTGAACAGGCACTTAAGATATCGAATAAGACGGTGGCTGAAGCGCTGGATGGCTTGCCTCCGGTAAAGATGCATTGCTCTATGTTGGCTGAGGATGCTTTGAAATTGGCGATAGAAGACTATCTAAAGAGAAGGGAAAAGGACAAAGATTAAGAAATAGTTTGTTCATTCTTGAGGAATTTCTTAACGTCAAAAAATTTCGGACTTTGCAACGGCGCAAAAATAAACTCACCCCGATAAATCGGGGTTCGAACAAATTTTTGCTTGAAAGAAAATAAGTCGTCCTCATTTTTTGACTGAAATTCCAAACACTCTTTCACAAACTATTTCTTAAATTAAAAAGGAATAGGAGTAAAAAGTACATGTTTAAAACCATTGTAGAGGATATTCAAACAGTCTTTGAAAGAGATCCGGCAGCGAAGAACTCCGTTGAGGTTTTACTGTGCTATCCTGGGCTTCATGCGTTATGGCTTCATCGAATTGCACATTTCTTCTACAAGAGGAAGGAGTACGTGATAGCCCGATTAATTTCACACATCAGCCGCTGGCTCACAGGAATTGAGATTCATCCAGGAGCGAAGATTGGAAGAAAGTTTTTCATTGACCATGGGATGGGTGTCGTAATTGGTGAAACTACGGAGATCGGGGACAACTGTCTTCTTTATCAGGGAGTAGTCCTGGGAGGAACGAGCATGGAGAAAAAGAAGCGCCACCCTACACTGGGAAACAATGTAGTTGTGGGCGCGGGAGCTACATTGTTAGGAGCAGTCACAGTGGGAGACAATGCTCGTATTGGAGCCGGATCGGTGGTTTTAAGCGATGTTCCTCCCAAAGCAACTGTGGTGGGAATACCCGGGAGGATTGGCTTAGGTTTTAGCGGGAAAGAGATTCAGGCTCTGGAACACTCTAAACTTCCAGACCCTGTTGCTGATGCTATTCGCCTCGTATTGAGAGGACAGGAGTTGTTGGAGAAGAGGTTGAGTAAATTAGAGAACTTGGAAGGCATTACAGGTGAAATAGATAAATATGTGGAGAAGAAGAAGAAAGAGATAGAGAAAGAATTTGTCGAGGAAAGAGAAAGAAGGAAGAATGAGTCTTAAGGTAGTACAAAACGTTTTAGAATTGATTGGCTCCACGCCATTGATTAAACTAAAGTGCACTGGAGTTGCCGCTGGCGCCCATATATTGGCAAAGCTTGAACTGGCAAATCCAGGAGGAAGTATTAAGGACAGAATTGCACTTTCTATGGTGGAAGCTGCGGAAAAGAATGGTTACTTGTGCAAGGGAGCGACCATCGTCGAACCCACAAGCGGGAATACAGGGATTGGCTTGGCGGTGGTGGCTGCAGTGAAGGGCTACAGGCTCGTTCTGGTAATGCCGGACAATATGAGCATCGAACGGAGGGGACTATTTCAGGCATATGGAGCAAAAATCGTTCTTACCCCTGGAAGGCAGGGCATGCTGGGAGCAGTGAGGAAAGCTGAAGAGTTGGCCAGGGAAAATCGAGATTTTTTCATGCCTCAACAGTTCAATAATCCTGCCAATCCCGATATTCATTATAGGACCACAGGCGACGAAATCTGGAGGCAGACCAGGGGCAGAATAGACGCTTTTGTAGCGGGAGTGGGAACTGGAGGCACATTAACTGGCGTGGGCAGATTGTTGAAAAGGAAAAAGAGCGGAATAAAAATTATTGCAGTGGAGCCGAAAGACTGCTCAGTATTATCGGGAGGCAAGCCTGGTCCACATAAAATTCAAGGTATTGGAGCAGGGTTTGTACCAGAAGTCCTGGATATAGAACTGGTAGACCAGATAATCAAAGTTAGTGAAGAAGATGCAAAGAAAATAGCACAGAGATTAGCGAGAGAGGAAGGGTTACTGGTGGGGATCTCGTCTGGGGCCAATGTTTGGGCCTCGGTGCAGGTTGCCAAGAAGTTAGGCAAAGGTAAGACAGTAGTTACTATTCTGGCTGACATTGGTGATAGATATTTAAGCACAGACCTTTTCAAGTAGAGTATAATAGGTTAGAGCATCAATGGGCTCAATAAATTGAGCCCCTACAAATATTGTAGGGGTTCGATTCATCGAACCCGCAAGAACTATTTTTCAAATCTCAGGATATTGAGAAGGTAGTATTTGGAATTTGTATCATGCGGTTGGGAGTCCCCGATTTCATCGGGGGAGGTTGCAAATGGAAGAGAAGGGAAGAGTGGTAAAAGTTGAAAATGGAGTGGCTGAGGTGGAGATGGAACGGACTTCCGCTTGTGCCCGATGTGGGATATGCCTGAGAAGTTCCCAGGGCAAGTCGGTTTTGTATGTAGAAGATTTTTTGGGAACCCATCCTGGAGACGAAGTCCTGGTTTCCATAGAGAGTAAAGAGGTATTGAAAGTAGCATTTCTCATCTATCTTTTTCCACTGGTTGGCCTGATCGCCGGATATTTTCTTGGTCGAGAAATATTTGGAACAGAAACCATTGGCGTTCTTTTTTCAGGACTGGGTTTTTTTACTACCCTCTTCTTCCTCCACCAATACGATAAGAGGTTAAAAGATAGAAAGAGCAGGGAAGCAAGAATCATTTGTATAGAGAATAAATTCAGGAAGAATTAAAGATGCTATTCCAACAAGGAGATACAAGTTAAGACGGGAAGGAGAATATAATGAGAAGAATATATCTTGATCACGCCGCCACTACGCCCGTCCATCCAGAAGTAGCCAAAGCTATGGTTCCTTATTTCAGTAAAGATTTTGGAAATCCTTCAACCCTTTACTCTTATGGGAGAGAGGCCAAAGGCGCCATGGAAGAGGCGAGAGCAAAAGTGGCTCGACTTATCGGGGCTAAACAGCCCGAGGAGATTGTTTTTACTAGTGGTGGAACTGAAGCCGATAATTTTGCATTATGCGGGATAGCCTGGGGGAATCAAGGCAAAGGAAACCACATTATTACAACTTCAATCGAGCACCATGCCGTAATTAACGTATGCAAATTTCTGGAAAAGAGAGGATTTAACATTACTTATCTTCCGGTAGATGACTATGGACTGGTAGATCCCCTGGAAGTGAAGAAAGCAATTACTGATAGGACTATACTGGTATCAGTGATGCACGCCAATAATGAAATCGGGACAGTCGAGCCGATAGAGGAGATTGCCGAGATTGCTAAAGAGAAGGGGGTTTATTTTCACATAGACGCAGTTCAGACTGTGGGGCACCTTCCCGTAGATGTCGATAGAATGAAAGTTGACCTATTGGCAATGTCTGCACATAAACTCTACGGTCCGAAGGGAGTGGGGGCTCTGTACATCAGGAGAGGTACAAAGATAGTTCCTTTTCTCTACGGCGGCGAACAGGAGAATAGGCGCCGAGCAAGCACAGAAAACGTTCCTGGAATTGTGGGATTTGGAGAGGCTTGTTCACTTGCCCAAAGAGACATGGCCAGTGAAGAAAAACGTTTGGCCTATCTAAGAGATAAATTGATAGAGGGCATATTGGAAAAAGTAAAAAATAGCAGGCTTAACGGACATCCAGGAAAGAGGCTTCCTGGAAATGTAAATGTGAGCGTGGAAGGGGTAGAGGGAGAATCTATGCTTCTAAATTTGGATTTAGTGGGGGTATGTGCTTCTAGTGGTTCAGCCTGCACTTCCAGCATTCTGGAACCCTCGCATGTGTTAACTGCTATTGGCATTTCCCCGGAAGTGGCTCATAGTTCGCTTCGCTTCACTTTGGGAATGGAGAACAATGAACAAGATATAGATTATCTTCTTGAAGTCTTACCCGGCATAGTAGAAAGGTTGCGCGCTATGTCACCCATTTATCGGAAAAAGTAGTGAGTTCGGTCAAAAAGGAGAAGAATATGGAGAAAAAACTATTCGCGCCAGTAGGGGAGAAAGAAGTTACTCGAGCCATAGTAGAGGAGTTCGCCAAGCAGTTTTCCGATTATGTGGAAAGCGATTGCCTTATTGTAGGTGGTGGCCCCAGTGGACTGATGGCCGGAAGGGAGCTGGCGAGCCGTGGACTTAAGGTTTTTATTGTGGAAAGAAATAACTATCTCGGTGGAGGCTTTTGGATTGGTGGATACCTAATGAATAAAGTAACATTGAGAGAACCTTCGCAGAAAATTCTGGAAGAACTCGCAGTCCCGTATGAAGAAGTGAGCGAAGGGCTTTATGTAGCAGATGGACCTCATGCATGTTCCAAACTTATTGCAGCCACCTGCGACAGCGGCGTGAAGTTCGCCAATATGACTGTTTTTGATGACCTTGTGCTCCGGGAGGAAGGGAGAGTGAGCGGAGCTGTGGTCAACTGGACTCCTGTAACATCTTTGCCTCGTGAGATCACCTGCGTTGACCCTGTAGCCCTGGAAGCCAAAATAGTAATCGATGCCACCGGGCATGACGCCTCGGTAGTAAGAAAACTTGAGGAGAGGGGACTAATAAAGGTAAGGGGTTTTGGAGCAATGTGGCTGGAGAAGTCTGAGAATCTCGTAGTAGAACACACGGGAGAAGCCTATCCCGGTCTTGTGGTGGTGGGCATGGCTGTGGCCACAACATATGGTCTTCCCAGGATGGGACCTACCTTTGGTGCGATGCTCCTCTCGGGAAAGAGAGGAGCCGAGGTAGCATTGCAAAAGTTAGGTATCAAGGGAAAATGAGAATTTTCATTTACGATGGTGGTAATACTCAAGCCCTGGATATCAGGCAGATAGCCCAGTATCTGAAGGAGAAGTCGGGTGGCGCCAGGGTTGAGGTTACAGGCAATCTTATCGCCCAGGTCGTAAGAACAATGGAGGAATCCTCCCTGAGAAAGTTGGCCGAAGAGATAGCCAGATGCAAAGTTAGAGCCCTCGATAATCCCCATTCCAATTTTGATCCATTTCCTGCTGAAGTCGAATACGAGAGAAACAAAATACAAAATCCAGAAAAGAGAAATTTTGGCATATTTTATGATGGATTCAAGCTTCAGGCATTATATCAGCGCTTGATAGACGAGGAAGAACACGACTGGAATTGCTTGCCGATTGTTTTCACAGACCAACTGTTCGGAACCTGGGATGAACTTAATCACTGTTACCATGCACGAGTAAGTGTGTATGGCTTTCCCTCCATTATTTCCACTACGGGTATCGTCGAAGCTCCAGCTAAGCCAAGAGAGTTATATTTACAAAAACAGTGGGGAATTGATATAATTGACCTGAAAAAGAAATTCAAGGAAAGGTTCATTGACTATGACGATCCACGGCTGACTGAAGTAATGAAAGGATACTGTATGCAGGCCCTATTTTTTTTCATATCGGGTGAGCCTTTTTGTGAGGATAATAGATGCAGGCTTTATAACGCACACTGGCAAGAGGAAGTAATAAATGCCCAATTAACCATGCCTGAATTTTGTAAAAGACACCAGAAGGCAATCGATGACATGAGGAGAGGTAAGTTAAGAGTCGATCGTTAAAAAATGAACGGGGAAACTCGCCTTCTTCACAAGCTATTTTATGAATATTGGGAAGGGGGAGCGCATTGAATTAACATAAGGAGGAACGGATGCCTAAGACTTTTGCCGAGATTAACGAGAAGATTAAGAAGGGTGAAGCCGTAGTGGTAACTGCCGAGGAAGTTATCGACCTTGTAAGAGTTAAGGGAGAGAAGAAGGTTGCCAGGGAAGTAGACGTGGTAACCACAGCTACCTTTGGGCCAATGTGTTCTTCCGGGGCCTTACTAAATTTTGGCCATACCGATCCCCCTATCAAGATGCAGAAGGTATGGCTGAACGACGTTCCAGCTTACGCAGGGATAGCCGCAGTTGATGCTTATATCGGAGCAACTGAGCTTTCCGAGACCAGAGGAATGGAATATGGTGGCGCACATGTGATTGAAGATTTGATTTCTGGTAAAAAGGTAAAGCTTAGAGCCACTGCATACGGAACGGATTGTTATCCCAGAAAAGAATTCGAATCTTACATCACCTTGAGCTCGATCAATCAAGCAATTCTTTTCAATCCCAGGAACGCTTACCAGAACTATTCAGTAGCCACCAACTCATCGGATAGAACACTTTATACTTACATGGGTGTTCTGTTACCTAACTTTGGCAACGCAAATTATTGTAATTGTTCAGAGCTTTCCCCTTTAATTAACGATCCTTTGTATCGCACTATCGGAGTGGGGACCAGGATATTTCTGGGTGGAGCACAGGGTTATGTTGCCTGGGAAGGTACACAACACAATCCTCTTCAGGGGAGGGATAAGAAAACTAAAATCCCACTTGCGCCCGCAGGGACGCTTTGCCTGATAGGGAATTTGAAAGAGATGAACCGCAATTTTTTGAGGGCAGCTATATTTTATAAGTATGGTGTTACCTTAATAGTAGGGATTGGGATACCCATCCCTATCCTCGATGAGGAGATGGCACATTTTGTCTCTATCTCCGATGAGGATATATATACTACGGTGGTTGATTATAGTTTTCCCAGAAGAGAAAGGCCTAATCTGGGCAGGGTAAGTTATAAGGAGTTACGGAGTGGCGAAATTGAAGTAAAAGGGAAGAGAGTTCCTACTGCGCCACTCTCCAGCCTCTACAAAGCCAGAGAGATAGCTCGAATCCTGAAAGAGTGGATTAGGAAAGGTAAGTTCTTCCTGCAAGAGCCTATTCAGCGGCTGCCCTTGGATGAGAAGTTCAAGCCTTTAGACATTAGACCATAGATATTACCCATAGCTATTGATGTCTGAACAGTTAAGGAGGTTTGGATGGCGAAAAAGAGAATAGTTTTAACTTTTCCTCCCGAATTGGTTAACCAACCGATAATTTACCGCTTGGTTAAAGACTACAATTTAGTACTGAATATCCTGCGAGCTCAGGTTACACCTAAAGAGGAAGGAAAAATGGTATTGGAGTTGGAAGGGGACAGGGAAGGAATTAACAAAGGCCTGAAATATCTGGAAGATAAGAAAGTTGGTGTCCAGCCCCTGGCCAAGGATATAAAACTGGATGAACAGGAATGTACCTCGTGTGGTGCATGTATAGCTGTCTGTAGTCCGAAGGCCCTGTTATTGAATAGGGATAGCTGGAAATTGGAATTTGACCGGGACAAATGCCTGCTCTGCGGCCTGTGCGTGCCCGCCTGTCCCCTCGGGGTCATTCAGATAGAATTTGAATGAGATAATTGGACAAGAAATTTAGCAGTGCGGGCTCCAGCCTGAGCATGTAGATGCATATAGGTAGCCGCTCCGACTTATCGGAGCAAATATTTACGCAACCTAAAGGTTGCGGCTACCGAATTTCGAGAGAGCGTTAAATTATGAAGAGAGTAGTGGTGGCAATGTCTGGCGGGGTAGATTCCTCGACGACAGCAGCGATACTAAAAGAGGAAGGA
>CAZTSA010000004.1:0-27578 GCA_964616885.1 uncultured Clostridia bacterium
CTCGGAGAAGGAATTGGGGGTTGGAGAAGATGCCAGTGGCATTCGTATTCTTCCTCCCGCTTGTAAACTGGGCGAGGACATTAAGAAGGTTTTGGCACTGGAAGAGGCAGTGATGGAAGTTGAATTGACCACTAATCGTTCCGATTGTGCTAGCATATTTGGCATGGCTCGCGAGGTTTCTGCTATTTTGGCTGGGAATTTGAAACCGCCCAGCATCGAATTGAAGGAAAATGGTGTTTCTGTATTAGATTTAGCGAAAGTTGAAATTCGTAATCCCGAGGCATGCAGGCGTTATGCAGCCAGAATTATTCGAGACGTGAAAGTGGATTCCTCCCCGTCCTGGGTAGTCAAGAAGTTAGAGACAGTGGGTCTTAGACCGATTAACAATGTAGTGGATGTTACCAACTATGTCCTGGTTGAACTTGGCCATCCTCTTCACGCCTTCGATTATGATAAGTTGCTTGAACATAAAATTATTGTGCGTTTTGCTACTCCTGGTGAGAAGCTGTTAACCCTGGATAATGAAATGAAAGAGCTGACAGACAGGAATTTAGTCATTGCTGATGCCCGGCGACCGGTTGCTTTAGCGGGAATAATAGGAGGGGTGGAGACCAGTGTTGAGCAATCTACCAGAAACGTGCTCCTGGAAAGCGCCTATTTCACTCCTCCGGTAGTAAGAAGGACAGCCCGCCAGTTTGGCGTTGATACAGAATCATCCTACCGTTTTGAACGGGGAGTTGATGTTGAAAATGTTCTTATCGCAGCCAATCGAGCATGTCAGTTGATACAGGAACTCACCGGAGGCAAAGTTGCTTCTGGAGTCATCGATGTTTACCCTCAGCCTTTCTCTCCCGTGGAGATAGAGTTTTCTCCGGAAGAGGCTAATAGTATTTTAGGTTCCAATATCTCCGGAAAAGAAATGGGAAAAATTTTGACACGACTGGGTTTTAGGATTTTTGAGAAAGAAGCAGAAAAGTGCATATCTGTAAGAGTACCTTCCTACCGAAATGACATCTCTCGCCCTATCGACCTGGTGGAAGAGATTGCCCGGATGTATGGATATGATAAAATTCCATCAGGAATGCCAAAAATAGCAATCAGCGACTCTGTTGGTGACAAAGTATTGATAATGGAGGATCATGTCAGAGATGTCTTGACCAGGTCAGGATTATCCGAGGTTGTCAGCCATTCTCTGGTTAGCCCAGAATATTATAGAGAACTGGAAATTGCCATCACACAAGGGCATAAAGGGGCTGTTGAGATTACCAATCCCTTATCACGGGAACAGAGTCTCCTACGGACTTCCCTTCTCCCTGGCCTCCTATCGATTCTGAAATGGAATCTAAACCACGGAGTCGGTGATTTGAAAATATTCGAAATTGGTCGGGTGTTTTTCCCTGGAAAGGAATTCCCGGAAGAGAAAAGGAGTCTGGCAGGTGCTCTGGTTGGCGTGCAAGAAGAGGCATATTGGGAAGATTCTTCAAAGGCAATCGATTTCTATTATATTAAGGGGATTATAGATTCGTTATTAAGGGAATTGGACATTCGGGGTCAAGGTGGTGAAGAATTCAGGATAAATAAGAGTAACCATTTTCTCTTAGAGGACAGAATTTCAAATAAGATAATTGTAGGTAATGAGCACTTAGGAGATTTCGGCCAATTGTCTAAAGAAGTCTCACGCAAAATGGAATTTAGAGATAAAGTATATATTTTTGAGTTAGATTTTGACAGATTGTCCAAGTTTATTGAAGTTAAAAAGAAGTACAGGAAAATGTCGAAGTTTCCCTCGGTGTCCAGAGACATTGCTCTAGTTGCTCCGGAAGGCTTGACATTTGGAGAAATCTGTGTTAAAATTAGAGACGCCGGGGGTCAGCTTGTTCAAGATGTGAAACTTTTCGATGTATATTTCGGTGAGCAGATTGAGCCTGGGTACAGGGGCTTAGCCTGCAAGGTTATTTATCAATCTATGGAAAAGACTTTGCGGGATGAAGAGGTAAATAGTCTACACGCGAGAGTAGTGGAAGTATTGGAGAAAGATTTAAACGTAAAGGTGAGAAAATAAGGCCAGTTCGGGAAACAAGGAAAGATGAAGGAATTTAATGTCCTGAAGAAAAGGATAGAGGAGGTCGTGTTATTAGTTAATTCTCTGAAACAGGAAAGGAGAAAGTTACAGGAAAAGATTGAGAAGCAAAAAGATGATGCTAAATTTATGGAAGAAGAGAATAGAGAAGCGAAGAAGATAATTGCTCAAGCGGAGCGTCTGGGAAAAGAGAGAAAAGAAATTAGGGATAGGCTCCAGATTCTCCTCGACCATTTAGAAAAAATAAAAGTATGATTGTGGCGCGGGCAAGGGGACACTATGCTTGAGAAAGAAGGCAATAAGATTCCAGTCAAAATATATAACAGGGAATTCATAATTGAAGGCGGCGATTGGGACCCCTTATACGTTTCCGCTTTAGCAAAGTATGTTGATGAGCAAATGAACAAAATAGCCAACACATCACACATTGTAGATACGAGCCGGGTGGCAGTTTTAGCTGCTCTAAATATTGCCGATGAATTGTTTAGGTTGAGAGAAAGTAAAAATAACAGTGGCCAGGAAATATCAAAAAAATCCGAAGAACTAATGAGATTGCTCGATCAAGCTTTGAAATAACAGTTTCCATATTGTGTAGAACATAGCAGATCTTTATAGTCCCTGCGATGTTCGTGATGTGTTGACTATTTTAAGCCGACAAACATTAATCAGGGAATCCGGGGCCTCTGATAATCGTGGTTATTGGAGCAGGATACCCACTTTGAGTTGGTGCTTTAAAACAGTCATGCACACGGCAGAGCGGGGACTTTTTTTAACCATTGGTTGGGAACTTCGGGGTTGACAATGGACCTTTTTGCGGAAGAAAAACCAGAAGGCATTAAAGATATGCCTTTAGCTTTAAGGATTAGCCCAAAGAGACTTTCCGAGTTCGTAGGACAAGAGCATATTTTAGGTAAGGGCAAGCTGCTCCGACGAGCCATAGAGGCAGATAGAATTGGCTCTCTCATTTTCTATGGCCCGCCAGGCTGTGGCAAATCTGCACTGGCGAGAATAATCGCCGAGCGGACAAAAGCATCCTTCGAAGAGCTAAATGCAGTGACTTCCGGGGTTGCCGACTTGAGAACGATGATTGAGAGGGCCTGGCAAAGAAGAAAGGTTTCGGGTCAGAAGACAATTCTACTAATCGAGGAGCTCCACCATTTTAACAGGAGTCAGCAGGACGCCCTTCTACCAGATGTGGAGAAGGGAATAGTTACCCTGATTGGCATTACTACCGAGAACCCCTATTTTTATATTAATTCCAGGTTACTATCCCGTTCCCAGGTTTTCGAATTTAGACCTTTGAGTGATGAACACTTAAGGGTTATTTTAAAAAAGGCAATTGAGGATAAAGAAGAAGGCTTTGGTAAGGACAGAATAAACATTGCTCCTGCAGCGCTGAACCATCTGATAAAAACTGCGAATGGTGATGCCAGAAGAGCATTGAATGCTCTGGAATTGGGAGTGATGACTACAAGGCCAGGCCCCAAAGGGGAGATAAACTTCACTTTATCAGTTGCTGAAGAATCGATTCAGAAAAAGGCTGTAGTCTATGATAAGAAAGGTAATGAACACTATGACACGATATCTGCTTTTATTAAGAGCATGAGGGGTTCCGACCCAGACGCAACTTTGTACTGGTTGGCAAAGATGATATACGCTGGTGAAGACCCGCGGTTTATTGCCAGAAGAATTATGATTTGTGCTAGTGAAGATGTAGGCAATGCGGACCCTCAGGCTCTTGTGGTAGCGAATGCGGCTTTAGGGGCATGTGAATTTTTGGGAATGCCCGAAGCTAAAATACCTCTTGCTCAGGCGGCAATATATGTCGCTTGTGCCCCCAAATCTAATGCAGCGTATAAGGGAATAGACAAGGCTTTGTCTGACATAGAAGAGAAGAAAATTCTTGCGCCTCCAAAATATTTAACCAGGATTGGGCAAAAGGATTATAAATATCCGCACGATTATTCAAAAGGATGGGTTCAGCAAGACTATTTACCGGTGAAGCGGAAGTACTATTTTCCCACAGACCAAGGTTATGAGGCAAGGATTAAGAAAAGAATGGAAGAACTGGAGTCGCGGATTGATAAGGAGTCCAAGGCCTCCCATAAACAAAAGCCGAGCCATTCTTGAGAAAAAGCCACTAGGCAGGGGAAAGAGGGTAATGATAGAAGTTTTTGAAAGGGTGGAGGAGAAAAAGAGAAAACTCAGACGAGAATTTCTGGAGAGGAGGAATAGTCTTTCTAAGGACGAAATAAACTTCAAAAGTGAAAAGATTGAAAGGAAACTTTTTGCATTGCCTGAGTTCCGGCGAGCAAAGACAGTTATGTTTTATGTATCCTTTCGCAGTGAAGTGAAAACAGAGAAAATGATAAGACATGCGCTGAACTTGGGGAAACGGGTAGTTGTACCTGTTGTGGATGGGCAAAGAATAGCGGTGTACAGGATTAAGAATCTTAAAAAGGAACTCGCCAAGGGAAGCTTTGGATTAAGAGAGCCAAAACAAGAGTTCAGAAGGAGGGTGGATCAAGAAAAGATCGATCTCGTAGTCGTTCCTGGAGTGGTCTTTGATGGGACAGGAGGTCGCCTTGGGTTTGGGAGAGGATACTACGATAGATTCTTGAGAAGTAGATCAATGGCGTCGAGGATAGGGCGCTCCGCTCACTGTGCACTGATTGCACTCGCTTTCGATTTGCAGATTGCCAAGAAAATCCCTCTTGTAGAAAAAGATGTAAGGGTTAATAAGATAGTTACTGAAAGCGGCATAAT
This sequence comes from uncultured Clostridia bacterium, assembly GCA_964616885.1. Lineage (GTDB taxonomy): Bacteria > UBA6262 > WVXT01 > WVXT01 > WVXT01 > CAZTSA01. The sequence continues at coordinate 4,847 of CAZTSA010000004.1, forward strand.
AAATTGTAGAAAGTAATTCGGGATTTAGTGTGTTTGCTGACAATTTTTGCTCTTCCAGCAAGAGAAAATCTTTGTATCTGCCCCCATGAATGGGGACTAAGAGGAAGCAAGTTTACGCTTTGCTGCTACAAGAAGTGTTTCAGAGGGGATAGTGAGGGCTGGTCTAGTGGGCAGAGGGCACGAAGGGAAGGAAAGAAGATCGTTCATTATTCAGTAGGTCTGGGGAGAATCCTGAGGACAAGGAGGAAGAGATGGATAGAATGATCTTAGTTATCCTGGGTTGTCTTCTTTTAGGAATATTGGCAGGTTACATATTAAGGCTTATCTACGCGAGATTTCAAGCCTCATCAGTTGAAGCGCGGGCGAGAAGGATAATCGATTCGGCTCAGCGAGAGGCCGAAGCCAAAAAGAAAGAAGGCATCCTGGAGATAAAAGATGAGATGCACAAAGCTAGGATCAGGTTTGAAGAGGAAACCCGAAGCCGGCGACAGGAGTTGGAAAATTTGGAAAAACGGTTAGCGCAGAAAGATGAAAATTTAGACCGCAAAGTAGATATCCTGGAGAAGAAAGAAAGAGAGATTGAGAAGAAAGAGAGATATATTGTAGGAAAAGAGAGAAATTTGGAGGAAGAAGAGAAGAGGTTAACTCAAGTAAAGGAAGAACAAAAAAGGGTTTTGGAAAGGTTGGCCCGAATGACTCCCGAAGAAGCGAAGAAAGTACTCCTGACCAGTATGGAGGAAGAGGCCAAGAGAGAAGCGGTGACAATTATTAGGCGGATGGAGCAAGAGGCTATGGAGACCGGGGAAAGGAGAGCTAAGGATATTTTGAGCCAGGCTATCCAGCGTTGTTCCGTGGAGTACACTGCGGATATCACAGTTTCTACTGTTTCCCTGCCAGATGACGAGATGAAGGGTCGCGTGATAGGTCGTGAAGGCAGGAATATTCGAGCTTTTGAAAACGCTACGGGAGTTGACCTAATCATTGACGACACTCCCGAGGCTATTACACTTTCCGCCTTTGATGGAGTCAGAAGGGAAATTGCAAGAGTTGCTCTGGAAAGGCTAATTGCCGATGGCAGGATTCACCCGGCAAGAATTGAAGAAGTCACAGATAAAGTAAAGAAAGAGATGGAGGCCCATCTAAAGTCAATGGGAGAACAATCAGCATTTGATAGCGGAGTTCAGGGTCTCCATCCAGAAATAATTAAGTTGATAGGAAGGCTTAAATATCGAACCAGTTATGGTCAGAATGTTCTTCAGCATTCTTTAGAGGTGGCCTACATAGCTTCCGTATTAGCCGGCGAGGTGGGCGTGGATGCGAAATTTGCCAGACGGGCTGGTTTGATACATGACATAGGTAAGTCTATTGACCGGGATGTAGAAGGAACTCATGCCCAGATTGGTGCAGATTTAGTGAGAAAATATAACGAATCCCCGAAGATGGTTAATGCCATTGCTGCTCATCACGAAGACTGCCCTGCTCAGAGCATAGAAGCAGTCCTGTTGCAAGCTGCTGATGCAATCTCTGCTTCTCGTCCAGGTGCTCGGAGAGAATCGCTTGAATACTATTTAAAGAGGCTGGAAAAGTTAGAAAAGCTCGCCAATTCTTTTCGAGGAGTGGAGAAGGCTTATGCCATTCAGGCGGGGCGAGAAATAAGGATTATTGTGGAGCCAGAGGAAGTGGAGGATAGTATGGTACAAGATCTGGCCAGGGGGATAGCTAAGAAAATCGAAAAAGAGATAGAGTATCCCGGTCAGATAAAGGTTACGGTTATCAGAGAGACCAGAGCCATCGAGACTGCAAAATAAGAAGGTAGCTCAGGATTTAGGGAGGATGAAGGGATAGATTTCGGAGTCGCTCGGTCAGAACCTCGCTCTAAATCCACCAGCGCTGGGGCGAAACCTGGCGGATTTGAAGCTCCTGTAACTATCCCTTCATCCTCGAGATGTAGGGGTTCGATTCATCGAACCCGTATCATTGGAGGCCATAAATGTCGCCTCTGCAATCTTCGATTTTGGCTAAAAATTCTAATGCTCGATATACGAATGAGTGGCCTTAAGACGAAGGAGGTAAGGTGAGAATACTTTTTATTGCTGATATAATAGGTAGACCGGGTAGGCAGGTAGTAGAAAATACTCTTCCCAGGATAGCAGGAGAAGAGAATATTCAATTTGTGATTGCCAATTGCGAGAATGCAGCGGGCGGTTTCGGTCTCACGCCCAAGATTTCTCAAGAGATATTTTCAGCAGGAGTCGATGTAATTACTATGGGCAATCATATATGGGCGAGGAGGGAGATATCAGAAATAATTGAAGAAGCGAATATCTTGAGGCCTGCAAATTTTCCTCCGGGAGTACCGGGCAAAGGTTGGACGATTATTCAAGCGTATAATGGAGTGAAAGTCGGTGTCATAAATCTTATGGGTAGAGTCCATATGTCCACTTTAGAATGTCCCTTTCGGACAGCTGGCGGGATCATAGAGGAAATGAGTAAGCAGACAAAGATAATTGTTGTAGACATGCATGCGGAAATTACCTCTGAAAAAGTTGCCATGGGTTGGTATTTGGATGGCAAAGTGAGTGCAGTGATAGGGACTCATACCCACGTTCCTACTGCTGATGAACGGGTTCTTCCACAAGGGACCGCTTATATTACGGATATTGGAATGACCGGTCCTCTGGATTCAATCATCGGGATGAAAAAGGAGATTATCCTGAAGAAGTACTTGACCCAGATGCCGCTTAGATTTGAAGTCGCAACAGACAACCTAGTTTTTGCGGGAGCAGTGGTAGAAATTGACGAGAAGACAGGAAAGGCGAGAGGTATAAGGAGAATTGCTAGACCTTTTGAGGGAAGAGTAGAAGATAACGGAGAGTGAAACGTGGAAGAGTATAGGAAAATTTATAAGGTATCAGAGATAAATAGAATAGTGAAGAACCTCCTGGAGGGTGAGTTTCCCGAGATCTGGCTCGAAGGAGAGATATCTAATCTTACCTTTCACTCCTCAGGTCATCTCTATTTTAGTTTGAAGGACGAAGAGGCACAGATAAGTGCCATCATGTATAAATGGCAGGCTGGAGAACTCGAATACTTGCCAGAAAACGGAATGAAGGTGATTGCCAGAGGAAAGATAAGCGTCTTCGTCAAAGGTGGCAGATACCAGATTATTGTCTCCGCTCTTGAACCTGTAGGAATAGGAGCATTGCAGCAAGCATTTGAACAATTGAAGCGGAAACTGGAGAGAGAAGGTCTATTTGATAAAGCCCATAAAAGGCCAATACCTATGTTACCTCAAAAGATTGGCATAGTTACCTCACCTACTGGAGCAGCAATCCGTGACATCTTGAACATAATTGAGCGAAGATTTGCCAATGTGCACATTTTAATCTGTCCGGTTAGGGTCCAGGGTGACAGTGCTGCCGGTGAGATCGCTGAAGCAATAGGCTGTCTTAATGAAAATTTTCCTTCTTTGGATGTCCTAATTGTAGGAAGGGGCGGAGGGTCTCTGGAGGACCTTTGGCCTTTTAACAGAGAAATTGTTGCACGGGCTATCTATAACTCAAGGATTCCTGTAATTTCAGCCGTTGGTCACGAAGTTGATTATACCATTGCCGATTTCGTTGCCGACCTTCGCGCACCCACGCCTTCGGCTGCTGCCGAATTAGTGGTTACCAATAAAATTGAGCTGGAAAAGAGGATACTACTTCTAACTTCCAAGATTAAATCGTCCATAGAGCACGAATTGAATGAATGGATAAGCCGATATGGTCACCTCGCGGAAAGCAGGATTTTTTTGCACCCCGAAGAGTTATACTCCCAATTTCAACAGGAAATAGATTACTTTGTAGAGAAGATAGTCTCAAGGTGCACCCATTTTTTCGATTTCCAGAATGAAAGGTTCAATTCAATCAGGGGGAAGTTAGATGTTCTATCTCCGCTGAATATTTTAGCCAGGGGATACAGCATCGCATACAAATTGCCAGAAAATGAAGTCTTAAAAAACAGTTCACAGGTGAAGGTAAAGGACAAGGTGAAGCTCAGGTTGCACCAGGGTCATATAATTTGTACAGTAGAAGAAGCCAACATTCCAGAAGGAAAAGAGATACAAGAATAGATAACTGAAAGGAGAGGAAATGGAGGAGATTAAGTTCGAAGAAGCTATGAGTAGATTGGAAAGGATAGTCCAGGAGTTAGAAGAAGGAGAGAAGTCTCTTGAGGATTCTTTGAAATTATTTGAAGAAGGGATAAAATTGTCAAAATTCTGTTCTGCAAAACTGGAAGAAGCGAAAAGAAAAATTGAGATTTTAACCAAAACCCACAAGGAAGAGCTGGTCGCAAAACCTTTCAGTTTAGAAGAAGAGCTGGAGGAAGAGGATAGTAATTCTGAGAATTCAAATTCTACGGAATAGAATTAGTGTTATGGACTTTGCAATTGAAAAATACCTAAAAGAAAAGAGAGTTGCCATTAATTATACTTTAGATAAACTCCTTCATTCTCCTAAGAAGTATCCGGCAATAATTCATCAGGCGATGCGCTATGCTATCTTTGGAAAAGGAAAACGCCTGAGGCCCATTCTCCTTATCGCCGCAGCGGAAGCCTGTGGTGGTAAAAGTTCCGATTTCCTCTCTGCTGCCTGCGCCATAGAAATGATTCATAATTATTCTCTTATTCATGATGACCTCCCGGCTATAGATGACGATGATTATCGCCGGGGCAAATTATCTTGCCACAAGAAGTTCGGGGAGGCTATAGCTATTTTGGCTGGGGACGCATTATTGACCAAAGCTTTCGAAGTATTGTCCCAAATGAGATTGCCTAAAGATGGGGCTCTTCAATCAAAAGTAATTACAGAAGTGGCCCGGGCTATAGGAACGGAGGGAATGTTGGGAGGACAGGTGGAGGATATTCAGGCTTTGGGTAGGCGACAGGAGAAGGAGGAGAAAAAGAAATTGGCCTACATCCATGCTCACAAGACCGGCGCTCTAATTAGTGCAGCATTAAGGGTGGGAGCGATGTTGGCAGGTGCTTCTCGAGGACAGTTGAAAGCACTAGACAAATATGGACAAAGTTTCGGATTAGCCTTTCAGATTACCGATGATATCCTGGATAAAGAAGAGAAGAGGGAGTTAACTTATCCGCGATTCTATGGCTTAGAAGCTTCCACAGAAAAGGTGAAAAGATTGGCCAATAACGCTAAACTGCAGTTAAAAATTTTTAAGAAAAAAGGAGAAGTGCTTAGAGAACTAATAGACTACTTTATCCAATCTAGAATATAGCCTAGGCATATCGGCTTCGATTTTCCAATCTGGCCGGTCAAGTAGCCCTAAAAGATAGTTTGTTCATCGCTGAGGAATTGTTTAACGCCAAAAAAAACTTCGGACTCTGGAAAGCGCAAATCGAAACTCCTCACCCCGATAAATCGGGGTTCGTCAGACAGCGATTTGCTTCTGGGGCGAAATAGCCGTCCTGGTTTTTTGGCTAAAATTCCTGAAGCTCTTCAAAAACTATTTTCTGTTGGGATTTTGCGAAGCCAGCTTAGGTATAGGTGAGAGAAGTGGATATAAAGTTAGCTTACGGAAAAAAAGGTTTAGAAATTAGTCTGCCGGAAAACGGCCTAACGGTTATTGAACCACAGTTCGTGCCCGGACTTTCCGATGAGAGAAAGGCTTTTGTTAATTCCCTGAGTCATCCCATCGGCAGTCCGCCGCTTAAGAAATTGATTAAGTCCAAAGATTCAATAGCCATTGTCTTCTCGGATATAACCAGACCTGCGCCCAATAGAAAGATTATTCCCTGGCTTTTGGAAGAGCTGGGGAAGGTGAGCAAGGATAGAGTGGTTCTAATCAATGCTACTGGAATGCATCGAGCCAATACAAAAAAAGAACTTACTGATATGTTAAGTGAGAGCGTTGTGAGGAATTACAGAATTGTAAACCACGATGCCCAGAAGAAGGATGACATGGTCTATCTTGGAAAGACCAAGGGTGGTGGGGAGGTTTGGGTAAATAGTGATTATATTCGAGCCGATGTTAAAATACTGACCGGTTTTATTGAACCGCACTTCTTTGCGGGATTTTCAGGAGGCCCGAAGTCAGTACTCCCCGGAATCTCCGGTGAAGAGACGGTAATGCATAATCATAGTGCTAATATGTTGAATAATCCCAAAGCTGACTGGGGCATTACTTATGGAAATCCTGTCTGGGAGGAGATTCGTGAAGTAGCCCTACTGACCATGCCTACTTTCATCATAAATGTTACGCTGAATAAGGAAAGAAAAATAACCGGTGTCTTCTCGGGAAAGATGGATTTGGCACACCAGAAGGGTGTCGAATTAGCCCGGAGGAGCGCGATGCGACCTGTTCCCCATGTATTCGACTTAGTCATTACCACCAATAGTGGTTATCCCCTCGATTTAAATCTGTACCAGACGGTGAAGGGAATGTCAGCAGCGTGCCAGATTGTCAAGGAAGGCGGAGCCATTATCTGCGTATCGGAGTGCTCGGAGGGTGTTCCTGAACATGGCAACTACCGCCGCATTCTTCAGATGGGTAAAAATCCAGAGGAAATTCTGAAAATAGTCGGGTCCCCGGGATTTTCTATGTTTGACCAGTGGGAAGCCCAAATACAGGCTAAAATTCAAACCAAGGCAAAAATCTATCTCTATTCTGAGCTTCCGGAAAGAGACGCAGTAGCTTGCCACCTTGAGCCCATTAAGGATATAGAAGGTTTGGTAGCAAGAATAAAGAGGGAATCCGGAACCAGTCTAAAGATAGCGGTTCTCCCGGAAGGACCGATGACCATTCCCTACTTGAGTCAGAACTCTTAGACTTACAGAGGAAGCAGAAGACATGGCAGTTCTGGAATTAATTGACCGACCGAGCGATCTCAGGTTAATCAGGAAAGAATTACTTCCACAACTTGCACAGGAAGTGAGAGAAAAAATAATTACTGTGACATCCCGAAGTGGAGGCCATCTTGCCAGCAGTTTGGGCACGGTTGAATTGACTATAGCTTTGCACTACGTTTTTAACTCTCCTCAGGATAAGATTATCTGGGATGTTGGCCATCAAGCATACACACATAAAATTTTGACCGGCAGGAGGGACACTTTTTCTACCCTTCGCCAGTATGGAGGAATAAGCGGCTTCCCTAGTCCCCAAGAGAGCGAATACGATGCCTTTGGCGTGGGACACAGTTCCACTGCAATCTCAGCTGCTCTGGGAATAGCCTGTGCCCGTGATTTATCTGGCAACAACGATAAAGTGGTGGCAGTGATAGGCGATGGTTCAATGACCGGAGGGATGGCCTTTGAAGCTCTCAATAACGCCGGGCATCTTGGTAAAGACCTTCTTCTAGTTCTAAATGATAATGAAATGTTTATTTCCCACAGAGTTGGAGCTCTGGCAGCGTATTTGACAAAACTAATGACCCTCGGGCTAGTTAAGAAATTAGAGAGGAAGGTAAAGAAGTTTTTGACCAGAGTCTCGTTCTGGGGCATTGCTGTTCTCAGAGTAGTCCGGAGATTTAAGGTTCTTCTCTTTCCGGGAATGCTTTTTGAGGAAATGGGTTTTTCCTATCTGGGGCCTATTGATGGGCATAATGTCTACTATTTGATTGAAATCTTTGAGAAAGTGAAAGATATGAAGGGCCCGGTGTTGATTCACGTAATTACCAGAAAGGGGAAAGGCTATCAGCCAGCCGAGCGAGAACCTATAAAGTTTCATGGGACATTGCCCTTTAATATTTTGACTGGTGAGGCTGAAAAAACTAAAATTCCTTCCTACACGGAAGTCTTTAGCCGAGCTCTTATAGATTTGGCTAAATCGAATGACAAGATTATAGCCATTACTGCAGCAATGCCTCAAGGTACAGGTCTGGATGCATTTCAGAAAGAGTTTCCCAAGAGATATTTTGATGTAGGAATTGCCGAACAACATGCGGTTACCTTTGCGGCCGGGTTGGCCAAAGCTGGCTACAGGCCTGTTTGCGCCATCTATTCAACATTTCTTCAGAGGGCGTTTGACCAGATAATCGATGATGTTTGTTTACAGAACCTTCCCGTGGTCTTCGCAATAGATAGGGCTGGGATAGTGGGTGAAGATGGAGCAACCCATCAGGGAACTTTCGATCTTTCCTATCTCAGATTAATTCCCAATATGGTAATAATGGCTCCCAAGGATGAGAATGAATTGATCCACATGCTTAACACTGCTCTATCTTGGAATTTTCCCAGTGCCATTCGATATCCTCGAGGCCAGGGGATTGGAGTCAAATTGGACAGGCAATACAGAGTGCTTCCCCTGGGAAAGGCAGAGGTACTTGCGGAAGGGGATGACGTAGCCATTTTGGCCATAGGGAATACTGTTCACCACTGTCTCTTGGCCCTCGAGAGACTGGATGCACAAGACATAAGAGCAAGTCTCGTCAACATGAGGTTTGCTAAACCTTTAGATGAAAGTCTAATAAAGGAAATAATCAACAAGGTCCATAAAATTGTTACTGTGGAAGAGAATACCATTTCTGGAGGGTTCGGCTCTGGTATCAAGGAGTTAGTGGGAAGTCATAATGTCGATATTCTGACCATCGGACTTCCCGACCAGTTTATCGAACATGGTAGTAGCGAGGAGCTGAGAGAAAAATATGGATTGACTGCTGGGAGAATAGCCGAGAGAGTCCGTGAGTTCGTGAGAGGATGAAGGGATAGTTTTCGGAGTCGCTCGGTCAGAGGGATGCTCGGGATTTGGTTCACTCGCTGATGAACGGGCTCAATAAATTGAGCCCCTACAGATATTGTAAGGGTTCGATTCATCGAACCCGCAGGAGCTGGCAAAGATTTAGTAACGCAAGAAATTAAGCGCTTCTCGCAAACCAACTTTTTGTAGGAAGTAGGCCGCGTAGAGGCGACCTTTACGGTCGCCCAAATTAAGGGACGGCATGCCGAAAGATCGGCATAGACTGCGTCCGTCCCCTACAGATAAGCAAAGCTTGCGCTTTGCTGCTATAGAATTTTTTACATTGATGTAGATATTGTGAAAATAAGAAAGAGAAAAGAGAGATTAGATAAGCTGCTGGTGGAACGAGGATTGGCACCTAGCCGCGAGAGAGCAAGAGGAGTAATAATGGCCGGGTCTGTATGGGTTGAGGGTGGGAAGGTGACCAAGGCTGGTGCCGAGTTCCCTATTGATGTGGAAGTGGGAGTAAAGGAGTCCCCTTTAGAAAGGTATGTTTCTCGGGGAGGACTGAAATTGGAAGCAGCAATAAAGGAGTTCGGGCTCACCATTCAAGGGAAAGTCTGCCTTGATGTTGGCGCATCAAAGGGAGGATTTACGGATTGCCTTCTCAAGAACGGAGCCCGGAGAGTCTATGCCCTGGATGTAGGGTATGGACAACTTGATTGGAGATTACGGACCGATCCCAGAGTGGTTAACATTGAAAGAACAAACATAAGATACTTCAACGGAAAAGAGATTGAAAGCCCCATAGATTTGGCTACTATCGATGTTTCATTTATCTCCCTGGACAAAGTTTTGCCAAAAGTTAAGGCGTTAATTGGCAGAAAAGGAGAGATAGTTTCTCTTATCAAGCCCCAATTTGAGGCGGGGAGAGAAAAGGTGCGTAGAGGCGGGGTGGTCAGAGACAAAAAGGTTCATCAGGAAGTTATTGATAAGATAAAGCTGTTAGCTCGGGAGTTGGGATTGGAAATAAAAGGATTAACGGCTTCCCCTATTAAAGGTCCTGCGGGAAACGTGGAGTATTTTATGTATTTGAAGAAACGGCCGGGTTACTCTGGCGAGAAGTAAGTTTATAGAGGAATAAAGTCAAAAATGGAGAAATTTTACGATTTCAAAAAAATTGAAAAAAAGTGGCAAAAGAAATGGGAAGAAAAGAAAAGTTTCGTAATCTCGGAAGAATCTGGAAAGGAAAAATTCTATCTTCTGGAGATGTTCCCTTACCCTTCGGGAGAGCTCCATATGGGACACATGCGTAACTATACAATTGGTGATACCATGGCCCGCTTCCTGAGGATGAAAGGCTTGAATGTCCTCTACCCTATGGGTTACGATGCGCTGGGATTACCAGCAGAAAACGCAGCCATAGAGAAAAAAATTCACCCTTCTTCCTGGACGAACAAGTGCATAGAGAAAATGAAAAAACAGCAGAAGAAAATGGGGTTGAGTTATGACTGGGAAAGGTTAGTAATTACCGCTAACCCGGAATATTATCGCTGGAACCAGTGGATTTTCCTTAAGTTTTACAAAAAGGGTCTTGCCTATAGAAAGAATGCACCAATCAACTGGTGTCCCCAGTGCGAGACAGTACTGGCCAACGAGCAGGTTGTAAATGGAAGATGCTGGAGATGTGAGACTTCCGTAGAGGTTAGAAGTCTGGAGCAATGGTTCTTTAAGATTACCGAGTACGCTGAGGAGCTTCTGGAAGATTTGAAAAAGTTAAAAGACTGGCCAGAGAGGGTCAGGGTTATGCAGGAAAATTGGATTGGTCGAAGTTATGGAACACTGGTCAATTTCAGATTAAAAAATTCCGATAACTTGATTCCGGTGTTTACCACACGACCGGATACCCTCTATGGCGCCACTTTTATGACTTTTGCTCCCGAACATCCGACAGTCCAAGAACTTATCGCCGGGACAAAATATGAGAAAGCGGCAAGAGAATTTATCAATAGACTCGTGATTGAAGATAGGTTCACTCGGACGGGAGAAGATAGAGAGAAGGAAGGATTATTTATTGGCAGGTACGCCATAAATCCTTTGAATGGGGATGAGATTCCAATCTATATAGCAAATTTCGTTCTGATGGAATATGGGACGGGAGCAATAATGGCGGTACCAGCTCATGACCAGAGAGATTTCGAGTTTGCTAAGAAATACGATATTGCGGTAAAACAGGTAATTGTTCCTTCTCAAGAAGAATCTTATAATGGGGAAGACCTGGGATGGGCTTACGAAGGTGAAGGAATTATGGTTAATTCAGCCCAGTTCGATGGACTTTCTTCGCAAGAGGCGAGAGAAAAGATTACGGAATATTTGGCTAAGACGGGATTGGGGGAAAAGACGGTGCAATACAAACTTCGCGACTGGTTGATTTCCAGACAGAGATATTGGGGCACGCCTATCCCCATAGTTTACTGTGATAAGTGCAAAATTGTGCCTGTTCCGGAAAAGGAGTTGCCAGTGGAATTGCCTGGCAGAGTTGAGTTTACAGGGAGAGGAAATCCGTTAGCTAAATGCAAGGGATTCGTAAACTGTAAATGTCCCGAATGCGGTGGTCCCGCGAGAAGAGAAACTGATACTATGGATACATTCGTTGATTCCTCCTGGTATTTTGCCCGTTATTGCAGCCCTAACTTCAAGAAATTACCTTTTGATAAAGAAAAAGTTAAGTACTGGATGCCGGTTGACCAATACATAGGAGGTATTGAACATGCGATTCTTCATCTCCTATATGCCCGGTTCTTCACCAAGGCATTGAGGGATATAGGCTTATACGAAATAGACGAACCTTTTGAGAAACTGTTATGCCAGGGAATGGTAGTTAAGGATGGAGCGAAGATGTCAAAGTCGAAGGGAAATATAGTTACTGTGGATGAAATCACTGATAGATATGGCGCCGATACAGCCAGACTATTTATTCTCTTTGCTTCACCTCCCGAGAAAGATTTAGAATGGAGCGATGAGGGAGTTCAGGGTTGTTATAGATTCCTGAATAGAATTTGGAATCTGGTAAAGGAATTAGAAAGGAAGGATACCAAAGCTACTTCAGGGACTTCTGGCCAGGAAGAGAGGGAACTGAAGAGAATTACGCACTCGGCCATTAAGAAGGTTACTGAAGATATAGAGAGCTTTGATTTCAATACTGCTATTGCAGCTATTATGGAGCTTTCAAATAAAATATATGATTACCTGAGGAGTAAAGGCAACAGCCCCTTGCTAAGGGAAAGCGTAGAAAAATTAATACTTTTGCTAGCTCCTTTTGCACCGCATATTTGTGAAGAATTGTGGGAAGTGCTGGGACATCGGCTAAACATGATTAAAGCGTCCTGGCCAAAATATGACCCGAAAACAGTCGAGCAAAAGCGGATGCTTATTGTTATCGAAGTGAATGGAAAGGTGAGAGGCAAATTGGAAGTTGATGTCAATTTAGGGGAAGAAGAGATAAAGAGGAAAGCTCAATTAGATGAGAAAGTTAGAAAGCATCTCCAGGATAAAAAAATTAAGCAGATAATTTATGTGCCAAGGCGCCTGGTAAATATTGTAGTATGAAAATAGAAAGATAGGAGGGCCTATGAGAAAGTCCATTTTCATTATTGTTGGGCTGGCAGTGTTTCTGTTATTCGGTTGTGCTTACACGCCCTTGGAGATTCTGCCCAAACACATTAAGACGATAGCCGTGCCCACTTTTATCAACAGAACAGCTCGCTATGGCATAGAGTCTAAACTCACCGATGCTGTAATAGAAGAGTTCATTAGAGATGGCCATATATCCATTGCCAAGAAGAATGAGGCTGACGCCCTGTTAACTGGAGAGATTGTTACCTATGTTCTAGAACCTCTCTCTTACGATGTCGATGAGGTGGTTGAACAGTATAAGCTCTGGGTTATAGTCAACCTGGCTTTTCGAGATTTGACTACGGGAGAAGTTCTCTGGGAGGAGAAGAGAGAGAGCGTAAATGGTAACCTTATTGGGGGAATTGAAGGAAATGTAAGGTACTATGTAACTCCCAGAGCAGGTGGAACTGTGGAAACAGAAGAAGAAGCACAGGACCGTTTGGTCGTTGAACTTGCCGACCGCATTGTCAGACGTACAGTTTATGGATGGGGAAGCCGGATTGAGATTCAAAGTGGGAGGTGAGGATGAAGGGATAGTTTCCGGAGGCGCTCGGGTAGTGTAGGGCTTTATGCCCGTAAGAATTACGCCCATAAAGGGCTACACTACACGAAACCTGGCCGATTTGAAGCTCCTGTAACTATCCCTTCATCCTCGGGGGATTAAGAGGTTGGGATAGTTTCCGCAGTCGCTCGGTCATAAGATCAAAAGTTAGTTTGCTCGTCGCTGAGGAATATATGCTCGGGATTTGGTTCGCTCGCTGACAATTTTTTGCTCTGCGAGCACCGCCAAAAATCTCAGGAGTTTATCCCGTCTTTGCGGGAGTAAACTCTAATCTTCAATTTTTGGCTAAAAATTCTAATGCTCGCTAGACCAAATCCCTTCGCATTAGGGGAATGTGTCGTCCGCATTTTTTGGCTAAAATTCCAGAAACTCTGCGCAAATTGAATTTGTGCCTACAAGGGGATGGTCTGAATTCTTGTAGGCACGATTTCAAATCGTGCAGATTTTAGTGGCAGAGTGAAGCTCTGCGAAAATGAAAGCTCCAAAGGCGGGACACAGGCAAGTTCTCAACTTAAGAAAAATGATAAAATATAAAGAATTGATTGCGAAATTGAAAAGAGGGGATGTTGCTAATTCCTACTTTTTTTGTGGCGAGGAGGAGTATCTAAAACAGGAAGCAATCCTTTTATTGAAGGAGATGCTAATCGCGCCCGAAGGAGAAAACTTTGACTTCGGGCTTCTATATGCCGAGGACACTTCGGTCAGAGAGGTCGTTTCTCTCGCGGAGACTTATCCTTTTATGTCGAAAAAGAGATTGATTGTGGTTAAAGATATAGACAGATTTGCAGAGAGTGAAGTAAAAGAAATTATTGAGTATTTGAAAAAAGCCGCTTCTTTTACCTGCCTTGTTCTGGCGAGTGAAAAGGTTAAAAGGGAGGAATTAGATAGGAGAGTATATAAGAATATTTCTTCGCTTTGTGAGACAGTGATATTTTGGAGACTTTTTGATTCAGAGATTCCGGCCTGGATTGAAGATAAGATACATAGAGCAGGAAAAAGTATAACCAAGGAAGCGGCACACTATCTATTTGAGGAAGCAGGTAATAGTTTATTAGACTTGTCTGGAGAAATCGAAAAACTATTAATCTATGTCGCGGATAAGAAACGAGTGACACTGGATGATGTTCGGCGGTTGATAGGTCGTTATAAATCGGAATCCATTTTTGACCTTTTGAGGGCGATTACACAGAAGAATTTGAAACTCTCTCTGGAAATTCTATCAAAGTTGACAGAAACTGGAGAAAAGCCTACAGGAATTTTGGCAAGAATAGGAAAGAGGGTTCGACAAATAATAGTGGCCAAAGAACTTTTAGACCAAAAAATGCCACCCGCGAAAGTAATTGAGGAAGTGGGATTGCATCCTTTTTTCGATAAAGACTTCGTGTCCCAGATTCAGCATTTCAATCGGAAGGAACTTTGGAACAGTTTTAAGGACATACTCCGCGCAGATTGGGAAATTAAGGTAGGGAAAAAACCGGCTAATCTTGTGCTAGAACTTCTATTTCTGAATTTGTGCCGTGAGGAAAAAGCATCAACTTGGCCAGCTTAATCTACTTTTTTGCTTCTAAGGCACTGATTTTTTTTGCCAGTCTTGACTTTTTTCTCGACGCTCTTCTCTTAGGTATGATTTTCTTATTAGCAGCCTTGTCCAGTGTCTTCATGGCCTGTAAAAAGATCTTTTTTGCTTCTTCAAGTTTGCCTTCGTGGACGGCTAACTCTACTTTTTTAGCTATTGTCCTGATTTTTGTCTTGATGGCGATGTTTCTTTGATGTCGTTTTCTATCCTGCCTTTGAGATTTAAGTGCCCGTGTGTGTCGTCCAAATTTTAGTTTAGCCATTATAAAAGCTCCTTGACATCAGACATATCTTATTATTTAAAATAGCATATCAAAAGAAGAAAGTCAAGAATAATAAATAATGCCCGTCGTGGAGAGGGTTATTGAGAACGGAAGGAAAAATCACCAGGTCTGTTGCTGGTGTTAGCGTTTCTACCTTGGCGTCCAGGATTCTCGGCTATGTAAGAGATATGCTCATTGCTAATTTCTTTGGCGCCGGTCTGGTAGCTGACGCTTTTTTCGTTGCTTATCGCATTCCCAACCTCCTTCGTCAACTTCTCGGAGAGGGAGCACTCTCCGCATCCTTTATTCCTGTCTTCACCGAATACTTAACTACCAGGCCTAAGGAAGAAACCCAGAAGCTGGCAAGAACTTCGGGCTTGGTACTCCTGACTGTGCTATCTATTTTGACAATTCTGGGAGTGATATTGTCTCCTATAATTGTTCGGTTGGTTGCTCCAGGTTTCATTAAGAATCCGGAAAAGCTATCCTTAACCATTACTCTCACTCGTATCCTTTTTCCTTTCATGATGGCAATAGGTCTTGCGGCCTTAGCTTTGGGAATACTTAACTCTCTCCACAGATTTATTATTCCTGCGCTGGCTCCTTGTTTGCTCAGTATTTCCGAAATCTTCTTTATTTTGCTCATATGTCCATTGATGGAACGGCCAATAATTGGACTTGCTTTCGGTGTTCTGCTTGGAGGATTTGCTCAATTGTTTTTTCAACTACCTTATATACTAAAGGAAGGTTTTCTTTTGCCGGTCAGGAGGGGGTGCAGTAATCCGGGTCAAAAGCCCACGAGCTATTCCCAAAATTTGCTTAACAACTGGCTTGTTCTCCGCAAGAGATGGAGTAGTATCTTAAGTCACCCCGGGGTGAAAAGGATAGGGCTTTTGATGCTCCCGGCGACTCTGGGACTATCCGTAACCCAGGTGAATGTGTTTGTGGACACAATTTGCGCTTCGATACTTAGAGAAGGAAGCGTCACAGCTCTATATTATGCGAATCGCATAATGCAACTGCCTCTGGCTCTATTTGGAACAGCGATAGCGACAGTTGCTTTGCCGATGATGTCAAGGTCAGTGGCAACCACCAACATGGAAGAGTTAAAAGATACTCTATCTTTAGCACTCAGAATGATATTGTTTACTATTATTCCCGCTTCACTTGGGCTCATTATTTTAGGAACTCCTATAATATCTTTCCTTTTTGAAAGGGGAAAGTTCACATCTCAGGCTACCCAATCAGCAAGCTGGGCACTCCTATTTTATTCAACCGGAATAGTAGCATACGCAGGAGTGAAGGTAGTAGCAGCCGCATTCTATTCCATGCAGGACACGGGGACGCCGGTCAGAATAGCCTCTATAGCTATGGTGGCCAACATAGTTCTTAATTTGATCTTGATGCAAATTATGGATGTGGGTGGGCTTGCTTTCGCTACCTCCATTGCTTCCTTTATTAATTTGTCAATTCTATTATTCTATTTGAGGAAGAGAATTGGCAAATTGGGAGGAAGGAAGTTAGTGTTATCACTTGTTAGGATTCTACTTGCTGCTTCAGCTATGGGAATAGCCTGCATTTATTCTTCCCGATTACTGGGCCAGATTAGCAAGTTCATACAGGTGGCAGGCACTATTACGATTTGTGTAATCGTCTACATTTTGGTAACGCATCTTTTACGCTGTGAAGAGATCAAATACGTATGGAAAATAATCGCACGAAAGGAATCAACAGATGAGGTTTGAGGAAAAACTCGCTTCTTTGCCCGATGCGCCAGGGGTATATATGATGAAGGACATTACGGGCAGAGTTATTTATGTAGGCAAAGCAAAGTCGATCAAAAAAAGAGTCCCTTCATATTTTCAATCCCCAAGCAGTTCTTCTCCAAGAACCTTTGCTTTAGTTTCGAACGTGCGAGACCTTGAATACATTGTAACACGGAGTGAAAAGGAAGCTCTGATTTTGGAGAACGAGTTAATAAAATATTTCCATCCTAAATACAATGTGGCCTTAAGAGACGACAAGACTTATCCCCACGTTAAGTTGACTATTGATGAAGATTTTCCCAAGTTGGTGATGGTGCGGATTTCAAAAAAGGAGAGGGTGAAGCACAGAACGCCTGGGGTAAAGTATTTTGGTCCCTATCCCGATGTATCTTCTCTCAAGAGAACACTCAAGACAATCCAGAGGATATTCCCTCTGGTTAAATGTAACAGGAGTTTCTTTCTAGCTCGACAAAAAGAGGGTAACCCCAGTAGCTGTTTAGATTTCCATCTGGGGCAATGTCTGGCACCCTGCGTTGGCTGGGTCAGTGAGGAAGATTACAGGAAAATTGTGAAAAAAGTAGTCTTGTTTCTTTCGGGAAAGGGAAATAGTCTGTTGAAAGAACTGAAAAACGAGATGGAGAGTGCATCGAGGCAACTCGACTTTGAGAAGGCAAAAATGCTGAGAGACCAAATAGAAGCAGTACAGAGCATTTCAGAAAAGGTAAATTTGCGGCAGGTGGAGAAGCAGAAATTAAGAGCTGCGGGGATGGGGGAAGTTCTGATTGAGCTTCAGAGAGAAATAGAGTTGGAAAACTTGCCAGAAAGGATAGAGGCCTTCGATATATCAGATATCTATGGAGACTCGGCCGTGGGTTCTATGGTCGTGTTTTCCGGTGGGAAACCCGAAAATCAATCTTATAGGAAATTTAAAATAAAAACAGTTTCAGGAATTGACGATGTGGGGATGATAAAAGAGGTAATTCGCCGGAGATACTCGAGGTTAATAATAGAGAAAGGATTGTTGCCAGATCTGATTCTGGTTGATGGGGGGAAGGGGCAAGTCAACGGGGCTAAAGGAGTTCTTAAAGAACTGGGCCTGGAGAATATTCCGGTAGCAGGACTTGCAAAAGGAGAGGAGGTGATATTTCTGCCTCAACGCTCCCGTCCGATTCGCCTCCCTTCCAGCTCGCCCGCCCTACACCTCATCCAGCGTATCCGAGACGAAGCACATCGGTTTGCTATCAGGTACCACAGGCTGCTCCAAAAGAAAAGACTCATCGGAAAATAAAGGGGTCCCCAGAAAACCCTGAATCTTTGAACATATTCTGGGAATGGAATAAGCTTGTTGACAAAAAACTGGTTTTATGGTATCGTCAAATAAACGAAATCTCTGAAAAAGGCTTCACATAATTCCGGGCCTTGGAGGTTCATTTTGAGATTCTTAGAAGTGTTGATAGGTCTTTTCTTTCTCATTATCAGTTTAGGTTACCTTTATCGTCCAGCAATTATAATAAAATTTAATGACTGGTGCCGAAAGTATCTCTTCAACGACCAACTATTGGTAACCCACGGCAAGAAGATAGGGGTGATCCTTTTAATCATTTCCATTGTTTTCCTCTATGGAGGTCTTGTAGGGAAATGATATTTGGTCTTTAAGCAGAAAGGATTCAGCGTGGAGCATTCAAAGATAGGCGAGGAGATAATCAACAAAATTTGCTGTTCAAAAGGAGAAGAAGCCGAGGTTTATGTAAAGACATTTCGGGCGGTACATTTCGATGTCTCCGGACAGAAACTGGAAAATTTCAATACCCCATATAGTTCTGGAATTGGGTTGAGAATCTTTTCTAAAAACAGGATGGGTTTCGCATACACCGCGGGTTTTGGTCGGGAGAGTATTGAGAGGTTGGTTCGGGAAGCTAAAAATAATGCCTTAAATGGTAGTCCTGATGAGTGGAATAGCCTTCCACAAGTCAGCGGACAGCAAAAGTCCAATAGTGTGTACTACGGGGAATTATTTGACGAAGAGTTGGCTAAAATTCCGGTGCCGATAAGAGTTGACAAAATTAAAGAAATGGAAGAGAGAGCTCTTGCTTACGACAAGAGGGTAAAGAGAGTTCTCAGGGCGTCCTACAATGATAACCACTACGAAATCTCCTTATTTAATTCGAAGGGACTCAAGGTGGGGTATTCAGGTACTCAATGTTCTTGTGGCCTGGTTGTTGTGGCTGAGGCTATGCCATTTTCAGGAAAAGTAAACAAAGAGATTCAACTGGGATTCGATTTTGCCGTAAAGAAGAGGTTTCGAGAACTCCATTTTAACGAGCTTGCTGAAAATGCAGCGCGGCGAGCTGTATCTCTTCTGGGAGCGAGGAAACTGAAAACTCAGAGGGCATCTATTGTTTTTGAACCGCTCGTGGCTTCAGGTTTTCTCCAGCTTATTGCCAGGGGTCTGGGCGCTGACTTTATACAGAAGAACAAGTCCCCATTTGCAGAAAAGAGAGGAAAGAGAGTTGCCACGAAGATTGTGAATCTTATTGATGATGGCACCTTGGTGGGAGGAGTAGCTACCTTCCCCTTTGACGATGAAGGGGCACCGACGAAGAGGACAGTTCTGGTTGAGAATGGTATACTCTCAACATTTCTGTACGACTCCTATACTGCGAGGAGGGATAAGGTAGCGTCCTCCGGCAACGCTTTCAGGAGTTCCTTTAAGGCTCTACCTACCGTGGGTTTCACCAATTTTTTTCTGGATAAAGGAAGAACTAAAAGAGAGGAATTGATCGCTACCACAGATAAAGGTCTCTATGTAATAGAGACTATGGGAATGCACACAGCCGATTCTGTTTCTGGGGACTTTTCGGTGGGAGCGTGTGGATTATGGATAGAGGGAGGAAAGTTTTCCTTTCCTGTGCATGGCGTTACCATAGCAGGCAATGTCCTCGACCTCTTAAATTCCATCGACGCCATTGGCGATGATTTGGAATTTTATGGAAATTTGGGTTCTCCTACCATAAGAATCTCAGATATGCCTATTAGTGGTGAGTAGAGATGAAATTATCTGGCTTTACGAAAATTGTGGGGCTGATTGGCTATCCAGTAGAGCATTCAAAAAGCCCGATTATGCACAATGCTGCTTTCGAATTCCTCGGTCTCGACTTTATATATCTCCTTTTTTCGGTGCGGCCCCATTATCTGAAGGATGCAGTATCGGGTTTAAAAGCATTGAATGTCAAAGGAGCAAATGTAACCATTCCTTATAAGGAAGAGGTCATGGGGTACCTGGACGAAATCACTCCCGAAGCGAAATTCATCGGCGCTATAAACACGATCCATAACCGGGAAGGAAAACTCATAGGGCATAACACGGATGGTCAAGGTTTCGTTACCTCTTTGCTCGCCGATGGCAAAGTAAAACTTGAGGGTCAGAAGGTTCTTTTAGTTGGCGCAGGAGGAGCAGGAAAGGCAGTGGCTGTAAAATTGGCCGAGAGAGGAGTAGAGAGACTGGCTATTACCGATAAGATAGCGGAAAAAGTAGAAACCCTGGTGGAAAAACTTCGAGAGAACATCCCCGATTGTCCGGTATATGCAGTGGCCGCTGGCGATAAGGAATTTGAGAAAGCCGTTTTTGAAAGTACACTTCTCATCAATGCCACGCCAGTAGGCATGAAAGAGAGAGATCCCTGTGTCATTGACCCACATTATCTTCATAAAGGCCTTTTCGTTTATGATGTCATTTACAATAGAGACACTCCATTGATTGAGGCGGCAAGGAAAAGAGGCTTGAAAGCCCTTGGCGGGATGGGCATGCTGGTATATCAGGGAGCAGCGTCATTTGAAATCTGGACAGGTCAGAAAGCGCCTATAGAAGTGATGAGAAATAAGATTCTTGATGAGCTGTCAAACCCCAGTCGGTAACTGCGGGCCCGAAGCGTGGCTCCAGGGGATATGGATAAAATGTTAAGAGTAAAGTGTTATTCAGATTATAAACTTAATCAAAGACCTATCAGTTTTACGATTAGTGATAGGGAATTCCTCGTCAAGGAGATAGTCGATCAATGGTATGGCCCGGATTGTCTCTATTTCAAAGTGAGAGACAATAATGACCACACCTACATTTTGAAATATAACCAGGCACAGGATTTGTGGGAACTCCAATTCTTTGAGAAATGAAAGGAATAGATAAGAACTATTAACGGAGGTAGACATGCTTCGTTATGTTACTTCGGGTGAGTCTCATGGAAAATGCTTGTATTCGATACTTGAGGGCATACCCGCAGGATTGAAATTAGGCGAGGAAGAGATTAACAGAGAACTTGCCCGGCGGCAGAAAGGCTTCGGCCGGGGTGAGAGAATGCAGAAGATTGAAAAAGATAGAGTGGAGATTACTTCTGGATTACGCTGGGGAGAAACCATGGGTAGTCCCATTACTATGGCTATTAGTAACAAGGACTGGGAAAATTGGGAAAAATTGATGTCTTTATATTCCTCTGATAAAAGAGAGGAAGATAGAATGGTTCGTCCCCGACCAGGTCATGCTGACCTGGCTGGAGCTCTGAAGTACGGCCGTGAAGATTTAAGAGATATCCTGGAAAGGGCATCTGCTCGGGAGACAGCCGCACGGGTAGCAGTAGGAGCTGTATGCAAGAAGCTTCTCGCTGAATTTGCCATAAAAGTGGTGAGCATGACTGAGGAAATTGGCGGTATCCAGGCCAGAATTTCAAACTTAAGTCCAGAAGAGATAGAGATAGCAAGTGAGTCATCTCCAGTCCGCTGCCCGGATAAGAGCGCGGAGAAGAAAATGGTAGAGGAGATCAAGGAGGCAGGGAAATCGGGAGATACGCTGGGTGGAGTGTTCACCGTGTTAGTCATCAATCCTCCAGTAGGTCTGGGAAGCCACACGCAGTGGGACCTAAGGCTCGACGGCAGGCTGGCTCAGGCGTTGATGTCCATTCCAGGGGTAAAAGGAGTGGAATTTGGAGGAGGATTTGGCATGGCGAGAAAGCCTGGCTCAAAAGTGCATGATAGTATTTTCTACGAAGTTGGCAGAGGCTACTATCGAAAGACTAATAACTCTGGTGGAATTGAGGGAGGAATAAGTAATGGAGAAAATATTGTAGCCCGGGTGGCAATGAAGCCACTCTCTTCATTGAGGAAACCCCTCCAGTCAGTGGACATGATTACGAAGAAAGAGGTTCCTGCTGAGATAGTCAGAGGCGATATCTGTGCTGTTCCTTCAGCCTGCGTGATTGGAGAGGCGGTAGTTGCTTTTCAGATAGCCCGGGAAATGAGAGAGAAATTTGGTGGCGATTCTCTGAATGAGATGAAGTCAAATTTTGACCAGTACATACAAGAACTTAGAAATCGTTAGTCTTTTAACCTAAAATGGCTTATAATTATTATCATCAACCTTCGTTTTCCGTTCAATGGGGCAGGGCGATAAAATGGCTAATAATCGCCAATGTTTCTGTATACATACTTGAGATGCTTGCAGGGGGAAATTTACTGTACACTTTTGGCTTGGTTCCCTACCGGGTGGTAAGGAATTTATGGCTGTGGCAAATATTTACCTATATGTTTCTTCACGGCGGGCTATTCCACCTATTGATAAATCTATTTGTACTCTGGATGTTTGGAAAACCTATAGAAAGAGCATGGGGAACTATTTCCTTCCTCAAATACTACTTTACCTGTGGTTTAGGTGCTAGCATTTTTATCCTTCTAACTTCTTTAAATTCGAGAATACCCGCTGTGGGCGCCTCGGGGGCAATCTACGGAATTCTCATTGCTTTTGCAATGGTATATCCTGATTCTATAATCTATCTATACTTTCTCTTTCCCATCAAAGCAAAGCATTTTGCCATCCTGGTTGGGGCTATTGCCTTCTTAAGCGGGATTTCCAGTGGAAGATCTAACATTGCCCATTTTGGCCATCTGGGTGGTTTATTAGTTGGTTATGCATATCTAAAGTTTCCTGGCTGGAAATATCATTTGCATCCAGAAAAAATATTCGCATTTTTACGGTTGCCAAAAATTAGTTTAAAAAGAAGAAAAAAATACAAGGGTAAATCTAATAAAATTGAAGAAAGAATTAATCAAATTCTCGACAGAATTCTACTGCACGGTGTTGATAGCCTAACGGCGGAAGAGAGAAGAATTATGGATGAGTACTCACGAAGGGAAAAGCAGTGAACCCACCCAGTTTTACCCCACCCTAAGAA
>CAZTSA010000005.1:0-26131 GCA_964616885.1 uncultured Clostridia bacterium
AAAACACCTAATGAATTTTTGTGCTCAAGCGTTGCACTTCACGGTTGAATGCGGGTTTTCAATCTTTCGTCCTGCCTCAAAAATTTTTTTCTTCTATTAGTTCCTGGACTAGATTCTTGACTTGGGTGGATTTGACTCGCCTTGTGCCTTCTTCTTCTCGAAGTTTTACCTCTACCATATTTTTAGCCAGGGCCTTCTCTCCCACGATTACCCTTATGGGAATTCCTATCAGGTCTGCATCTTTAAATTTTACCCCTGCTCTCTCATCGCGGTCATCCATTAACACTTCATACCCGGCATTTTCTAGTTCCTTATAAATTTTATCAGAAATAGCCCTCATCTTTACATGTTCATAATTCACAGGTAAAATTAGAACCTGAAAGGGTGCTATAGGCAGTGGCCACATAATGCCATTCTCATCGTGGCACTGCTCGATGGCTGCAGCTACAATCCGAGAAACCCCTATTCCATAACAGCCCATCACAAAAAACTTCTGTTTCCCATCCCTATCAAGAAACTTTGCTCCCAAAGATTCAGAATATTTAGTTCCAAGTTTGAAAGTATGTCCCACCTCAATGCCCCTGGAGAATTCTAAGATTTTCCCACACCTTGGGCAGATGTCGCCCTCCTTCACTTTCCTCAAGTCCAGAACTTCATCTACACTATAATCTCTATTCATGTTGACATTTTTCAGATGGTAATCCTTTCTATTCGCTCCAGTTACGCCATTGACAATTCCTTCTACAGAATGGTCCGCAAGCACCTTGCATTTCTGTTTTAATCCGACCGGGCCAGCGAAGCCCAGAGGAGCACCCGTAACTTCCTCTATTGTTTTCTCATCTGCAAGAAAAATTTCATTAATCCCGAGATAACTTTTCAACTTGCTCTCGTTAACTTCCTGGTCTCCCCTTATAAGCACTACTACAGGCTCATCATCGGTTTTGTAAACCAGTGTCTTTATAAATTTTTCTGGTCTCGCTTTTAGAAATCTACCAACTTCCTCGACCGTCTTCATCCCCTTTGTTTCAACTTCTTTTAATTCTTCCAGCTCACTACTCTCCCTAATCTCTCTACCTGAAGCGACTGTCCTCGCGGGAGGAACGCTTTCTGCTTTTTCCAGGTTCGCAGCATACCCGCACTTACAGGAGACTATGATTTCCTCTCCGGTATCTGCAAGAACCATAAACTCGTGAGAAAAGGTCCCACCAATGGCACCGGTCTGTGCTTCCACAGGTCTAAATCCCAAATCACACCTTTGGAAAATTCTGGAGTAGGCTTCAAAAACGTCCTTGTAACTTGCCTCTGCATCCTTATCCGTAGCGTCGAAACTATAGGCGTCTTTCATATAAAATTCCCTGGCTCTGATTACTCCAAACCTTGGCCTGATTTCATCTCGAAACTTGGTCTGAAACTGATAAAGCAATAGAGGTAATTCTTTATAAGACCTAACTTCTCTACGCACCAAATCCGTAATCACTTCTTCGTGGGTGGGACCAAGACAGAAGTCCCTTTTGTTTCTGTCACTTAATCTTATCAACTCTTTCCCATAGAAATCCCACCGCCCACTTTCTTCCCACAGCTCTCTCGGCTGCATTGCGGGAAGAGAAACCTCCTGTCCACCAATTGAGTTCATTTCTTCTCTAATGATATTTTCCACCTTGTGGAGAACGCGCAAACCTAAAGGGAGCCATTCATAAATACCACTTGCTAATTGTCTCATCATTCCTGACCGAATCATAAGTTGGTGGGAAGGTGCGTCAGCCTCCCTGGGAATCTCTTTCAATGTTGGCAAAAGATATTTTGAAAGAAGCATAACGCCTCCGGTAGTCGCCATGGCCTTGCTTTCACAAGAACTGCAAAATCTCTGGAGTCCTCCCGAAAGGGAGGTAAAAACCCCCGATTTCATCGGGGGACTCCGCATACTTAATGTATTACTAGATCATTCCTTTCTCTTTAAGGCTTACGTATCTTTTACTGCCGATAATGATGTGGTTCAGGAGTTCTATGTCCATTGTCTTCCCCACTGTGGACAGCTTCCTTGTAATTTCTAAATCATCCTCAGATGGATCGGGGTCACCAGAAGGATGGTTATGGGCAACAATTACCCCACAAGCAAGATATTCTATTGCTGGCTGAAATACTTCTCTGGGATGAACCAGATTAGCGGTTAGAGTCCCGATAGATATTACTTCATCGTGAATGACTTTATTTCTCGCATTCAAATATAGCCCTCGAAACTGTTCCTTCTTCAGCTTTCTCATATCTTCCAGATAGATGTATACATCTTCCGGGCCTCTAACGGTAGGCATCTTTCCCGGCTCCTCCTGGAAGAACCTCCTCCCCAACTCAAAACAGGCAACTATCTGGCAAGCCTTAACTATTGGAATTCCCAGAGTTTCCATAATTTTTCCAACATTCTTTTCAGAAGCAATTGCTTTGGAGCCATACTCTTTTATTATTCTTTGGGATAACTCCAAAACATTTTCATCCCGGTACCCTGTATTCAGGATAATCGACACCAATTCAGGAATTCTAAGCACGTCGGGGCCGTATTTTATCAATTTCTCGCGGGGCTTTTTCTCTTCAGGGAATTCTTTCAGGCTCACGCGGTAAGAGCTCCCGGTTCTATTCCCTACCATGACAGGACTATCTCCTTCTCAGTTCTCTTTTAATCTCTTCCATGAGAACATTTATCATTTCTATCTCGTCAACTTTCTTAATTACCTTACCTCTCCTGAAAAGAAGGCCTACACCCTTTCCCCCGGCTATTCCCACATCTGCCTCCCTGGCTTCTCCCGGACCATTGACCACGCAGCCCATAATGGCTACTTTCAACGGATAGAATCTGGAAGGTTCAACTCCGGCAATAATGCTTTCTTCTCGAAAAAGAGATTCCAATTTTTTCTCCACTATATTAGCAATTCTTATCAGGTCAATTTGGCAACGGCTGCAAGTGGGACAAGAGATGACTTCTGGGCCGAAACTTCTCAGCCTCAAAGCTTTCAAGATCTCATAACCAACTTTGACTTCCTCTTCCGGGGAGGCGGTCAGCGATACCCTTATTGTATCCCCGATGCCCTCGGATAAAAGCGCTCCAATGCCTAGAGCTGACTTTATTGTCCCCGAGAATTCGGTTCCCGCTTCGGTAATCCCCAGGTGGAGAGGATAATCTGTTTTCTCGGATATCAGCCTGTAGGCGTCGATGGTAGTGGGAACATCTGAGGCTTTAACGGAAATAACAATTTGGTAGAATTTTTGTTTCTCCAGAATTCTCACATATTGAAGTGCTAATGCAGCCATCTCCTTTGCTTTATTCATTCTCTCGACACGAGAAATATGGCCCTCGTGTAAGTTAATCCTCTCCATTTTTTCAGGCGAAGGCACTTTCAAGGAACCTGCATTAACCCCCACCCTTATAGGGATTCCTGCGTTTCTCGCGGCCTGGGCTATAGCCTTCACTCTTTCCTGGTTTCCGATATTTCCCGGATTTATTCTTATCTTATCAACCCCGCTGGCGATAGCCTCGATTGCCAAACGGTAATCGAAGTGGATGTCAGCAATTAAAGGGATATGGACTCTCCTCTTTATTTCTCCTAAGGCCCTGGCTGCTTCCATGTCGGGAATAGCTACACGGACTATTTCGCATCCTGCCCTCTCCAATCGCTTAATCTGGTTTACAGTGCTCCTGATATCGCGCGTATCTGTATTGGTCATTGATTGGACGGAAATCGGAGAATTGCCACCAATAAACAGATTTCCCACTTTTATCTTGCGCGTCTTTCGCCTTCTCACAATTTTTACCTCAGAAAAAGTAGCCTGTCCCCTTTTTCAGTTTTTACCTTCCCAGCCTCAATATGTCCTGATAAGTAACCAGAACTAAAAGAAAAACAATTATCGCTGCTCCAATCGCTTGAGCAATCCTCATCTTATTTTCGTCCAGGGGTTTACCCGTAATTCCCTCAACAAGATAGAATGTAGCATGGCCGCCGTCCAGAAGGGGAATAGGAAAAAGGTTAAACAGACCAATCTCAGTGCTGATTATAGCAATCAATGACAGCAGTTGATAGACTCCTGTCCTTGCCACCTGAGCCACCATCTGGGCAATTCCTACCGGACCAGCAACAGCAGGCTTCACTGTTCCCAGGAGCATCAACCATAAATACTTGAGGGTCACAACTATCAGGAATGCAGTTTGTTCAAATCCTCCAAAAATGGAAGATGCAAAATTATACCTTCTCGTATGCCAAGCCGGACTAATTCCTATCAGGGCCACACCTCGTGCTTCATCATATTGAGGTGTAATTTTAAAGAATATTTCCTTTTCTTCTCGCAAAATCTCTATATTCACTTCCTGACCACGTTTAGAATGGATTATTTCTGCCATTTCCTTCCAGTTACCGACTTCTTTACCATCTATTGAGAGGATTTTATCTCCTTTTACCACGCCAGCTTTCTCCGCTGGCATTTCCGGAATCACGCTACCTATTTCTGTAGATTCGTAGTGAGGAATCACAATGCCTACAAAAAATGCCATCAAGGAGAAAATAGCAGTTGCTAAAATAAAATTCATTGCCGGACCCGAGGCAACAATAAGTATTCTCCTCCACCATTTTTGAGACAGAAACTCATCGGGGGTTCCCTGCCTCTTTTCTCCAGGATGCTCCCCAGCCATCTTCACGTAGCCACCCACAGGAATTAAGGAGACTGCGTATCTCGTCCCTCTCCTGGTAAAAGCGAACAATTCAGGCCCAAATCCTAAAGAGAATTTCTCCACTTTCACTCCTATTCTCTTGGCAGAAATAAGGTGCCCCAACTCGTGAAAAAAGATGACCAGGCCAAAAGTGAAAACTATCGAGAATATGGTTAAGAGCACTTTATCCTCTCCTTCGCCCTGTTTCTCGTCCACTGATCTATTTCTAAAATCTCTTTCAGGCTCGGCTTCCTATCCACTTTATGTTCTGCCATTACTGATTCAATAATTTTCGGGATATCGGTGAAACATATTTTCCCCTCGAGGAAAGACTGCACAGCAACCTCATCAGCCGCGTTTAAAACAACGGGCATCGTGCCTCCTATCCTGCCAGCCTTGAGAGCCAAGCTAAGACAGGGAAAATTATTGAAATTTGGCTTATGGAAAGTGAGACGGCCTACCTTTTCTAATTTCAATCCTTGTAATCTATTTTGATAGCGCTCAGGATAGGTGAGTGCGAATTGAATGGGAATGCGCATGTCAGTAATTCCCATCTGAGCCAGAATTGAGCCGTCAACAAGTTCAACCAATGAATGGACAGTTGCTTGTGGGTGAATCAAAATGTCAATTTTATTGATATCAATTCCGAAGAGATGGCTGGCTTCAATAGCTTCTAAACCTTTGTTCATTAAGGTTGCAGAGTCGACTGTAATTTTTTTACCCATTTGCCAGGTCGGGTGGCGTAAAGTCTCCTTCACACTTACTTTCTTAAGTTGACTTTTTTTATATTTGTAAAAAGGCCCTCCTGATGCGGTCAGTATTACACGCCGCAAGTTCTCCTTCTTTTCCGCCCTCAGACATTGAAATATGGCGCTATGCTCACTGTCCATAGGCAATATATCAATTGCTCTCCTTTTGGCAGCGTTAATAAGCAAGTCACCCGCCATCACCAGTATCTCTTTATTGGCTAAGGCGATACCCTTACCAGCTTCAATCGCTGCCAGGGTAGGTAATAGCCCTGCTGCACCAACCAATGCCGAAACCAGAAAATTTGAAACGGGATTCTGGGCAAACTCAACTAATCCAGAAGTCCCCTTATAAATCTTGGGAAGAGGCTGGAAACGATGCATCCTCTTTTTCAATTCTACGGCAGCCGCTTCGTCCCCCAGGGCTACAATTGCTGGTTTAAATTCGATTATCTGCTCTATTAGTAAGTCGACATTCTTCTGAGCTGAGATTCCTACAACTTTGTAACCTTTACCCAATTTCCTTACCACATTTAGCGTATTAATCCCTATGGAACCAGTCGCCCCCAGAATCGCAATTTTTTTCAAGCTATCCACCTTTATTAATGCAAAAATAAGCGGATATAGTAATATAGTAAAGGAGCATTAAACATTAGACTATCTGCTTTGTCCAACATTCCTCCATGTCCACCGGGAAAGAGTTTACCCGAATCTTTCACTCCCGCATTTCTCTTGATCAGCGATTCAACTAAGTCTCCCACCTGTCCGCCAATTCCCAGGAGAAGCCCGATAGCAAGACACTCTATATCCGTAATAAAATTCAGATCTAAGTTGAGTCGGGTGAAAAATTTCAATCCGAAAAGTGCTCGGCAACCAAAAACCACGCCAATCCCTGTCAACAAGCCAAAAATGGCTCCCTCCCAGGACTTATTTGGACTGATAAGAGGGCTCAACTTGTGCCGTCCAAACTTTAATCCCCCCAAGAACGCTCCGGTGTCCACACACCAGGTAGTAATAAATAGAAGGTATACCAAACCCTCTCCGTAAGGCCGAAGGTCACGAAGCAGAATTAAATGGCTTAAAAGCCAGGAAATATAAAAGATTCCCAAGAAAGTTACTGAAATGGAAGAGACACCAAATTTGATATCTTTCTTCAAAATTGCATCAATCAAAATAAGAAACAAAAAGAAGGTAACAACGAAACTTTCCAGCCCCCCCGATGACTTTCCCGGAAAGAGAAAAAAGCTGAGGCAAAGAAAAAAACCTCCCAGTACTCCCAGGAGTTTCTGCGGATGGTAATTTCT
Source organism: uncultured Clostridia bacterium (assembly GCA_964616885.1). GTDB lineage: Bacteria > UBA6262 > WVXT01 > WVXT01 > WVXT01 > CAZTSA01. The sequence goes on from CAZTSA010000005.1 coordinate 6,741, forward strand.
CTTTTCCATCAAACGATAAAATTCAACGAGACCTATAATAATTCCAGCGAGAACTAAAATAAGAAAGGGGATAATTCCCCAGTGGATAACCAACAGCAGTAAAGGAATAACAACCAGCGGTGTCTTTATTCGCTCCATTATCTCTCTTACCCGTCTTTTACCTTGCCAAAACGACGTTCCCTGCTCTGATAATCTATTAATGCCAAAAGTAAGTCCCGGCGATTAAAATCTGGCCAGAGAACCGGGGTAACGTAAATTTCAGAATAGGCAATTTGCCAGAGGAGAAAGTTGCTTATCCTGAATTCTCCACTGGTTCGGATCAAGAGGTCTGGATCGGGCAGACCAGCAGTATAGAGATAGTTGTTAAAAAACTCTTCGTCAATATCTTTCACTCTCTTTCTACTCTCAAAAACTTCTTTGACAATTTGCCCACAAGCACGAACTATTTCTTGCCGGCCACCGTAACTCAGCGCCAAATTCAGAATCAGTCCCTTATTTTGACTTGTAGCATCCATCGATTTGGATAGTTCACTGCGTACCCTGGCAGGCAACCTCTCTATCTGCCCAGAGACAAAAAGCTTAATGTTATTCTTCTTAAGATTATCCCTCTCCTGTTTCAAAAATTTGAATAGCAGGTTCATGAGAGCGCGAACTTCTTTCCTGGGCCTGTTCCAGTTTTCTGTTGAAAAAGCATAAAGTGTAAGTATGTTAATTCCAATTTCTCCACAGAATCTTACAATCTTTCTTATTGTCTTTGTACCTTCCAGATGGCCCTCAATTCGTCCCAAATTATGTCTCCTCGCCCAACGGCCGTTACCATCCATAATGATAGCTATATGCCGTGGAAGTCTCCTTCTATCGATTTGCTTGAGAAGTTCCCTGTAACTAGCCAACTTCTTCTCCCACTTGCCATCCCGATTCTATCACATGAAATCTATTATTAGACTTCCATTATCTCCTTCTCTTTCTGGCGGAAGGAGTCGTCAATTTTCTCAATATATTCATTTGTCATCTGGTTGATTTCCTCTACAGCCTTAAACTTCCCATCTTCTGAAATGACTTTTTTCGTTTCGAGTTCCTTTAGTTCATCTTTGGTTTGCCTTCTAATATTCCGGAGTTCCACCCTGTGGTCCTCAGCAATCTTTGCGATTCTCTTTACAAGTTCTATTCGACGCTCCTGCGTTAAGGGAGGTATTTTGAGTCGGATGATTTTTCCATCATTAACAGGGCTCAATCCCAAGTCGGACTTTATGATTGCCTTCTCTATCTCCGGAAGGACGCTCTTATCCCAGGGCCTTATCTCCATTAATCTTACCTCGGGGATAACTATATTGGCGACCTGATTGAGCGGAACTTGACTTCCGTAATACGCCACCCGAATACCTTCCAACAGGGAAATTGAGGCGCGACCAGTGCGAATAATTGTGAATTCATGCTTCAAATCCTCAATTGCTTTTTCCATTTGTAGCCTGACCTTATCATGAATGTTCTTCGCCATACGCTATCCTCTCTCCTTATTTGATTATTGTACCCACCTTTTCACCACAGACCGCTTTCCTAATCTGCCCGATTTTATTCATATTGAACACCCTTATGGGTATCTTGTTCTCCCAGCAGAGGGAAAGAGCCGTTGCATCCACAACTCTCAATCGGCGATTTATTGCCTCCATAAAGCTGATGCGCTCGAACTTCTTGGCATTCTTGTACTTCGTCGGGTCTTTATCATAGACACCGTCTACTTTTGTCGCCTTCAAAATTATTTCAGCGCCGATTTCCACTGCCCTCAAGGCCGAGGCGGTGTCGGTTGTAAAGTAAGGATTTCCCGTTCCACCAGCAAAGATAACTATCCTCTTCTTCTCCAGGTGGCGAATTGCTCTTCGACGAATAAAGGGCTCCGCAAGTTTAGCCATTTCTATGGCTGTCTGGACTCTGGTGGGGATTCCTATATCTTCCAATGCGTCTTGTAGAGCCAGCGCATTAATTATTGTCGCCAACATTCCCATATAGTCGGCTGTGACCCTGTCAATCTCTTGAGCAAAAGGAGAAATCCCTCTCCATATATTCCCACCACCAACTACCACAGCAATTTGCACGCCCAGAGAGTATACCTTTTTTATTTCTTGAGCGAATGATTTCACCGCCTCAGGGTCAATTCCATATCTCTGGGTACCTATCAGAACCTCGCCACTCATTTTCAGGACAACTCGCTTATACTTAATCTTCGCCATTTTCGTCTTCTCCCCTATTTATTTTCTCCCTTTCGGGAGGACTCCATCTTTCTATTCCTCCCCCACTTTGAAACGAGTGAACCTTCCCACTCTCACATTCTCCCCTAATTTGGCGACCAATTCTGCTAAGAGGTCTTTGACTTTAATTTTAGGGTCCTTAATGTATGGTTGCTCCAGAAGACATACTTCACCGAAATATTTTTCCATTCTACCCTGAACAATTTTATCGACGACTTTTTCTGGTTTCCCCGATTCCTCTGCCTGTTTTTTATAGATTTCCTTTTCCTTTTCAATAACCTCTTCAGGAACATCTTCAGGCTTAATCCAAAGAGGGTCCATGGCTGCTATCTGCATTGCTAATTCCTTCGCCAGTTGAGAAAATTCGCCCGTTCTGGCAACGAAATCGGTCTCGCAGTTCACTTCTAATAATACGCCTAACTTATTCCCACTATGGATATAAGAGTAGATCAATCCCTCCCGTGTATCTCTGGCAGAACGTTTGATTAATTCGGCACTCCCTTTCTCTCTCAAAATATCCTGAGCCTTTTGAATATCTCCACCAGCCTCCAATAACGCTTGTTTGCAATCCATTATTCCCGCACTCGTCTTATTCCGAAGTTCCCGAATTAAGTCCATACTTATCTTCATCTATCTCTCCTTCCACCTTGGTTTCTTCCTTCGCTATCTCTTCCTTCTTTATTTCCTCCTCTTTCGTTTCTTCTTTTATTTCTCTTCGAGGAAGTTCACCTTCTTCTTCAGTCACCTGTTCCTTCTCTCTCAACTCTTTACCCTCAATCACAGCATCAGCGATTATCTGAGTAATTAACTTGATTGACCTGATAGCATCGTCGTTGCCGGGAACTACATAAGTAATACCCTCAGGATCACAATTTGTGTCCACCAAGGCGACTATTGGAATTTCCAATTTATTTGCTTCGGAGATAGCAATTGCCTCTTGAGGCGGGTCAATAACAAAGATTGCTCCCGGCAAATTCTCCATGTTTCTAATTCCAGATAGTCCCTTCACCAGCTTCAGTTTTTCCTTCTCGATTCCAACCATTTCCTTTTTGGTTAGAGTAGTGGAATTTGCTCCTTGCTGAAGCTCTTCCAATTTCTTCAGACGCTCCACGCTCTGGCGAATGGTGGAGAAATTAGTCAGCATTCCTCCCCACCATCGCTCATTGACATAAAACATTCCGCACCTCTGTGCTTCCTCTTTTATGATTTCTTGGGCCTGACGCTTGGTTCCCACAAAGAGTACCATCTGATTGCTGGCTACAATGTCCCGGACGAACTTATAAGCCTCTTTTATTTTCGCCAGGGTCTTTTGCAAATCGATAATGTGAATGTTGTTCCGAGCACCGAAGATATACGGAGCCATCTTGGGATTCCACCTCTTGGTCTGATGTCCAAAGTGGACTCCTGCTTCCAACAACTGTTTCATAGTTACAACCGCCATTATTCCCTCCCTATATAAATCCAGCCCCCGCAAACATCAGAGCCTGGATAAATCAGCTGTGCCCTTCGATTCATCGAAGCATTCAATCTATTAATCGGGCCGACCACAAGGGTTCCCTATTTGCTTTATCGGCGGATTAAAAAATATATGATTGCTCCCAGAATTAATGCCAATCCTAAAATTCCCAGATGGAATTTCTCCCTTTCTATATTGAACTTATTGGGTTTGAGTCTTCTGATTTTTGCTCTCTTTTCCACAAGAGCCTCACCGATTATGCCCGGACTAAACCTTGTCCTCACTACACATTGGTCTCCTTCTTCCCTTATTTCTTCAACTATTGTGGATAGAGGAACCACTTCGTCGCCCTTACACCCACCAAGAAGACGAGAAAGATATTGAGCGATATCCCTTGAATCTGATATCTTAACCAAAATTAAGTCATTCTTTCTCAGTTTTCCCACTTCTACTGACGAGGAGGCATCTGTGACTAATTTCGTCCTTAAAACAATCGCGCTTTCTTTTCTATCAATCGTCCCTAGAGTATGGTTCAAAGCGGGCTTAACTACTACTTCACTGGAGATGATTGACTCTTGAGGAAACTTAAATTGACTCAAATTAAGTTCTTCGACATCCATTCCTACTTTGATCTCATCCCCCTCCAAAGATTTACTGATTATTGCCCGTAAGATACCGATTGTTTCTTCGTAATTTCTATCTTTCAGTTGCTGAAAGAAAGACTTCCTGTAATCGCTTGCAATTTCCCAGTTTAAATTATGTTCCAGCTTCTGGATTAATTCATGCAGACAACCTTCGCTGAGGCGATGTGCGTACAGCCTCTTTTCGAAGTCGCGCCATTTACAATCCAGGTCTTCCTCGTAAATTGAGGGGTCGCTCGTGGCCAATGCACCCAAGCGAACAATCCTTTTCTGATTTAGATGGCTAATGACTATGAACTGACCATAAATATTCATCCTATCGCACATAAACTTCCCTTTGGCCACTATAATATATCTAAGAAGTAGATTTATCGATTTTATGGCTTTTTCTAAGTTGTTCCCCGTTGAATGGAGAGCCAATTCTGCCTGGCCCTCATCACAGCCTGTTTCTTCCATGAGAATTTTTACATTCTCCCTCATAATTATTTTCCCTCAATCAAGGTCTCCAGAAAACTATTGCTTTTTTCGATCCACAAATTGAGCGATTAAAACACCCTTTCATCACTCTCTAAGCACGAGGATGATACTTTCTATATATTCTCTTTAACCTTTCTGTCGTAACGTGCGTGTATATCTGGGTCGTAGATAGACTGGCATGCCCCAACATCTCCTGCACAGCTCTCAAATCGCAGCCAGCATCTAATAGATGGGTAGCAAATGTATGTCTCAAAGTGTGAGGACTCACACCCTTCTTGATACTGGCCCGTCTGATATATTTTTGAAGTAGAAGGTTTATGCTCTGGGCACCTAACCGCGAACCCCGATAATTTAAGAATAGAGGCTGTCTACTGTATGACAAATTGTGAAAGCTTCTAACCTTGAAAGGGACAGCTTTTTGTGGCGATTGGCGCATGTTCAAATAGCGCTTGATAGAAGCAATTCCAATCTCTCCGATAGGCACTAATCTTTCTTTTGACCCTTTACCCTTCACTTTAATCATCTCACCCAACAGGTCAACATCGCCTATATTCATGTTCACCAGCTCACTCACTCTCAGACCCGAACCATATAGTACTTCCAGGATTGCTCTATCTCTCAAGCCCAGAAGAGTCCTCCTGTCAGGCAGTTCTAAAAGTAGCCTGACCTCGCCCAAATCTAAAAAAGAAGGTACTCTCTTCGTTCGTTTTGGTGTAGGAATATAGATTGTCGGGTCTTGAGTTACAATTTTTTCCCGCGTCAAATGTTTAAAGAAAGAGCGAATGCTGGAAAGTTTCCGAGCAATAGTGCTCTTTTTTAAATTCTTACCTGCAAGGTAAGCCAGGAACTTTCTCACCTCAAGACGATCGACTTTGTTGACACTGTTTATCTTGTCTCTCTTCAAAAAAGTGATGAAGCTTTTGAGGTCGCACTGATAACTTACCAGGGTGTGCGGTGAAAAGTTCCTTTCTACTCTCAAGTGTGTAATAAATCTATCCAGAAATAATTCCATTTAATCTTTAGTGTGAATTGACTTGGTGCTCTTGCATTTGGGATAGGCGCTACAGGCAAGAAATCTACCTCTCCGCCCAGACCTAATTACCATAGGGCTTCCACACTTGGGGCATTTCTCTTCGGTGAACTGATTGACTGTCCTTTCCCCCTTTTCATTTAAAGGAGCAGTATAGTGGCAACGAGGAAATGAAGAGCAGGCCAGAAACTTGCCATACCGCCCAATTCTGATTACCAAGGGGCTTCCGCACTTTGGACAAATCTCCTCTGTCACCTCAGGTTTGATTTTCTCCATATTTTTGTAAGCAACGCTCAGGGTTTTCTTAAAGGGTTGATAAAAATTATCAAGCACCTCAACCCAGTCACTCTTTCCCAGAGCAATCTCATCAAGATTCTCTTCCATATGGGCCGTGAAATCGAGGTCCATGACTTTAGGGAAGTATTTAACCAAAAGGTCCTCGACTATAATCCCGGTCTCTTGCGGGTAGAACTGCTTTTTTCTTAACGTCACATAACCTCTTTCCAGAAGGGTACTTATTATGGGAGCGTAAGTTGAAGGTCGGCCAATCCCGTGTTCCTCGAGAGTCTTAATTAGACTCGCTTCCGTATAACGCGCGGGAGGTTCAGTGAAGTGCTGTCCAGGGACAATATCTCTTAAAACTAAGGTATCGCCCTCTTCAAGTGCCGGAAGAATCTTTTCTGCCTCGTCCTTCTCTTCCCAATATACTTTAAGGAAGCCTGGGAACTTAAGCTTCTGCCCTGTAGCGTGAAAAGTATAGTCCCCGGCTCTGATGTCCAGGGCTACCGTATCAAATATTGCCGAAGTCATCTGGCTAGATACGAACCTTTGCCAGATCAGACTATAGAGTTTAGATTGTGAGGCATCTAAATATTTCGATAATTCGTCCGGAGTGCGAAGGCAGGAAGTAGGCCGGATAGCCTCGTGAGCTTCCTGGGCGACCTTACTCTTACTCTTGTAAATCCTCGCCTTCTTGGGCGCGTAATCCTTGCCAAACTTTTTCCTTATAAAATCAAGCGCCTCAGCCTGAGCTGAGGAAGTGACATTAAAAGAATCTGTCCGCATGTAGGTAATCAAACCCACACTTTCTTTCTTTCCCAGGCCGATGCCTTCGTAGAGTTGTTGTGCTATCACCATTGTCTTACTTGCTGAAAAGCCGAACCTTTTGGAAGCTTCCTGCTGGAGAGTGCTCGTATTGAATGGGGGAGGTGGATTACGCTTTTTAGCCTTTCTACTTACCTTCGCCACCCTGAACTCTTTGTCGCTCAAATCCCGACAAATCTTCTTTGCCTGTGCCTCATTGGCGATTTCCAGTTTCTTGAATTTCTTTTTACCCTTGCCAATGAGACTTGCAGTAAAGATTTGTTCCTCATCTCTCCTACTCAAATGGGCAACTATGGCCCAGTACTCTTGAGGAACAAATCGCTCAATTTCCTTTTCCCTATCAACAATCAATCTCAGAGCCACCGACTGGACTCGCCCTGCTGAAAGCCCTTTTCTGACTTTGCGACTCAAAAGGGGGCTAAGCTTATATCCCACCAGCCGGTCGAGTATGCGCCTTGCTTGCTGGGCATTAACTAAATGGAGGTCAATCTGGCGTGGAGAGCGAAGGGAATTAATAATTGTCTCTTTTGTTATTTCATGGAAAACTATCCGTCTTACCCTTCCCTGGTCAGTATTCGTAACGGTAACTATATGCCAACCTATAGCCTCACCCTCCCTGTCCTGGTCAGTGGCAATATAGACCTCTTCAGCCTCCTTCACTGCTTCAGCCAATTCTTTTACAATTTTCTTCTTATTTTTAATGATTTCATAAGTAGGCTTGAAACTGTCTTCTATACTCACTCCCAGTCTATTGGGAGGCAAATCGCGAACGTGCCCCATTGAAGACTTAATGATGTATTTCTTTCCCAATATTTTACCGATCGTTTTTGCCTTTGTAGGTGACTCAACAATAACTAAAGCCTTAGCCATAGTTCTATCCTCAACATGCTAACCTGGTAGCTTAATGCACGTGCTTCTTCCGTTCTTTTCCCTCGTAGTCTTTTCGTTTACCTTCTTCCAGAAAGTCAAGTAGAATCTCTTCCAATTCATTCGCACTCAACTTTAATTTCTCCAGGTATTCCTTGAGTTCTTTAAATCCAAAATTATCGTCATGGAAAATATCTTCAATCTTTAATTTTCTTGCCATATTATCCTCCCATATTAGATGTTCAATTCTGTATGTTTAATATCTGATATTTGATTTTTGATTTCATTATGTTTCCGGAGCGCGCAAGAATATCTTTCCGGCTACCTGTCTAATCATTCCTTTCATTTCCAGATTCATGAGAACAGGAGAGACCCTGTTTATAGGTAGACCGCTTTGTTTACTTATGAAATCAATATGAATAGGTTCAAACGACAATAGGTTATATACTCTTTCTTCCTCTTGGGATAACTTCACTTCGCCGGAAGACTTTATAGCCGGAGATACAGGCAAAATATCCCTTAAACAACTTATTTCCTCAATAATATCTCCATAACTCTCCACCAATTTCGCACCCTGCCTTATTAGTGAATGGGTGCCCTTAGTTCCCAAATTGAAGATATTTCCAGGAACAGCAAAAACCTCTCTGCCCTGCTCGAGAGCACATTCAGCAGTGATTAAAGCGCCACTTTTGAAGCCGGCCTCGACGATGACCGCCCCTAAACTTAGTCCGCTTATTATTCTATTTCTCATAGGGAAATTTATTTTTTCAGGGCACGTGCCCATCGGAAATTCGGAAATCACGGCCCCACGTTCTCCAATCTCGTCAAAAAGAGCTTTATTCTCCCGCGGGTAGCATATGTCAATACCACATCCCAAAACGGCAATAGTCCTACCACCACAGGATAGGCCCCTTTATGACAAGAGGTATCGATTCCCCTGGCCAAGCCGCTGACCACGGTCACATCTCTTTCAGCCAGTTCTTTACTCAGCTTTTCCGCCACCATCTTCCCATAGGCAGTTGGTCGCCTTGTCCCTACCATTGCAATGGCAATTCTGTCTTCTGGCAATAACTTACCCTTTACATACAGCAAAATAGGTGGGTCGAAAATCGACCTCAAGTTTGAAGGATACTCACCGTCAGAAAGTGTCACGACAGAAACCTTTTGCTTTTCAATTCTGGATATTTCCTTTTCTATATCCAGTTTATGCCTGAAATTGACAATTTGCTTCGCGGTGTACTCACCAATACCCGAGACATGCTGAAGTTCCTTCAAATCTGCCTCAAGTATAGCTTCCGGCGAACCGAAATGCTGTAGCAGCTTCTGGCCTCTCGACGCGCCGACACCAGGAATCATATTTAGAGCCAGCCAGTGTTCAATTTTCTCAGCCACTTCACCCCTCTACGAAGACAGAGCTAAGCCAAAAACACAATATTATATATAAATCTTATCGGTGTGTCAAGCAAACCCCTCATATAGCCGCTATTAGATATTAGAAATTTCAAATTCCAAATTTCTAATCTCTAACTACGGGGACAAGCCCCTACATTACAAAACTTCGTAGGTAGTGTAGCCCTTTATGGGCGTAATTATTGCGGCCAAAAAAGCCTACACTACATATTTCATAATTGCATAAAAGGAATAATAAAATGGAATGAATGAAAAAATTCGGCGGGCACAGGCATACAATCTTACGATAACGAGAGTCTATGGAGTGAATATATAACAGTGTGAATAAATCCTTCCTACCTATTCAAGGTTTTCTTTGATTGCTTCCAGAACTTTATTCCCAAAGTCTCGAGCTGCTTCTGGGCCATTACCGATAATAATTTTTCCGTCAACTTCCACTTCTCTGCCGGTATAAAAAGCACCCTTTTCTACCAATTGGTCCTTTTTGAGGGCCGTACAGTAGCCTTCACATCCTCAAGAACTCCAGCATGAGCCAGGGTGATAGGAGCGATAACGAATAATACCTTCGTTTCTAACCCGGAAGCTGCCTTGTCCCCAGCTACATTGGAACTTACTTCAATTGCCTGTTTGCAACTCGCCAGTGTATATTGACCCATTTGAAAAAGTAATAGAATGCCAGATTTAAGAAATCTACTATTTCTCTAATTCCGTATTCTATTCTGTTTTATCATTATTCAGTTTTTTCTTCTTTTAGCTTCGCTTGCAATTTAATAGAATCGCCAATCTCTATTGGCTTTCGACTATCTATGATAAGTGCAGTCGAATTCTCCTCCTCAATGTCTGCGGTAACCTCCAGTATACCAATCTTCTCAACTATTATTCCCATCAATTCACCAGTTGCAGGATGGATAACCTCATCTCCCTCCCGATAGATTATATACCTTGTCTTTGGCTTGACATTCTGTTTCTTCCCCTGGTCAATGAACACCAAATCTCCATATGCTGTCATCAATTTTTTCTCTTTTACCCCGGCAATATATCCGTCAACTCTAAAATCCGGGGGAGCAATGAAGATATCTTTTTCATATTCGGCTCCTGGCTTAAGTTCTTCCAGTCCTACTTCCAGCTCCCGAGGAGTCTCTGCCAATTCCTCCACCTTTCGATATGTTGGAATTATCAGGTCGTCACCAGGGAAAATCCAGTGAGGGTCCTTTATATACTTATTATAAGTCCATATCTCTCGCCATAAAAACGGGTCGCGATAGTACAGGTCAGCAATGTTCCAGAGGCAATCCCCTCTCTTTACTTCATATGCTTTGAGCACAAGTTCCGTTCCTTCGGGAATAGCTTCTTCTGGAAGGATCCTTTTCTTAGCAGTGGGCTCTTCCACTGCCTTTTTAGATTCCTCTACCGCGGCCTCCTCGGTCAGAACTTCCTCCGGCCCGGCAGTTTCTTCTTCTGCCTCAACCGCAGGAGTCTCCTCTTCGGAAGGCAAAGCTTCCTCTCCTTCCTCCTCCTCTGATTCAAACGAAGGAACCTCTTCTTCCGAAGGTTCGGGAGGCAAGGCTTCTATATCTTCTTCTGTTTCAAATGATGGAATCTCTATATTTGAAGATTCATCAGGCAAAGCTTCTACGTCCTCTTCCTGCGCCCTGGCAAAGAAAATGCCCAAAGTTAAAAGAGCAGATACCAGAAAAATAAGAATTCCCCTTTTCATTTTGCACTCCTTTCAAATTACATCAAAAGATTCCTATCCAGACTTCTGTACTGGATAGCCTCAGCAACATGGTGAGAGGCAATCTTCTCTTCCTCTTCTAAATCTGCAATTGTGCGCGAGACTTTCAGGATGCGGTCATACGCGCGAGCTGAGAGACCCAAGCGCTCAATTGCATCCTTCAATAAATTCGCCGCTTCTTTTTCGAGAACGCAACACTTTTTTATATGTTTAGTCTGCATGTGAGCATTGCAATAGACCGATTTAAATTTCTTAAATCTTTCCCTCTGTATATCCCTTGCCTTCTGAACCCGCGTGCGGATTGCCAATGAAGGTTCCCCTCCCGTATCCTCCGCCAGCTCCTGATACTTAACAGGTGGCACTTCGATATGCATATCGATTCGGTCAAGGAGCGGCCCTGAGATTTTAGCCCGATACTTCTGAACCTGGAAAGGAGTACAGGTGCATTCCCTTTGGGGGTCACCATAGAAGCCGCAAGGGCAGGGATTCATAGCTGCAGCCAGCATAAACTTGGCAGGATAAGTTATAGATGTGCTTGCCCGGGCAACAGTCACTACACCATCTTCGAGAGGCTGACGCAAAACTTCCAGGACATTACGGTGAAATTCGGGAAGTTCGTCCAGAAAGAGAACTCCATTATGAGCCAAGCTAACCTCGCCGGGCTTAGGAAATGATCCGCCTCCTACCAACGCTACATCAGAAATTGTATGGTGGGGAGATCGGAAAGGTCTTATAGCCACAATAGCCGACCCCGAAGAGATTAAACCAATGACGCTATGAATCTTTGTCGTCTCCAATGCCTCATCCAGGGTTACTTGCGGCAAAATGGACGGCAATCTCTTAGCCAGCATTGTCTTTCCAGACCCAGGAGGCCCAATGAGAAGTATGTTGTGTCCTCCACTGGCAGCAACTTCTAAGGCCCGCTTAGCATACTCCTGGCCTCTCACATCAGCAAAATCTATTTCATAACTACGCCTATCTTCAAATTCTTCTTCCAAACTCACAGAGATGGAAGAGAGCTCCGTTCTTCCATTCAAAAAATCGACCGTCTCTTTCAAATTCCTGACCGGATAAACATTCACACCTTCAACCACTGCCGCTTCTTTTCTATTCCCTTCAGGAACAATCAAACCATCCACTTCAGCCACTCTTGCCGGAAGCGCAATGGGCAACACGCCCTTCACCTTGCGTACACTCCCGTCCAGAGATAGTTCTCCCAGAACTATATACCTTTCAAGCTTCTCCTGTGATAACTTACCAATAGCAGCCAAAATTCCCAAAGCAATGGGCAAATCGAAAGCAGCGCCCTCTTTCTTTACTGCTGCTGGAGCGAGATTGACCGTAATCCTCCTCATAGAAAATTCGTATCCAGAATTCCTGATCGCCGCCAGGACTCTATTCTTACTCTCTTTAATTGCCGTATCCGGAAGACCAACCGTGGAGAAATGGGGAAGACCTGAAGAAATGTCCACCTCCACCTTCACCAGATAAGCCTCGATTCCTAAAACCGCGCTACTCAATCCAATGGAAAGCATTAAAATCCTTTCTCTTTAATCTTACTCGTGAGTAAGTTTACCATAAATCCCAATCTTTTGCAATAATTTTTTCTTTAATGGCCCAACCAAAATGGCAATTAGAATTTATGCCGGTAGTGTAGCCCTTTATGGGCGTAATTTTTTACGGGCATAAAGCCCCACAATACCAAAGACATTCTGGTAGTGTAGCCCTTTATGGGCGTATCTCTTACCTTGACCTGCAGAGCGAAGCTTTGCTAAAAAAATGCAGAGCTCTCGCTCTGCAGCTACATTTTCCTTGCGTAATTACAATAATGCAAAATCCCTTGTATATGGCGAAGTCGCCACTCAAGCGCGTCTCTGCATCGTATATAAACCCGCTGTCCAAACCATAGCAAAGTTAACAAAAATTTGTTAGGCGAAGTCGCTTACTTCTTGTTTTCTTGCCTTGTAACTCTTGAGAAAGGTTCTAATAATGATAAAACCGCCAACAATAAGAATCCCAAAAAATGTGCCCAGACCCACAGGTGTCGCGGCCAATGTCCTGAGCTTCCCAATGGCAAACACAAGATCAGGTCCACTAACATCATCGGCATATTTAATAAAAAAGATGTAATTCCCCGAAGACTCAATTTCAAATTCAAAAACTGAGACGCCCGCACGCCCTCCTATTTCATAACTCCTACGCTTGGAAGGCCTTAATAGCTCAATATCTGCGTAATATTGCTGAGATTGTAGCCCAGCCAGCATAGGAGATAATGGTAATCCTGTTGAATAAGTCTTGTCCTTTACAGCACTTAAATATTCATAGAAAATCGTATATTTACCAGCTTCTGGAAGATAAAACTCTCTTGCTCCAGGAACTATAATCTGGATTTCAGGCGGAATAGCTTTTCCTGGGGTGCGCGACAAAATAGCAAAGAGAATAAGGCCTACCATTAAGACCGTAATCCCGATCATATAATTAGAACGGCTTGGAGTCTTAATCACTTTTTCCATATTTTTCCTCCGTTCTGTTCCATCGGGGAATTATCCATGCTACTTCGTCTATAGCCAAAAAACCTGTACATTCATAGCGATCACTTACTTTGTGGGTTCCCAAATAAACTTTCCCGCTTTGTTGATATAGCCAAGCCTACCGCCAACCTCTACAGATGCCAGCCCTCCGGAAAAGCCCCACCAAGCCCAATCAAACTGAGGATTGATGACATATTTACCCGTCCTGTCAATATAACCCCACTTGCCGCCAACGCTTACGCGCACTAGCTCTTCCGAAAAGTCCCCGGCCAAATCGAACTGAGGATTGATAACAAACTTCCCCGTTTTGTCAATATAGCCCCACTTACTGTCAACGTTTACACGCGCCAGACCCTCCGAAAAAGGAAAAGCGTAAACGAACTGAGGATTGATAACATACTTACCCGCCTTGTCAACATAGCCATACTTCCCGTCAATCTTTACACACGCCAGACCTTCCGAAAATGCGCCAGCCAAACCGAGGCGAGGGTCGATGACGTTCCTACCTCTTTTGTCCCTATAGACATACCTGCTGCCTAGCCATATGGATGCCAGGGCTTCGGAGAAGACTGTCAAAGTCCAATCGAACTGCGGCTCAATGACTATCCTTCCTGTTTTGTCAATATAACCATACTTATTACCGACCTCTACCCGTGCCATTCCTTCAGAAAAGGGAAAAGCCCAAACGAACTGAGGATTGATGACATGCTTGCCTGTATTGTCAATATAGCCCCACTTACCACCAATTTCTACAGGTGCAAGCCCCTCGGAAAATGTCAACGCGGATTCGAAATCGTCCTTAATAACCATTTTCCCTGTTTTGTCAATATAGCCGAACTTACCGTCAATCTCTACAGGCGCCAGTCCTTCGGAAAAAGGAAAAGCCCAAACGAATTGAGGAGTAATGACATATTTACCCGTCCTGTCAATATAGCCATACTTGCCATCAATCGACACGCGTGCCAGCCCCTCGGAATAGTCCCAAGCCGAATCAAACTGCGGTTTAATGACTATTTTCCCTGTTTCGTCAATATAGCCAAACTTGCCATCCTGCTCAATTGGAAAAAGTTTGATTGACTGCTTCGTTTCCTGCTCTAACTTACGTGCACACGATGCAACCAAAAGAGTTAGACAGATAAAGATAAGAGCACTTTTCTTCCCCATTTCTACTTTCCTCCGATTAGAAAAATTCTTGGCAATCTTGATTTCCTTTTGTGCGGGGAACCTCTTTTCTTTACAATGCGATCAAAATAATGGGTAATGTGGAAGGTATATAATGTTGAAATCAGCGTTTCAGGCGAGGAAAAAATCAAGGACTGGCTTAGGCTATAAATATTTCTTTACAGCCTCAAGCAGCCTTTGTTTCAGGTCCTCTTCTGTTTTTACGTCTTTGAGATTAATATCAAGTTTCATAAAGATATTAATCAGGGCTCTTACAATGTGAGATAGCGGAGGCGTGTTACCATTCCTGTTTTTTATCATCCTACTTAAGTCGTAAAACCAATTACGAACGTCATCGGGAATGGCCACGGTAACTTTGTGTAAACTTTTCTTTGGATCTGACCTCGAATGTTTGGAATGCTTAACCATCTTTTCTCTTCTGTCGAAACATTTGCTAAATAATGCCACAAACGGTTAAACTTGTCAAGTACATTTACTTGCACACTACGGACTGGAACCTTACTCTCTCTCACAGGTGCAATCGTCATAGGGTTCCCCGCATCCCTCACAAACTCCATCCACTATTTTTCTCCCACACTTACAAGGTGTGCAACCGCAGGTCTTACACATACTCTCCACCCCCTTTTGAGAACAAGAATTGCCGGGTTATTTCGATTTCTCATCGTGACATATCAAAACTTCATTGTCCCCTCACCTATTCTAAAGCTCTTCCACCTGTCTGCAAATTCCTGCAATTTTTTGTCTACCAGATAATTGACAGTATTCTGTTCATAGGACCCGTCCTCTTTTCTTTCGCCTGCCGCCACGCTTGTAAGTATCTCAATTCCTTGGTCGATAGTTCTCACTGGATAGATGTGGAACTTGCCCTGTTTCACCGCTTCTACAACATCTTTCCTTAACATCAGGTCGTTAATATTCTGGTAGGGTATCATAACTCCCTGAGTTCCGGTAATCCCTTTAGCTTTACAAACCTCATAAAATCCTTCAATTTTCTGGTTTACTCCTCCGATAGGTTGTATTTCGCCTTTCTGGTTGACAGAACCTGTGACGGCGATATCCTGGCGCAGGGCCAATTCAGAAAGCGCTGACAACAATGCATACACCTCGGTTGAAGACGCCGAATCTCCCTCCACTCCTGAATAAGATTGTTCGAAACAGAGACTTGCACTCATTGCTAAGGGTTTATTCTGGGCATACTTCGACCGAAGGTATCCTGCAAGGATTAGCACCCCCTTGTTATGGATCCTACCACTCAGCTCAGCTTCTCTCTCGATGTTAATTATGCCTGAATCACCAACTGAAGCCTTGGCTGTTATTCGGGACGGCCTTCCAAAAGAATAATCGCCCGTATCATATATGGAAAGTCCATTCACCTGTCCAATCACGCTTCCTTGCGTATCAATCATGATAGTTCCTTCTTCTATCATCTCCTGAATCTTCTCCTCAATAAGTCTTGAGCGATCCATTTTCTCCTCGATTGCTCTATCCACTTGCTTTTCCATAACCTGTGTACTTCCATCCTTCTCAGCCCAGTAGTTGGCTTCTCGTAATATATCGGCCAAAGTATTAAACTGCGTAGATAGCTTATTCTGTTTACCCGCAAGTCGTACGCCATATTCAACTACACCTGCAACTGCATTTTTATCAAAAGGTCTTAATTTTTCGTTTGAAATTATCTTCTTAATGAAGTTGGCGTACTCCACAATGCTCTCACGCTTGACCTCCATAACGGAGTCAAAGTCTGCGCGCACCTTGAATATCTTTTTAAAGTCCTCATCGTGAGTGTATAATAGGTGGTATAAGAAGATGTCCCCAACCATTGCCACCTTGACATCACAGTCAATCGGTTCAGGTTTAAGTGCCGTTAGAGATATCATATAGAATGGGAAGTAGTTTTGTATCTCTACCTTTCTATTTCTTAATGTCCTTTTGAGTGTTGGCCACACTCCCGGTTCTATCAAAGCGTCCAAAGCTTCGATGATGAGAAAACCACCGTCAGCTCGAAGAAAGGAACCTGCTTTAATTTTGGTAAAATCGGCTCGCCAATGACCAAATCGCTCTGGAGTAACCTCGACAGTTCCAAAAAGATTGCGATAAGTTGGCGAAGTCTCAAAAATAACAGGCGCCTTCTCTGCTCCATAATTATCTACAAGAAGATTAACGCGATACTCCAGGAATGGGTCGCCTTCCAGAATTGGCATACCAATTATCGGGGTAGCGGGCTCTTCTGGCTTGCCTCTAAATTTGTCTAAGTTGTCAAGAATGTTCTCCTTTACCTCATCCAGGTATTCGTTCACTTTGCCATTCTTGTACTTTTCTTTTATCTCCTCGATTCTATTTTTGACCAAAGGAGTAACAACTTCGTTATCCAACGACTTAAGCCTGCCTTGTACTGTCTTCTCGATACTTCTAATCTCTTTAAAAACGCCCTCCATCCTGTCAATTAGTTCGGAATGTTTTTTCTCAAGCTTCTCATATTTACTCTGCGTAAATTCGCCTTTTTCTACTAAAGATGTCAACTCGCTAAAATCTACAGGTTTGCCACCAATTACAGGTACTATGGCTGGCCTAGCGAAAAGACCAATCTGCAGTTGAATCAAGGCAAAATTTTCTTTTGCGACTTCCTTTTCAAAACTTTTGAGTATTTCTTTCATCTTATTGTTCTGGTCTTCGACAATCTCTTTTTTCCTACGCTGGTAATACTCGCTTTCAAAAACCAAAGGTATATTCTTTCCCAGGTACTCAACAAGTTCATCCATATCTTTCTTGAAACTTCTACCCTGTCCTGCTGACAATCTAATGAGTCTCGGCATATCAGGATTCTTAAAATTATTAACATAAAGCTTATCATCGGGTATGCGCTTTGAGCGTGCCGTCTCCCCCAGCAAACAATTTATAGCCGTCTTTCTCCCGGTTCCCACAAGCCCGCTAACAAATATGTTGTATCCCAGGCTTTCAATATCTAAACCGAGGCGGAGAGCGTTTACAGCCCTTTTCTGGCCAATAATGTCTGGACATACCTTTAGTTCATCTGTTGATTTGAAGTCCAGGTTTTTTGGGTCACATCGCCATCTGAGCTTCTCCGCTGGCAACTCGTGGAAATTCGATGCTTTCTTCATATCTATTGCCTCCTTTTAATTTTTTCAACATCCTCCCTATGCCGTAAATAAGCGAGGATAATCAATAGCGCTTCTCCGGACAGGTAGGAATCAAATCTAAGTTAGTACAGGGTGTATTAATTGAGCTAGTCTTGGGCGGCGACCATGTATAAAAAAATTTTATTGAGTTCTCCTGGCGATTGCAATAGGTCGTATGTTCGATTTTTGCAGCGGACGAACCGCAAGCAAATTGTTAGTCGACTCAGGCCTCCCCCCTTATCAAGATTCAAATCAGAAGCCGCATTCACTATTCTTTTTATTATTGTGCAACTCAACCGCGGTCCAGTGTCTTTTGACGTTTCTTAAGCAAAGCCTCAATAGCTGAGATATCCTCCTTCGACACCTCCCAGTCTCCACTAGCGACGGTTTCCTCAATCTGGGATGGGCGCCTCGCGCCAACTATGGCTGCAGTTATCTCAGGACGCCTCAAAACCCAGGCTATGGCTAACTGCCCCACCGTTCTTCCACTCTTTTCGGCAATAGAGCGCAAACCTTCAACCAATTTAAGATTGGCACTCAGTTCAGGTTCCTGAAAGCGTGGGTCTCTTCGCCGGTGGTCATCCTCTGGCAAGTTCTGCACACGCTCCCTGTTAAATTTGCCCGTCAAAAGGCCTTTCTGCATGGGACTGTATACAATTATCCCGATATCGTTTCTTGAACAGTATTCCAGGACTTTCTTTTCAATACTACGCTCGAGCATACTGTAAGGCGGCTGGAGGGAGCTTACAGGATGGATAGGTTGGACACGTTTCAGTTGTTGCAGGCTAAAATTTGAAACCCCGGCATAACGAATTTTTCCTTTTTTAATCAAACCCGCCATGGTCTCCCAGGCTTCCTCAATGTCTTTGTCAGGCTCCGGCCAGTGAATCTGATAGAGATCAATAACTTCTACTTTGAGTCTTCTCAAACTCGCTTCAATTTCGGCACGAATACTTTCCTTCTTCAGGCGTCCGGATATATTCCCATTTTTATCCCAGACCCGTTCGCATTTAGTAGCAATTATGGGCTTATCCCTTAATCCTTTAATAGCTTGGGCAACAATTTCTTCAGAGTGGCCGAGCCCGTAAACTGCTGCCGTATCTATCCAGTTAATTCCCAGTTCAAGAGCGCGGCGGATGGTGGAAATCGACTCTCTGTCGTCCTGGGGACCCCAGCTGAACTTCCACTTGCCACCGCCAATCGCCCATGTGCCCAGTCCAATAGTTGACAGATTAAGCTCTGTCCGTCCCAATTTTCTTGTTTTCATAACTACCCTCTTTTCATAGAGTGCAAGCGGAGGAAACCAGTGGTATCTAAACATCCTCGCTTGATGATTCAGACCGACCCTTGGTTTTGCATCAAGAGAATTATAGGAAATTGAGTTTACTCAGGCAAGTAGAAAATCAAAGGCCAATTTTGGCGCTATCGATACCCCCATCATACCCAACTCGCCCTAGCCAATTGTAATGGGATTTTCCGCTTGTTACAATAGGTCAAATGTAGGAATTTATAAAATTTTTTGTCAAAAAAAAGGCCTATCAAAAAGGAACGTTTGATTAAATAAATCGCCCCTAC
>CAZTSA010000006.1:0-22935 GCA_964616885.1 uncultured Clostridia bacterium
TGGGATGAATATCCACAGGAATACCGCGGCCGTCGTCCATCACGCAGACACTATTGTCCTGACGAATCGTCACATCAATATTCCGACAGTAGCCGGCTAAGACCTCATCGATACTGTTATCCACAGCCTCCTCCACTAAATGGTGCAATCCCATTGGGCCTGTGGTACCTATATACATAGCCGGTCTCTTCTGGACTGACTCCAGTCCCTCCAGAACCTGAATCTTATCAGCAGTATACTCACTCTTTCCCGATACCATCTTCCTGCTATTTACCTCCTAATCTTTCAATTCTCTTATTCAGAGCCCCAGCGCTAATTTTCGATGCCTGGAAGGAGCCGTCCTCAAGTAATATTGCTGTCTTCGCCTCTTCTTTTAATCCGAAGATTTGCCTCGCGCTCACCTTTTGCGCGTCCAGGACCATAACAATTCTGTCGCTATCTATTATCTGGCTACTCCCGATATATAAGAACAGACTACCCTCTCCCCACCCCCTATTGAGGGAAATAATGTCACCTCTTCGGTCTTTTATACCCTTCCACTTCTTGATTAGACGCCTCCAAAAATTGCCATCTGCGATAAGCAATCTTTGTTTTCATCGGTTTTATTTTACCTTTTTTTGCCGTCGCTTGTCAAGAGAAAATCCCCCCTATAGAGCATTTGGCAAAACCATTTTTCCCACTTCCTGAACTCATTTGGGCCAGATTGGAATTTTTAACCAAATTTGATTCTCCGATCTCGGATCTCTATTATGTCTTAACCAACCGGGAACTTCACAAAATAAAACCCCGCGATACGTAATCGCGGGGTTCAAAAAATCTTACACAGACTGAAATAGTCAGTTTTTCTCGACCCCAGAGGTGGAAGAGCGGCCGTATCCCCTTAGCACTGCTTCCACCCTTGCCGCTAACTCACCAGGGTCAAAAGGCTTAGTGATGTAGTCGTCCGCTCCTGTATTTAATCCCGTAATCCTGTCTTGAACCGAACATTTTATGCTCAATATTATGATTGGGATAGGGTTTGTATGGTAATCGGTTTTCAAAATCTTGCAGGTGTCGTAACCATCTATTCCTGGAAGTATTATGTCCAGTATAATCAAGTCTGGCCTCAATTTGCGCACTTCCCCCAGTGCCTCCTCCCCGCTTTCCACGGAATAGACCGAGTAATCTTCTGCTTCCAGAACGGCCTTAACCAGATTGGTAAGATCCGGGTCGTCGTCGACGATTAGAATTCTTGCCCTCATATTTTTTTCTCCAGACCCGCTAAAATCAACAAATTTTTTTCTCAATTCTTATTGTAGCACATTGATGTTAAGTTTGAGTTAACAATTCGTAAAATTTTTGTAAATTCTAAGGGGAATGACTTTCAGAAAGGTCAACTGCGGAAAGGTACAAAAGAGCAAGATTTGATGTTTACTCTTCCTCGACGAACTTGTAACCTACGCCCTCGACAGTTTCTATCTTTGCCCCGTCTTCACCTAGCTTCTCTCTCAAATGGCGCACATGTACGTCCACGGTCCTTGAGCCGCCAACATATTCGTAGCCCCAGATGTTTTCGATGAGGAAACTTCTGCTTAGAACCTTGCCTTTTTTCTTCATTAATAGATAAAGTAGATTAAATTCTTTGGGCGTAAGGTCGATTCGCTTGTCCATCACATATACCGCATGTTCAGTCGAATCGAGCCTTATGTCCCCAGACACCAGAACCTCCCCTTGCTCGCCTGCGTACAGAGTTCTCCTCAGAACAGCTTTGGTTCTCGCCACCAGTTCCCCTGTACTGAACGGCTTGGTCATGTAGTCATCAGCTCCTGCCTCCAACCCGGCAATCTTGTCCGTCTCAGTCGATTTTACAGTCAGCATGATAATGGGAATAGAGCTCGTTTTCTTGTCTCGCTTCAAAATACGACAAACCTCTATTCCTCCGATACCGGGAAGATTCAAATCCAAAATTATGAGGTCGGGCTTAGATTCTCTGACCTTCTTGATAGCAAAATCAGCATTGCGTGCCGAAATCACGGAAAAATCATTCCGCTCCAATACATCTTTGACCAGTTCCACAAGGTCCGGCTCATCATCGACCACCAGAATCCTCTGCTTTGCCACAACGCCTCCTTCCATTCTATTAGGGTTGTTTCTATTTTGTCCTTCTATCTATTACGTAATTACTCCCCTCAAGAGACTTAGCATACTTCTTTAGCTCGGCGCCTACTGCTGCCACCTGTCCAGTATGGCTAAATTTCCTCTTCATATTCGTTACTACACCAATTGTTATTGACATTATGGGAAAGTTATTTACGTTCCCTTGCCTGTCTTTACCCGTGATGTATCCCTTCATTCGGTCTTTTGGTGAATAGAATCTGAGAATCCCTTTATCAAACGACTTAATGATTGCAGAACAGATTAGCTCGACCTTATCAGGCGTAGTAATGGCAATGAAATCGTCTCCACCAATATGCCCAACAAAATCTTCAGGATTCCCCAGTTCCTTTGCACGTTCAACGATTATCCTGGCTGTCTCTTGGATTATCCTATCCCCGAGCTCGAAACTATACCTGTCATTAAACGCCTTAAAATTGTCGAGGTCTAAAAAGAGAACTGCGAAAAGTCTGTCTCCCTCAATACGCTCCTCTATCTCGCCAATAATCGCAGTATTGCCGGGAAGTCGAGTAAGAGGGTTTGCTTCCAAGCCCCGCAGCGTGCGTTTAAGCACCATCTTTACTCTGGCCAAGAGAACGCCGGGTCTAAAGGGCTTTATTATATAGTCATCGGCGCCAATACCCAACCCTTTGATTTCATCTTTCTCTGTTCCTTTAACTGTTAACATAATAATGGGAATATTCGACAGCAGGATATCTCCTCGTATCTCCTGGCAAACTTGATACCCGTCTACTTTGGGCATCAAAATGTCCAGAAGAATCAAATCGGGGGAATCGGCGTAGACTTTTTCCATTGCCTCTTTAGCGTTGTAAGCAGGAATAACTCTGTATCCTGCCGATTCCAAAATGTCCTTAACCAATTCCACAACGTGCTTTTCATCGTCAACGACCAAGATTTTTCTTCTGGCCATAAGCCCCCTTTTTTCTGCTTCATCTACGCCCTGGGTAGAGTGAAGATAAACTTGCTACCTTTACCCAATTCGCTCTCCACCCATATCTTCCCTCCCTGTGCCTCCACCATACCTTTAGCGATAGCTAAACCTAGACCGGGCCCCTTCAATTCTTCCATGGCTGTCTCGTCTTCTGGGCCCAACCTGCGAAATTTATCGAATATCTTTGAAATTTCCTCTTTTGGTATGCCGCAACCGGTATCAGTAACGCTCACTTCCACGAAGCCACTGCTTCGCCGTAGCTGACCGCCTATCACTTTTGCCTGTATCACCACCTTACCTTCCCTCTGGTTGAATTTCAGTGCATTACTCAAAAGGTTATCTAATATTTTTCTAACCTTCTCTCGATCCCCCAGGACCTGCCCTATTTCTTCTTCCGTTTTCACCACAATTTCTATCTCCTTCTCCGTGGCAAGACGTTGAAACTCTCTTGCTTTCTCCTCAAGCACGTCGGCTAACTTTAGGCGCTGCCTGTTAATCTCAAGCTGCCCGGCTTCTATCCTGGCCAGGTCAAGGACATCATTGATCAGCTTGCCCAGGCGAGAAGTATTGTGTTTCATTATGTTTAGTGCTTTGATCTGTTTCTCCTTTTCTATTCCGGTACTTATCCCTTCAATGAAAAAATCGATATAACCTTCTATGGCTGTGAGAGGAGATTTGAATTGATGCGAAATGCTGGAAATAAAGTCGCTCTTTAGTCGCTCCAGTTCTCGTAATTTCTCGCCAATCCCAATCAGCTCTCCGGCTAATTGTCCTAACTCGTCATTTATTGGTTCTATTCTTTTCTCAAATTGGTCACTGGCAATCGCTCTTGCCAAAGTGGTCAATCTTTCAATCCTTTCCGATATTCTCCTCGCCACAATGCATGCAACAATGTTTCCCAAAACTATTGCAGTTATGCCTGACGGCAGGAGAAACCCTTTCCCCAGAAAAAATCCCGCTGCGATTAATGCCCCTATGACTATAAACAATATTATGTTTGCAAAAAGAATAATCCTTGTCTTAATCTGCACTGTTACTCCTATCTACTCTACCTGACTTAAAACGAACTTCCACAATGAACCTCCTGCCCATCCTCTTATTTAGGATATCTACTATCGACTTTCTTCTTGCCGATAATTCTTGCATATAGACAGGGTTATCTACTTCTACCACCAATCTGCCTTCTCGAAAACTACCAATTTGGGTATGCTTTGCCAATTCGCCCAGCTCTTCTTGCCAGATAGCCAGTAGCTTCCGGCTGTCTTCGCCCAGGTTAAACTTCTTCAAAGTCTCTTCAAGTATCTCTTTTACTTCCCTCAAGTGTGCCACTAGACTCGCTTTCTCCTCTCTCTATATCGAAAACCTAAGCTCTCTCCTCGACACTCACCACAACGCCCGGCTCAGTAGTAGTAACAGACGCTCAGGCGTCACTACCCACAGGATTTTCTAACAAGCAAAGCCCCCTTAATACTAAATATATTATATCATATTCTCATAGGCATCACTATAGAAATATATTCTTCCTCACCCGTGGGCCTTATCAAACAGGGATTGAGGGAATTGGTAAGTTCGAAAAACACTTCCTCGCAGCCAATATTTCTCAACACATCAATTAGGAATTGAGGATTATATGCGATTTCCATCTCCTCTCCCGCGTGCTCGATTTCCACAACGTCCCGAGCATCGCCGAGTCCTTCTGTATTAGCACTGACAATTAATTCATTCTTTTTCAAAGAATATCTTATCGAGTTAGACTTCCCTGTCGTCAACAGGGCTACTCTCTTAGTTGCCTGCAACAGTTCTTCTGTCTTTATTTTAAGGGTAATTGAGCTCTTTCGGGGAATCACCTGTTCGTAATTGGGGAAATGGCCTTCGATTAATCTGGAAATCAAAATGGTATCGTCTATCACGAAACCTATTTGATTCTCTTCAATGCTTACTTTTACCTTGCCCACCTCCTCGGCTTCTCCCCTTGTCTCAAATTGCGCCAGGATTCTATTAAGCTCATTAACCGCCTTTGTAGGAATGATTACTTTTGCTTCTTTCTTTTTATCAACTCCTATTTCCTTGGAAATAAAGGACAACCGCCGGCCATCAGTGGAAACCATTGTAAGCTTTCCTTTAGCCACCTGGAAATATATCCCGCATAAAACATAGCGCGTTTCGTCCTGTGAAACAGAGAAAATGGTCTTCTTAATCATCTCACCCAGCAACTTACCCTCAATAAGAAATTCGCCCTCCCCCTTAAATTTTGGCAGTACCGGGTAATCTTCCTTAGGCAATCCCATAAGATTAAACACTGCTTGGGCACTATTAATTTCTACCCGATTGTTTTCGCCTACTCCTATCTTAATTTCCTCAGACGGTAATTCTCGCACGACCTCGGAGAGAGTTCTTGCCGGCACAGTTATCGCACCTGGCTCCAAAACTTCCACGTCTACGGAGCATTTTATTCCCACTTCTAAATCCGTAGCTGTCATATCCATCTGGTTGCCCTTGGCTTCCATTAAAACATTTGCCAATACAGGAAGGGTACTTCTGGTTCCCACTACAGCTTGCACTGTCTGGATGCCTTTTAGCAGCGCTTCACGTTTGCAAGTAATGTGCATGCTTATCCTCCTCTATATATTATAAGAATAGTAGTAGCTTAGTAGTATTCAGTGTTAATATGTTAGTAATGTTTGGAGTAAGGCAAGAAATTGAGAGTTAAGTTCCTTTTTTGAAAAAAGCTTGAAGGCAAATATGAAGTGAATAATAACTCGAAAATACTAAGACAACACACAAAAAATTACTTTCTCAAAATTCTATTCACAAAGGCTTGAGGTTACTCGCAGGGCGCTAACAAGTTATATCCCGGTCTTTATGTCCTGCGTTATCCGATTTATGAGAGCGGCGAAGAAAGGATCCCCTGCAAGTTTCATTTTAATCTTTTCGCAAGCATACATTACAGTGGTGTGGTCCCTGCCGCCAAATTCCGTTCCGATTTCCGTCGTTGAATATTCAGTCAGGGTTCTGGCCAGATACATGGCCACCTGCCGGGGAAAAGCGACCGCATCTGTTCTCTTCTTACTTTTCATATCTTTGGTATCCAGATGGAAATGTTTAGTCACTACTTTCTGGATTAGTTCTATGGTTATGGGCGCGGCTATTTCCTCTTTGGTGATTATGTCCTTTAATATTTCCTTGGTGCGGTCCACAGTGACCTCGGCTCCGGTCAATGAAGAAAATGCAACAATCCTGATTAAACAACCTTCCAGCTCTCTGATGTTGGACTTTATTTGGCTGGCCAGAAAGAGAACAACATCATCTGGAATAAAAATCTTTTCTGCCTCTGCTTTCTTTCTCAATATGGCAATGCGCGTTTCTATATCAGGCGGCTGGATATCGGCGATTACTCCCCACTGGAACCTGGAGCGGAGCCTCTCTTCAATAGTGGGTATCTCCTTAGGAGTGGAATCGGAGGAAATAACAATCTGTTTGTGAGCTTCGTAGAGAGTATTGAAGATATGGAAAAATTCTTCCTGAGTGCTTTCTTTTCCCGCCAAAAATTGTATGTCATCAATCAGGAGAACGTCCAAATTCCGATACTTGTTGCGGAATGCTATCATCCTGTCGTTTCGGATGGATTCAATAAGTTCATTGGTAAATCTTTCCGAGGTGATATAGAGAACTGAGAGTCTGGGATTCTGTTGCTTATTCTGGTGCCCGATGGCCTGTAATAGATGCGTTTTCCCCAAGCCAACCCCGCCGTATATGAACAGGGGATTATAGGCTTTGCCGGGGTCGTTGGCTACTGCTTCAGCAGTTGCGTGAGCGAAACGATTGGAAGGACCAACCACAAAATTCTCAAAGGTGTACTTGGGATTGAATTCCATTGTGGCGAAGGTAGTCTCATCTGCTGCAATTGAGGTGGGTTCAATTTCCTCCTCTTTCCTCTCGCTTTCCTGGTCTTGGGAATGCGGGTCAATTGTAAAAATTATTTGCGCTTCTGGTGTAGTAGTTGCTCTCAGCAGTTCTTCGATTTTTCCTTTGTGCCTGTCTTGTAAACATTTGCAAAAGAACCTGTTTGGCACACGAACGTTCAGGACGTTCTTGTCAAACGAGATTGCTCTTGTTGGCTTGAACCAGAGTTCATAGCTATCCTTGGGCATTTGTTCTTTGAGTCTATTTAGAATTTGGTCCCATAATTCCTCTGCGGACAATACCATATTTGCCTCCGTTTTCCACCGATCTGCCAGGAGTTATTAACACTTTTTCCACAGCTGTGCATAACTGTAATGGAAGAATCAAATACTTGGTCTGAGATATCTATAATTTAGAATTTAAAAAATCTCTTGTGGTAAGGGAACTGAAACTGCCTGTCATCAATACGGAGGTTGGAAATAAACATTAGGTAGTATTGGGGTTAATGGATAGAATTTTGAGAGCCCTTGCCTACTGTAGAAGAAATTTTTCTGTGATATTATATTATTCTTGCCAAATTGTGTCAACAATTTTTTTAGGGCAAAATTTTTTCACAAAAGCCTCTGGGAGGAGAATTGTTGATTGAACGAATGCTTGACAAGACGGCGAATAAAAGATAAAATTTAAAAAAATTTTGATGGTGTGAGAACAATGAAAAGAACTTTCCAACCGAAGATTAGAAGAAGGAAGAAGGTTCACGGCTTCAGAAAGAGAATAGCGACGAAGGGCGGGCGGAGAATTTTGAACGCGAGAAGAAGGAAGGGGAGAAGAAGGTTATCCCCTTAGCGGGAGAAATTTTTAGTTTTATGAAAAAATTGGGGCTGGGGAAAAAACAAAGGATAAAGCGTGAGGCCGAATTTAAAAAAATTATGAAGAAAGGGAAGTCCTACGCTGACCCGTATTTGGTTATGTATGTCCTCAACGGGAATTCAGAGATAAATCCTCTTGCTTCCTCGGAGAAAAGGTTGAGTCCGGAGGGGGGGTATCCATCGCCCAGGCTCGGGCTTTCTATAGACAGGCGGATTGGTAAGGCTATAATTCGTAATCGAATCAAACGCTGGATGCGCGAGGTGTTTCGACTGCATCAGTCTCGTCTAAGGGACAGGATTGAGATGATTTTAATCGCCCGTTCTTCTGCCAGGGAATTAGTTGATTACTCTGAGATGGAAAAGAGAATTCTGAATCTCTGGGGGAAGGCCAGAATATTCAGGAACTGAGGCAATGATAGTAAAGATAATAATATTGTTGATTAGATTTTACCAGAAGATTTCGTCTATCTTTCCTAGAGTATGCCGTTTCTACCCCACCTGTTCGGACTACACAATTCGAGCCCTCAGCAAATATGGGATAGTGAAGGGAGCCTTATTGGGGATAAAAAGGCTATTGAAATGTCACCCTTTCCATCCCGGAGGCTACGACCCTCTAAAATAGATTCCAGGTTAGGAAGGTAATTCGATGGAGAAAAGAACCATAATTGCTGTTCTGATTTCAGTGGGAATTCTGCTGGTTTGGTCAAAATTTTTTGCTCCACGGCGCACCGTTACCGATGAGAGGAGAGTTGCTCCAGCCCCAGAGATAGAGGAGAAAGTGGAAGAGATTGAGACCGAACCAGGAGTCATCTCTCGGCCCGAGGAACTTACTATACAGGCCAAGCCAGTGGTAATAATCACTGCCACTTCCAGAATTGTCCTTACCACAGAGGGAGCAAGGGTCATGGAGTGGTCTATCAAGGAGAAGGGGAATATGGTTGACCTGGTTCTGGAGGCGCTTCGTAGCCAGGGAATTCTGCCTCTGGATTTGGAAATAGACGGCTTTCCTCGTCTTTCCAAGGCCTATTTCGAAACGGAGGAAGAAGAACTCATATTGGTCGAGGGAGAGGAGAGAGAAGTTCCCTTCAATTATCGATTGGGAGAGGGACTGCTTCTCTCCAAGATATACAAGTTCTCTTATGGAGGTTATCTGCAGGCCGTTGAGGTGAGAATTCATAACCAGTCTAAACTTCCTAAACAGATTGGAAATCTGACTCTATTATGGCAGGCAGGGTTGGGCACGGATGAGGCTTTACTCAAAGAGAATATCAAGATGATGAGAGTAGAGGGAAGGATTGTAGGAATGGTTGTGAAGAAATTGAAACCCAACATTCACCATGACAAGATAGACTGGATAGGTGTAACCAACCGATACTTTCTTGCCGCATTTATTAACAAGCAAGAAGATTTCTCCACGGGGAGAGTGGAGAGTTTCGATAAGTACACCCCGGTCATCAGTGTGACTGCACCCCCTTCTATTTTGGAGCCCGGCCAGATAAAGAGCTACAAAGTTGATCTCTTGGTGGGCCCCAAGGACTATAGATACTTAAAGAACTTGAATATCGGTCTGGAGCGTACTCTCGACTTCGGACTATTTGGATTCTTGAGCGTAATCTTTCTGTCTATTCTAAACTTCTTTTATAGAGTGACTTATAATTATGGCTTATCCATAATCATCTTAACTTGCATATTGCAGGTCTTTACCTTTCCTTTAACCAGGAAAAGTTTCAAATCGATGGAAGCAATGAAGAGCCTTCAACCGAAGATAAACGAATTGAGACTGAAGTATAAAAATGATCCCAAAAGACTCAATATTGAGATAATGAACCTTTACCGTTCCAGGAAAATGAACCCTTTCGGCGGTTGTCTGCCAATGCTCTTGCAGATTCCTATATTCTGGGCGCTATTCACGATGCTTAGGAATGCAGTTGAACTGCGGCACTCGCCGTTCATATTCTGGATAAGAGACCTGTCAATGAAGGACCCTATCTATGTTTTGCCAATTTTGATGGGAGCCACAATGTTTTTGCAGCAGAAGTTTACTGCAACTGACCCTGCCCAGTCCAGAATGATGATGTTTATGCCTGTTCTATTTACGGTTATCTTCTTGAATTTTCCCTCGGGGCTGGTTCTTTACTGGTTAATGAATAATATTCTTACGTTGACTATGCAGTTGATTATGTATAGAAAGTCAACAGTTAAGGGTTAGACTCTTAATTATTCTAAAGGAGATTTTTCAATGGAAGAGAAAGAATTTACTGGTAAGAATATCGAGGAAGCAATTGAGAAAGGATTGAAAGAGCTCGGTCTTTCCCGGGACGAAGTGGAAGTGAAGATTCTGGATGAAGGCAAGGCGGGATTATTTGGTCTCATGGGAGCAAGCCCGGCTAAAATCAAGCTGATAGTTAAACCTATAGAAGGTTTAGGGATAGGGGAGAAAGAGCAGGTATTTCCGGAGAAGGTTCCAGGCGTTGATCTTGTTTCTGCCCAGAAAAGAGTGAAGGAAGAACTGGATGAAATCCTTAAATTGACGGGAATCGGAGCAGAAGTGACCACTTCTTTAAAAGGGGAAAAGGTGGTAGCAGACATCAGAAGCCAAAACGGTGCAATTCTAATCGGGAGAAAAGGTCAGACGCTAAACGCGCTGCAGTTAATTGTGAATCTAATCGTCAATAGAGATGAGAAGACGAGAACAAGGGTAATTGTGGATAGTGAAAGTTATCGCCAGCGTCGGGAAAATGCATTGGTAAAAATGGCTAAGGAGGTGGCTAATGAAGTGAAGAGGGAAGGTCAACCTCGCGAGTTGGAACCAATGAATCCTGCTGAGCGGAGGATAGTGCATCTTGCCTTAAAGAATGATAAAGATGTAGAGACTACCTCGAAGGGAGAAGGGGGCTACAGGAGGGTGGTAGTCTCTCCCAGAAAGAAAGAGGAGAGGGATTTGACTTGAAAATTGATGCAGAGGATACAATTGTGGCCATCTCTACGCCAATGGGAGAGGGGGGAATTGGCATTGTGCGCCTAAGTGGGAGTGAGGCTATTCCCATTGTAATGAGACTTTTCATTCCTAAAAGGAAGAAGAATTTAACCGGGGTAAAGACATTTACGACCCATTACGGTCATATCTACGATAAAGGGAAACTGGTTGAGGAAGTTCTCCTCAGTGTGATGCGCTCACCCTCTACTTATACCCGCGAAGATGTGGTAGAGATTTCTTGTCATGGGGGGATAGTTCCTCTCAGAAAAGTTCTGGAATTGTGTCTAAGGGAAGGTGCCAGGCTTGCTGAACCGGGGGAGTTCACACTGAGGGCTTTCTTGAACGGCAGAATAGACCTCGTGCAAGCTGAGGCAGTCTGTGATATAATCAGGGCTCGTACCGATGCTGCCCTGAATTGTGCTCTCCACCAGCTCCAGGGAGACTTATCGAGAACGGTGAACTGGATTCGTGAAAGGATAGTCGACCTCCTGGCCCACATTGAAGCTTGCCTGGACTGTCCTGAAGAGGAGATTACACAGCTTTCTCCAGCAGAAATAGTAGAGAGTCTGGATAGGACTTCTTTGGAATTAAGAGAACTTCTGAAGTCTGCACAATCGGGAAGAATTCTGCGAGAGGGTCTCAAGACAGCCATAGTGGGTAAGCCCAATGTCGGGAAGTCATCACTTTTGAATGCTCTTCTTCAAGAAGAGAAAGCAATCGTAACTCCAATTCCAGGAACGACCAGGGACGTGGTGGAAGATATGGTCAATATCCTTGGTATCCCCGTGAAGATTATGGATACCGCTGGTATCAGACATGCTAGAGACGAAATCGAAATGGCTGGGGTAGAGCGAGCGAGAAGGTCCATAGCGCTTGCAGACCTTATCCTTTTTGTAATTGATTTATCAATACCCTTGAACGAAGAGGACCGTGGCATTGCAGAAAACCTGGTGGGCAGGAAAACAATCCTGGTTGCCAATAAATGTGACCTGCCCCAGTTGGTATCTGAGAGAGAGATAAGAAAACTGTGGGCGTCTTCCCTCGGTCACCTCCAGCCGGAAGGAGAAAGTTTATCAGCCAATTCAGTTAATTCTCCATACAATAGTTTAGGCAATCACTCTATCCTGAGAAATCCGCCTTTAATTAAAGTATCAGCAACCAGAAGGACAAGGATAAAGGATTTAGAAGATTTTATATATAGACTGTTCATTAAGGGAGAAGCCAGCATCTCCGATGCCGTCTTGGTTACAAACGTGAGGCACCAGGATGCTCTGGTAAAGGCCGAGGAATCCTTAAAAGAAGGGATAGAAGCTTGTAAAAGAGGTGACTCGGAAGAATTTATTGCCCTCCATTTGCGCCAGGCGTTGGAATCGCTGGGAGAAATCGTGGGAGACACTGCCACGGAGGATATTCTGAGCAGGATTTTCTCCAGATTCTGCATAGGTAAATAAGATTAATCGGAGGTCTTCGGCGTGGAAACTCTCGCTCGAAGAAGCTTCTCGCTCGTCCCGACATAATGTCGGGACGCCATGCCCGCTCGAACATTCTGATGTGCTGCTCACCTTATCCTCGCCACTCGCTCATCCATTATTTTTGAAGGTGTGAGAAATGAGATTACATCAAGGACTGTTGGTAGGGGTAAGTAAGAAGTCGACTGTCTTGATTTTATTTACTTTGTTTGTCGCTTCTGGCCTAATCCTAGCTGAGGTGGGGAAGTTTCCCGATGCGCTCAGGTTAATATATCAACCCCGAGCCGGAACGTTTAACATCTATGAAATGCAAGTGAAGACTTCCGCCAAATTGATTGGCATGGAGAAAGAAATCTACCCGGCTGTTCCGCAGGTGTCAACAACTTTTGGTAGATTCATATTTTCCGATAAGGTTTTGGGTGTTACTCCCGAGGGAAGAATTAAGGAAGAACTGACTTATAAAGAAGTCCAATTAGAGATGGAAGTTGAAGGCAGTAGGCAGAATCTCCCTTTCGCCGATAAACTGAAGGGGAAGAGTATACTGATGGAGTTTGACAGGGATGGCCGGGTTATCTCCGCAGAAGGTCTCGACCGGTTCTCAGAAGAATTGAAGGATTTAAATATAGAGAATATGTATGTACAATTAAGACCAATCTTTCCCGATAGGGAACTCAAAATTGGAGATACCTGGGACAATCGGACAGAGTCCAGAATCCCCATTGCGGGCATGCTAGTCACAACTACTGTCCGGGAAAATTATATGCTTTCTGGCTTTAAGGAAAAGGGGAACATTTTGTGCGCGGTAATCGGGGTGAACCTGGAAATCTACACCACCGGGGAGACGGTTAAAAGAGAGAAAGAAATTGATATAGATATCAATATGGAAGGTAAGGGAGAAGGCGAGCTCCTCTATGCATTTGAGAAAAGCCGGCTGATTTCTTCCTGGATGGAATTTGACCTTAAAAGCAAAATCAGAAGCTCAGCATACAGGGAAACACAGGGAATAGATATGAGACATAGAATCGAAATGTTATTGGAAGAAAAAGGGGGCAGAGTGGAATGAAAAGAGCTTTTGTGCTCATTGTTGCTTTCGGTGTTCTTTTCATTGTGTACGATTCGTTCCTTAAAGATCGCTGGCTAATCAATAAGGGCATAAAGGAGGCAAAGCAATTAATAGAGGAAAAGAAGTTTGAGGAGGCATTCAGTTACGTTTCCAGAGATTATCGGGACAGATATGGGAACGATTACCATGGTTTGAAGCTCAAGGTAAGCAATTTCCTTAACGAATTTGGGGATTTCAAGATTGATATTTTAAGGAAAAGGAAAAAGTTCGAGGGTAAAATATGTAATCTCTATATCCTGATTGTCGTTGAGGCCTCTCACAGGGAATTTAGCTACCTTAAAGGGAGAGAATTTTTGAAGCTCTCTCTGGCAAAAGAGGATGATGGTGTATGGCGAGTGGTTGAAGGGGAAGCCTTACCCGGTTAGAATTGGATTTTTTAAGGGGCCGAAGGCAAAAATTTGGAGTAAGATCTCTAGCCGGATAAAAAAGAGGAAGCAATCTAAAATGAAAAGCGTAATTCTCTACTATTCGCGGACGGGGAAAACAAGATTTCTGGCAGAGAAACTTGGAGATGAACTCGGAGCCGACTTAGTGGAGATAAGAGACCTAAAAAAGCGAGCGGGGGTTCTTGGCTTCCTGGGAGGGGTTCGGGATGCTCACCTTGGCTTAAAGACCGAAGTGGCTCCTTCAAGTTTCGATACAAGCGATTATGAACTTGTCATATTTGGCACACCTGTCTGGGCATACAGTCCAACTCCTGCCATTAGTACATTCCTCGATAAGTGTAACCTCGTGAACAAGAAGGTAATCCTGTTTGTTACCTCAAGGGGAGTCGGATATCGCCGGGCTATCAATATTTTGAAAGATGTAGTGGGGGAAAAAGGAGGGAGAGTAGTGGGAGTGGGTTCGGTAAAGACGTGGCTGAGGGGGAGAAAACACCTCGCCAGGGCCGGAGGGGAAGTGGCAAAATGGTGGCAAACGGCCAAGGAAAATGTTTCACGTGAAACAATTTTGCGGCATTCTCTTTTTTGAAGAGAAAATCTATGCGAAAATTGAGATTTGGTCTGGCCCTGGGTGGCGGAGGGGCAAGGGGTCTGGCCCACATTGGGGTGCTGAGGGTTCTGGAGGAGGCGGGAGTATCTATAGATGTTATTGCTGGCACCAGCTCAGGGGCCCTGATTGGCGCGCTATATGCCTGTGGGCATAGCGCTTCTTCTATTGAAAAGAAGGCGTTGGAGTTCTTAGGAAGCAATGAATACAAGCGGGCAAGGCTGGAGTTCTTGAAGGATGAAGTAGGAGAAGAAGGTTCAAAGCGAATTCAAAAGATTATCTCCTATGCCAAGTGGAAGTTGATTTATAACCTGAGTTTGGTAAGACTTGCTCTGGTCAGTGAGAAGAGGATAGAGGCGATAGTTAATAGTCTCCTGCCAGACAAGAATATAGAAGATTTAAGGATTCCCTTTGCTTGCGTCAGTACTGACCTCACTTCAAATAGGGAGCTCTGTTTTATCCGTGGGTCTTTGAGAGAGGCAGTTCGGGCAAGTATCACAATTCCCGGCCTCTTCCCGCCCTTGGAATGGGAAGGGAAAAAGTTGGTAGACGGAGGTGCGGTGAACCTGGTTCCTGTGGGCGTTGCCTTCAAATTGGGTGCCGATTTGGTGGTGGGTGTGGATGTAAGGGGGGCCTTTCCGCGCGGTAGCCATCAGGAGCTTAAGACAGGATTGGATGTTATTCTCAGGACTACCTATATCTCTGGAATTCTTCTTAACGAACTTAATTTAAGAAAGGCAGACCTGGTGATAAGGCCAGATGTGGACAGTATTCACTGGGTAAATTTTAGAAAGTTAGGATATTGTATAAGGAAAGGGGAGGAATCCACCAGAGCAAGATTGGCAGATATTCGTAAGTTAATGAAGAAAAGAAGACTGGAAACGATGTGGAAAAGGCTCTGGGAACCACAATAAACCTATGGATGGATTGGCTGCTTGGTTCCGAAAAAGGGCAAAAGCGTTAGGCATAGAGCTCGCCGAAGACCAGATAGAAAAATTCTTCCTATTGTTGAATGAGCTAAGTGAATGGAACAGGAAGTTTAATCTTACTGCCATAGAAGGTCAGGAAGAGATTTTGGTTAAACATTTTATAGATTCCCTTTCATGCCTCTCGGGAGTTCCACCCAAAATTTATAAGAATATAAGAAAAGTGATAGATATCGGTTCTGGAGCGGGATTTCCCGGGGTGCCCCTGAAAATTTATAATCCTGGACTCAATATAACATTGCTTGAGGCCACCAGGAAGAAGGTAGAATTTTTGCGTCATATCTCTGGCAAACTGGGCTTGGAGACGAGTTTAGAGATAGTCTGCGGGAGAGCGGAAGAATTTGGAAGAAATTGGGAGTACAGGGAGAAATATGACCTGGCGTTATCGAGGGCAGTTAGTAAGTTAGCTATCCTCGCTGAATATTGTCTCCCTTTTGTCAGGATTGGAGGAATTTTTATTTCCCAGAAAGGTCGAGAGATTGAAGGTGAACTGAGGAACTCAAGGAAGGCGATTGAGGTTCTGGGTGGCAGAGTAAAGGAGACCATTCCTTATAAACTGCCATTAGGAGAAGGGGAATTGGAGAGAAATTTGGTGGTGATAGATAAGGTGAGGAGCACGCCGGAAAATTATCCGAGGAGGCCCGGGGTACCGGCAAAGAGGCCAATAAGTTGAATTCAGGTTTTCAGGATGCATTTTTTGCTATTGTATATTCTTAATTTTTTTGCTAATATTTTAACTAAAATAGCTTGTGAAGATAGAATCTCTGCCTTCGTTGGCTACTAACTCCGGACAAAATTTCAAACTGTAGAGGAATGGCACTTAATGGCTAAGATTGTGGCAATTGCAAATCAGAAGGGAGGGGTAGGAAAGACTACAACAGCTATCAACCTATCCAGCTGCCTGGCACATTATGGCCAGGAGACGCTTCTTATTGATATGGATTCTCAGTCGAACGCTACGAGTGGGCTGGGCATGGACAAGGAGAAAGTTGGACATAGTATCTATGAGGTACTTTTGGACAAGGTTTCAATTGAAGATATCCTGGTCTCCACTGAGATTGATTGGCTGGATTTGATTCCAGCAAATGTAAATTTGATTGGAGCAGAAGTGGACCTGGTTGGTCTTATCTCCCGGGAGACAAGGCTGAAGAAAGCACTTAACGGATTGGATAATATCTACAGGTATATCCTGCTCGATTGCCCGCCTTCCCTCGGGCTTCTTACGGTAAACTCACTGACTGCAGCCCACTCAGTGATTATTCCCATCCAGTGTGAATATTATGCCCTTGAAGGTTTGGGCCAACTAATGAGTACATTGAGATTGGTACGGGAGAATTTGAATCCCCGATTGGAGGTCGAAGGGGTTCTTTTGACCATGTATGATGTTAGAGTTAACCTTTGCAATCAGGTAGTTGAAGAAGTTAGCAAATTTTTTGGAGGGGCTGTCTATCAAACGAAAATTCCGAGAAATGTGCGGCTGGCTGAGGCTCCAGGTTTTGGCAAGCCCGTCATTCTATATAGTAAGGATTCGAAAGGTGCCGAGGCTTACCTTTCATTGGCTCGGGAGTTCCTGAAAAGAAATGGAGTGGAAATAATAGAGGAGTCAGAAAGTTGAGTTTTGGAGGTAATGCTAATGCGCAAAGCGCTGGGTAAGGGTATAGAGGCACTAATCCCAAGGGTGTCCCGGGTGGCTCCAATAGAGGTTGTGAGTATTGACATTAACAAGATAAAACCTAATAAATATCAGTCCAGAATGCAATTTGACCAGGAGAAGCTAAAGGAGTTGGCGAATTCTATAAAAAGGGAGGGTGTGGTTCAACCAATAATTGTTTCTGCTTCGGGAGAAGACTACCAATTAGTAGCCGGCGAAAGGCGCTGGTGGGCAGCCAAAATGGCAGAGTTGAAAGAGATTCCGGCAGTGGTCAGAAAAGTTACCGATAGAGACATGTTCGAGATATCTCTAATTGAGAATATCCAGAGAGAAGATTTGAATCCGATAGAAGAAGCTCGGGCTTTTGAAAGGCTGATGAAGGAATTCAACCTCACCCAGCAGGAATTGGCTGACCATCTGGGAAAGACGAGGTCAACTGTCGCCAACACCTTGAGACTTATGAATTTACCTGAAGAGATTAAGGAGTTTGTTTCCCGTAACCTCATATCTGCCGGACATGCCAGGGCGATTATCTCTCTCGAAGGCGAAAAGGAACGAATAGGCCTGGCCCGGAGAATAGTCGAGCAGAAGTTGACAGTACGGGAAACAGAAGACATTGTCCAGAGATTGAGACTCAAACGGGCCCCTTCCGGAAGAAGAGTCGTTGAGAAGAGGAAGAGCCCGGAGCTGATTGAGCTTGAGGAAGAACTGCAGAAGGCTCTGGGGACGAAAGTGAGAATCAAGTGTAGGGGTTCCGGTGGCCTTTCTACCAGGGGAGGGGGATTTCGGGGCAAGATAGAAATTGAATACTATTCTCTGGAAGATTTAGAAAGGATAATCGAACTATTGAGAAGTTGATGGTGTTCTAGGAGGTTGGAAATGGTGGAAGAGAGGCCGAGGCGTGATGATAGGCCTGAAAAGAGAGCAGAGGAATTATCTCACGACCTGGTTGATAGAGTTCTATCTAAGATCTCGGAGCTTGAGGAGAAAGAAGAGAAGGAAACTTCACGGGCCAAGACTCGAGTGGGAAAAAAACTAAAAGTTCCCGAGAAGCCACGAGGTTTTCTAAAAGAGAAAATAAATCTTGCCGTAAAGGTTTTCTCTATCCTTGTTGTCCTGTTCACCGGCGGGTGGTACCTGGTGAGTAAGAGGGTTCCTGTCAAAACTTGGCTGGCTGACCGTTTTTCTACTCTGACCAATAGGGTTATAAGAGAAAAAGATAGTGTGTGGATAAGAAGAGCGGTTCCCAGGCGACTAAAGGAAAAAAAGCGCCCTTCTCTCGAAAGGAAAGTTATAAAGGATGTGGTAGGAATTCCTGTATATGCAGGAGCGGGGAGAATAAAAATTTCCGGCCAGGACAATGTGTCAACTCTTAATTTCATAACTTCTGACCCGATGGACAGGGTTGTAACTTTTTATATAAGAGAGATGGAGGGGAAAGGCTATAGTTTGGTGAAGGCCGATTATTGGCCTGGTGCCAGTATTGGACATCTACTTTTTTCTAAAAACGAGAAGGAATGCACTATTAGTTTGGTAGAGAACGAAAGAGGTGGCGTTAATGTGGCTATTTCGTATATCGAATAGAAGTAAGAGGAGGGCCGGGGATGCTAAGGCTAATTTTTTATTGTTGGATTCTGTTTTTGGTTCAAATCCTAAATGGGGGGTGTGCTCGTCCGGAAAAACGTCCAGTAACTGCTCAGGAAAGAATAGTGGAGAGGAGTAGGGAGTTTAGGCCAGAGTGGATATTAACGCCAATATCTGGTCAGGAGGGCGGGCTTTCCTTTAGTGGCGGGGTGGAGGGCCGAGCCGATTTCTCTCTAGCTCTCCGTCAGGCCAGGGCGGAAGTAATTAAGAATATTACCGAAGGTATACGGAGAACCCTTCACAAGGAATTCAGTGATGCCAGCCGTGATTTGAGTATCGGTGAGGCTGAGTTAGCCGAGTTTTTGACTGACACTCTGGGGATAATTATGGATATTTATCAGATGCATGGTATAAAACCCAGAGAAACCTATTATGAGAAAGTGGAGAGGCCGACCGCTCAAGGGGCAGAGTACTTCTATAACTGCTACCAGTTAGTTGAAATCTCCCAGGGAGAGTACATTGAGTGGAGGAATTCGGCTTTGGAGAGAATCAGGGATAGAGCTAAGGCAGAAAATGATAAGAGAGTGGAGGAGATAGCTACCGAACTTCTAAAAAAGCTTTCCCCAAAGTAATTATGTAATATGGGTTGAAAAAGTACGGGGAAAAGGGGAGTGGACATGGCGAAAAAAATTTTAGATGAATTTACGATTCTAACGCTGGTCTTCCTTCTGGGCTGCGCCCAGGCTCAGGTGAAGCCTTCTATTGAAAGGGCGAAGTATAAAGGTCCCAAAAAGAGAATTGCTGTGGTAGATTTTGAAGTTAAGGTGCCGGGTGCACACTGGAAGATAGGTTCAGGGATGGCTGAAATGCTTATTACTGCCCTGCATGAGACTGGAGAGTTTGTCCTTTTGGAAAGGAAAGAGCTCTCCGATATAATAAAAGAGCAAGACCTGGGTGAGAGTGAGAGAGTAACAAAGGAGACAGCGGCAAAGATTGGGGAGCTGTTGGGTGCTCAGGTACTGGTGCGGGGAGCACTCACTGAGTTTGAAGAGAAAGTGTCGCGGGCAGGGGTTGGCGGAGTTCTCTTAAAGAAGAGGGCGGGAGCCGGCCTCACAACGACGAGCGCTCACGTTGCCTGTGACCTACGCATGTACGACGCAACTACCGGGGTAATTCTGGAAGCGACAAGCGAGGATGCCAGTGCGACTTCTGTTGGCGTGGTCTTGGCGGGCGTCCTTAAGAGCGGCAACATCCTTGGCGGCGGCTTCTCGACCAAGACTCCTTTGGGCAAAGCAACTCGTGGATGTATAGAGAAGATTGTAAATACAATTGTTGAAAGAATGGAAACGGTTCCCTGGCAGGCTAAAATAGTGAAGCTGAGCGGTGGCGAGGTTTATATTAGTGCCGGAGCGAATGCAGGAATCAAAAAAGGAGAGGTGTTTCAGGTCTACAGAATTGGCGAAGAATTGATAGACCCTGACACAGGACTCACTCTCGGGGCTGAAGAAACCTATGGAGGAAGAATTGAAATAAAGAAAGCCGAGGAGAAGTTTGCTGTAGCTACAATTTTAGAAGGAGAGGGCTTCGAGCGCGGTGATGTGGTCAGGATGCCTTGATAGTTATGATTCCAATGGATACGATAGGGTTACTTAAGGCCAGATTAAGTGAACAGGACTTTAATAAACTTAAGAGGATAAGTAATGCCAAAGTTCTTGACTTCACTGCCAAGTACATAGAACTATGTAATCCCGACGCTGTTTTCGTCTCTACTGATTCACAGGAAGATAGACAGTATATCAGGCAGGAAGCAATAAGAACCGGCGAAGAGAACATGCTTGCTATTCCCGGACATACTGTTCACTTTGATGGATATTACGACCAGGCAAGAGACAGAGAGAATACCAGGTTCCTCTTAGCTGAAGGTGTCGATTTAGGTCCAAAGTTAAATTCAATTAATAAGAAAGAGGGACTCAAGGAGATTAACGCCATTCTTAAAGATATTATGAAAGGGCATAAGCTTTATGTGCTTTTCTTCTGTCTGGGCCCCTGCGGTTCTGATTTCTCCATACCATGTATACAGCTTACTGATTCCGGCTATGTTGCCCACAACGAGCATCTCCTTTATAGAACAGGCTATGAAGACTTTGTGAGATTGGGCAACTCTGATAGGTTCTTCAAGTTCGTGCATTCGCAAGGGGAGCTTGAAAACAACGTGAGCAAGAATATTGATAGGCGGAGGATATACATTGATACTGAAGAAAATGTCGTATATAGTATGAATACCCAGTATGGTGGCAACACCATAGGACTAAAAAAGCTGGCAATTCGACTGGCAATAAACCTGGCATCAAAAGAAGGCTGGTTAACAGAGCATATGTTTATTATGGGAGTGCATGGACCTAACAACAGGGTTACCTATTTTGCCGGCGCTTTTCCTTCTCTTTGTGGAAAAACGGCTACTGCCATGTTAGAAAACGAGACCATAGTAGGCGATGACATAGCTTATCTCAAAAAGAAAGACGGTTCGGTTCATGCGGTCAATGTAGAAAAAGGAATATTTGGAATAATCCGCGACGTCAATTCAGTAGACGACCCTATAATATGGGGAGCATTACACAGTCCGGGCGAGGTCATATTCTCCAATGTTCTTGTTACTGAGGAAGGTCGTACCTACTGGATTGGCAAGGATGGAGAACCTCCCCAGCGTGGAGTCAACTACTCGGGTGAATGGAGGCCAGGGGAAAAAGATGCTCAAGGAAATGAGATAAAACCATCGCATCCTAATGCTCGGTTCACTCTGGAAATGAATCTGCTAGAGAACATGGATCCGGAAATTGATAATCCCCAGGGAGTTGTTATCCAAGGTATCGTGTATGGAGGGAGGGACTCAGATACATGGGTGCCTGTGGAAGAGTCCTTTGACTGGGTACACGGCATAATAACCAAAGGTGCGTGTCTCGAGTCAGAAACAACGGCTGCAACCTTAGGGAAAGTAGGTGTCAGAAGACATAACCCCATGTCCAACTTAGATTTTCTCTCTATCCCTATAGGCAGGTACATACAGAATAATCTCGACTTTGGCAAGGGATTGAGAAAATGCCCGACTGTCTTTTCTGTAAACTATTTTCTTAAAGGTTCGGATGGAATGTTTTTGAACAGCAAGTCTGATAAGAAGGTCTGGTTCAAATGGATGGAGCTACGCATACATAAAGAAGTTGAAGCAGTAGAGACTCCTACTGGTGTAATACCAAAGTATGGGGACCTCAAGAGACTATTTAAGGAGGTTCTTAACAGGGATTACTCTGAGGAAAACTACAACAAACAGTTTGCTTTGAGGGTTAAGGAAAATCTGGCCAAGATTGACAGAATGGTGAATATCTACAGGAGGAAGATTACCGGCACGCCGGAAATACTATTCAAAGTACTGGAAGAGCAGAAAAAGAGGTTAAAAAAGATAGAGGGTAAAAGTTAGAGAGGTTTGGGAATTATTCGCTCTTTTGGGTGCTCGTATTTGGGAAATTCCTGTTCGAGCACATTTTATCCTTAAGGTATAACGGTCAATATTTTCCTCGCTTGGTCAGGGTAGTTGGCTATGAAGCGAAGTTCCCCATCGGTGAGAGGCTTCTGGGTGTGGACGTTGGCGTAACGGACAAGTTCCAGGATTCTTCTTGCCTGTTCATCATCCTTAAATTCTATTTCCAGCTTCCCATATACATTCCTGAATCCCTTAATTCCACTATATTCGCCGGCAGTAATTTGTCTTCCTGTTTCTATTAATTCCGGCTCGCCCCTTCCCAGCTCTTCGAAGTCATAAAGCTCGTAATTTCTTCGATCCTTTAATGCACCATCAGCATGTATACCTGACTCGTGAGCAAAGGCATTTGCGCCCACTGCGGGCTGGTTGATTGGGAGAGGGACACCAAACGCATATGAGGCATATTTAGCAATCTTCCAGGCAGAAGTGAGTTTAACTGTCTCGTGCAAAATGTATCTATTTTCGTAGCCCTTCGATTTCTTAATAGCTAAAATTACGGAGATAAGGTCAGCGTTTCCACACCTTTCTCCCATTCCGTTGATAGCAGTATTGATATAGGCATCGACTCCCCCGTCGATTGCCCCTTTGGCGCCAGCCACCGAGCAGGCTACTGCCATTCCCAGGTCGTTATGGCAATGTAGTTCAACCGGCAATCCGACTTCTTTGGCTAATAGCTTGACCCTTTCGTATATGGTGAAGGGGTCGTCATAACCTAATGTGTCACAGTAGCGAATGCGACAAGCACCGTGTTCCTTTGCTGCCT
>CAZTSA010000007.1:0-22232 GCA_964616885.1 uncultured Clostridia bacterium
GATAGTCCATACCACTTAGAAATAAGTGGGGTATATGTCCCGCCGCCTCCACCAAATCTTAGGCAGGGAATGTGAACAGGAAATCAAAAATACTTATAGTGGACGATGATCCCATCGCTTTAGAGACGATGGCAGCAATACTGGAAATCCGCGACTATGAGGTATTGATGGCTCCTTCGGGATTGGAAGGTATTAGCAAGGCACGCAGGGAGAAGCCTGACCTCATTATTATGGACGTAACGATGCCCGGACTTGACGGCTTTGCTACCTGCAAAATGATTAGAGAAAATGAAGAGATTAAAGGTATTCCCGTAATCCTTCTCACCGGTAAAGGAATGATGGGCGATGTGGAAAAAGGTTTTGCAGCAGGGGCTAGCGACTATATGATTAAACCAGTTGATTGGGATGGGCTTCTATTAAAGATTAAGAAATTAATCCCGTAGTACAGGGTGGCCGCCCTTTAGGGTGATGGGGTTGGCACCCTGAAGACTGCCTGACCAAACGGCACCGTAAATGCTGGTCGGCCAAAGAGAATACGAGGTGTTGTTGAAAAGACTATTTGTATGTAGCTTATTATTGATTCTATGCTTCTCTATCGCCTCAGCCGAGGGGCAGCTAATCAAAATTAAAGTGCTTGCTGCCGATAAAGTCTATAGCGATATCGATTTACTCTTAATTACGGGAATGGGCT
This sequence comes from uncultured Clostridia bacterium, assembly GCA_964616885.1. Taxonomy (GTDB): domain Bacteria; phylum UBA6262; class WVXT01; order WVXT01; family WVXT01; genus CAZTSA01. The sequence goes on from CAZTSA010000007.1 coordinate 692, forward strand.
ATTTGAAAATCAACGACGTGGCTGAAATATTTGGTGGAAAAGTTGACTTCGACCCGGTTAATAACGTGGCAAGTCTGGAATTCAACAAGGGAAAGGTAGAATTTTTTATTGATAGCCCTGAAGCGGTCATTGACAATGTCAAACGCAAGATGAAAAAGGAAACTAAGATTATTGAAGGAAGAGTGTGGATTCCCCTTGAAGTTGTGATTACTAAGGCATTTGGCCAGGTACTTGGTGAACAGGTTTTCTGGGACTATCCAAGTAAGACTCTTTCTACTGTGGAGAAGATGACCGGTGCTCCTGTAAGAGAGGAAGTGGAAGAGGTCTCTCCTGTAGAGCCTGAAATAACCGAACACGTCCCGCCTCTGGAAGAAGCGAAGAGAGCAAGAATCAGGACTATCGTGATTGACCCAGGACATGGCGGCAAAGACCCCGGGGCAATCGGTCCTTATGGCACCAAAGAGAAAGATGTGATATTGAAAATAGCTCATAAGCTGGCTAAAGAGCTGCATAAGAATTTGAAAACAAGAGTTATCCTGACCAGGTATCACGATATTTTTCTGCCACTGGCTGATAGAACTGCTATAGCTAATCGGGAGAAGGCAGATCTTTTTATCAGCCTTCACTGTAATGCCTCCCTGAAGCAGCATACTGAAGGTTTTGAGATTTACTTTCTATCCGAGGAGGCCTCTGATGAAGAGGCACAAGCGGTAGCTAATATGGAAAACGCAGTAATGGCCCTGGAAGAGAAAAAGGAAAAGGGAAATGAGTTATCTTCAATTCTCTGGTCCTTAGCGATGAATGAATTTATGAACGAGTCATCTGAGCTCTGTTCGCGCATCTCTTCTGAAGTCGACAATTACTTAAGAGTTGTAGAGAACAGGGGCGTTAAACAAGCGGGTTTCAGCGTTTTGAAGGGAGCTAAGATGCCGGCCGTTCTCGTGGAAACAGCATTTATTTCAAATGAATCAGGAGAAAGAAATTTAAGGAGTACCAAATTCCAGAATGAAATGGTGGGAAGCATTTGTGCAGGAGTAAAAAAGTATAAGGATTGGGTCGAGAAATGGTGACCGTAGAAAGTGAAATGAGGGAAAGGCCGATCGGGGTATTCGATTCAGGCGTTGGTGGATTGACTGTTGTTAGCCAGTTACTCAGGGTCCTTCCTGGAGAAGACATTATCTACTTCGGAGATACAGCACATCTCCCCTATGGCTCCAAGTCTAAAGAGGTAGTTACACGCTTTTCTCTAGATATTGCAAATTTTCTAAAGAAGCAGAAAGTAAAAATTATTGTAGTAGCCTGTAATACGGCTTCATCTTTTGCTCTTTCTTCATTGAGAGAAAATATTGAGCTTTCAGTCATCGGTGTAATTGAGCCTGGTGCTCAAGCCGCAATAGATACGACCAGGAATTTTAGAATAGGCGTTATCGGGACGGAAGGAACAATAGAGAGCAGGGCGTTTGAGGGGGCCCTGAGGAGGATGGATAAAAATGTAAAGGTATTTTCTCAAGCTTGCCCCCTGTTCGTTCCTCTTGTGGAAGAAGGTTGGCTTGATGAGTCCGAGACTGCGCAAATCGCGGAGAAATATCTGTCCCCTCTCAAGGATAAAGGCATAGATACACTCATTTTGGGATGCACTCATTATCCACTCTTGAAGGGACTACTATCAATAATAATGGGCGAAAAAGTCTCTCTTATAGACACTGCTGAGGCTACAGCCAGGGCTGTAGAGGGAAGCCTTGGTGAGAAAAACTTGTTGAGAGAGGGAAATCGTAAGGCAGTATGCAAATTTTTTGTCAGCGACAGCCCGCAGAAGTTTCTTCAGCTTGGCAGGAGGTTTTTGGGGAAGAATATAGATAAAGCCGAGAGAGTAAATCTGGAAGCGATGGAGTAGAAAATGTACGAGGTTATGGTTGAGGGAAGTTTTTCGGCGGCTCATAATTTACGTGGCTACGGGAAAAAATGCGAAAAATTGCACGGTCACAACTGGAAAGTGCGGGTTGGAATTCGGGGAGGAAAGTTGGATAATACTGGTATGCTGATAGATTTTAGAAATGTGAAGGATTACCTGGAACGGATTATGGAAAAACTGGACCACAAGTATCTAAATGAAATTTCACATTTTAAAGTGACTAATCCCACTTCTGAAAACATCGCCAGATTTATTTACAGCGAGTTAAAAGCCCGGTTGAGGAGTTCTCGCTACATGGTGAGCAAGGTCACCGTGTGGGAGAGCGACACCAATTCTGCATCTTATTCTCAGGAAAAGAAGGATGTTGAATAAATTGAGCATCAGAACGCATTCACAAGCGGAATTGATGGATATAACACCTCTGGTAAGGGATATAATACATAGGAGCAAAATTGATAACGGAGTCTGCCATATTTTCGTTCCCCATACTACTGCCGGGATTACTATCAATGAGAACGCAGACCCCAGTGTCAAGCATGACATCCTGGCTGAGTTGGATAGGTTAGTTCCCTGGCACGGTAGTTATTCTCATACAGAAGGGAATGCTGCTGCCCACATTAAGGCAAGTTTGGTAGGTTCCTCTGAAACCATTCCTATAGAAAACGGAGAACTGGCTCTGGGTACATGGCAAGGGGTTTTCTTTGCCGAGTTTGATGGTCCGAGAAGAAGAGAAGTCTGGGTAGAAATTACAAGGTAAAAAGGGGTCAGAGTCATTTTTGTCATAAAATGGGTAGGGCCGTTTTAAAATGATTCCAGCAAAAATGACTCTGACCCCTTTTTTACAGGTAGGCACGATAGTCCATTTCAGGGAAAACATTATCTCTGTATTCAAGGTCTTTGAGGTGGGTTTCGTCAATTCTATTGTTTTTTATTTCCTCGTACAATTTAGTGAACTGATTGATATGGTTACGAGTTCTCTTTTCAGCATATTCGACCATTCTCCCGGTGGTCATAATGAATGCCCAGTCTGAAGCCTGGGCCAGGAGCAATTCCCTCACAGCCTGGTTGAGTGCTCGCCTTTTCAATCCCTTTGCTTCCGGATTTTCTTCTGCTATTTCTACTATCCTCTCAGCAGCCTTGTGCAGATGTCGGTAAATCCAGTCATTGTTTCCGTTCAGCCAGACCTCATTATATCCCTTGTCTCCCCAGCTCGACATAGAAGGTGTTATTACCTGATTTTTTGGATTTTCATTTAGATACTCTGAGGGAGTGATTGGTCTAAGGGTGGTCTGATCATAATATATTTTTCGAAAGAGAAAATTGATGAAATCAGGACCTTCATACCACCAGTGGCCAAAGAGTTCAGCATCGTAAGGAGCCACGATAATCGGCTTACGGCCCATAAGGTCGTATAAATATTCAACCTGCCTTTGTCTATTGAACATAAAGTTTCCAGCATGCTCAGCTGCAGCCTCCAGCGCGTCCCGGGGATGGTATGGTTCCTTCTTATCCAGGCTGACTTTACCTGTAATCTTATAATACTTGATGCCCACATTTCTTCTTATGCCGTCCGAGTGGAGGTATGGACGGATGTAGTTGTAGTCCAGGTCATAACCTGCGTCTCTATAAAATTCCCTGTAACGGAAGTCTCCGGGGTAACCGGTTTCAGCACTCCAGACCTGGAGCGAAGACTCAACGTCCCTACCAAATGCTACCACTCCGGAAGGGCAATAGACTGGAGCAAAAACAGCATAGCGCGGCCGGGGAGTGCCGTAGATAATCCCGTGAGAGTCAAGAAAGAAGAAGCGTAAATTCTCTTCTTTTAGAATTTCGTCGTCCCCTGGATAGTAGGCACATTCGGAGAGCCAGATTCCTTTTGGCCGATGACCAAATCTGAATAGATAGTCTCGCACTGCTATCCTTACCTGTGCCCTCGCAGCACGCTGATAGAACATAAGCGGCAGAAATCCATGAGTGGCGCAGCAGGTCATGACTTCAATCTTTCCCAGGTCCTGGAATTTGCGGAAAGCGTTCAGGAGGTTCCCATCATATTTTTCTTCGAAGATAAAGAATGCTTCTTTCAATTTCCGCTCATACATTTTGGCAGCTTCCTGGAATTGGGGATGTTTTTTCACGCGGATTTTTTCCTTCTCCGTTAGCTCAATTAACTTGTTCAGGTGGCGCAGATATCGGCGCTGGAGTAGTGGGTCTGAAAACATTGCTGATAGGGTTGGACTAATAGAAATGGTCAGTCTGAAATCTACCCCGTCATCGATTAATCCGTCGAGAACTTTAACCAGAGGAATGTATGTTTCAGTTAGAGCTTCGTAAAGCCAGTCCTCTTCAAGAAAGTCTTCGTGTTCGGGATGGCGAACAAAGGGAAGATGGGCGTGAAGAACAAGACATAAATATCCTTTTTCCATTTTTTTCCTGGGTCGCAATGTGAGTGTTATTTACGCTTACGGGAGGTAGGAAGAGGAGAGCCTGCGCCAAGAGGTAAAATCTCTTCAAGACGTCGAGAAATGATTTTCATTGCCTCCTCACTGCTCAAGCCAGCCCTATCAAGATGCATCCGTGTTACCAGTTTTTCAAACTCCTCTTTTACAATCATCCATTCCTCATCGCCGATTTCGGATACGCTACCTCTGGGCAGGGAAACCTTATTGGAACGGGATAGGATGATGAATTCACCCTTCTCCGTCAGGAGCCCAATGTCACTTAAGTAGGTACGGCCACTTTCTGGCACCTGAACATACCAATTACCAATTTCTGAATTGACTTTAATATCAAATTGTCTATGAGCATTTCTGCCATTGAATTCAATATCGGTCACATCATAAAATCTCAAGGTTAAACTGCTTCTCAAAAATATATCCTCTCCTCGTTTCCTCCTGACTTCTCCTTTTGTTTCTTCACTAATCTCCCAATAAGCATAAATCCACTTGGGATCGCGTGGTAAAAGAGCTATTTTGGTCTCTTGGTAGTGTTCACTGAGGGGTGCTCCCCGGTCAATGAATAGACTCACTCTTTCTTCTCTTTCAGCTGGCGCAGCCGGTCGCAAGGAGGTCTTGGCAGTTTCTGGCCCGCTTTTCTCCTCAAAGGTAGTCTTCTTATATCTCTCTATTGCTCCCTTTACTCCGTACTGACTGACAAGTTCCTGCCAGGGTGTCAATTTTCTGTATTTTTTAGTCTTTTTTCTCTTTTTCATGGCTACCCTTTGGACCAATTTTTCACTAATTTTTACCAAATCCAAAATTATTTGTCAAGAAAAATATTGAAAGCCTAAACCAGTTGTCTGGGCTATCAGTTACCTTATACAAAAATGTCATTCTTTGGCATAAACTGTCCATTCGGGCAATTCATCAACGCTAATTCGCTTAGAAAACCCTGGGAGAAAATTAAGTACATATTCTTGAACTCTTTTATGCACCAGACTATCATCAGACTTAAAGGCAACTAACCTGGCATTACCAGGAATGTGTGCTTGAAAATGTTTCAGGCTCACTGGGGAACCTGCTTGTGACCTATCGTATAGACCGTATTCGTGGTGGTAAAGCTTACCCTCTGCCAGTAAACTCGCCAGCGGGTGTTTGGGAAAATATATTTCCCCGGGATGTTTTCTTGCATATTCATGTGACAACTTTTGTTCATTATCTGAGAGATTATTCAATACCCCTTGAACACTGAAAAAATTCGGCATATTAATGTAAACAAGCCCTGTAATTAGTAGAACAAGTAAAGGTTTAGCAAACCCTTGCCCGGGTCGTGGAGAGGACGATAATGAATCTGAAGCAAATCTCTTTAAGGCAAGTGTGACAGAAGCAGCGAGGAAATAGAGTGTGGGGCTAAGTGTATTGACATCTCCACCCTCTTTTAGCCTATCAAGCAGTGAAGTCGGCACCATAAACAGGCTTACAATTGCTAGTATTGTCCACGGGTCGGATCTAGTCCATGTTTTTAATCTACTGAGCCCATTTGACGGACGCGATAATTGATATGCAGAAAGAAAGACCAGTACGACTACGAATAAAAAAGATTCTCTCAATAGGTCGTAAGTTACTGCCAGTAGTGCTACTATTCGGTTTCCGCCAAATTGCCAGGGAGAGTGGCTCGGCACCGTAACCATATTGAAGAACAAATTTTTGGCGTCAAAAGCAAATAAGAAAACAGCCGATATTGCAATACCAGAAACAAAGAGACATAGGATGTAACGCCGGAAGCATCTATAACCATCAGTTAGGAGTAGATATGTGGGTAATGCAAATAGTAGGGGCACGAGAGTTTGCTTTGTCCAGACTGCAAAAATAGAAAACAAAGCTGCCAGTAGAAAGCCGATAATGTTGTCTTTACGTTTCCGATAGTAAAGAATTACACAGGCAAGGGCGCTATAGCCTAGTGCGGGTGCGTCGGCATATATCGCAGAAGCCGAGTAAATTAGCGGCCGAGAACTAAGTGTGAATAAGCAAAAGCAAGCAAAAGCACAAACTCCAAATGATAATTCTTGTGATTCTCTTAAATTTTTACCAATATGTAACCAGAGTATCGGTAGAAAATAATAACAAACACTTATGAACGAAGCCAAAATAAGAGCAGGTGTTGGAGAATTAACCAATGCGGCAGGCAAGTATGTAAGGGGCTGTAAAGGACCAGCTAATAAAGAAAGCACGGGACCGCTATCGGCAGGATAGTACATCTGGTAGCCATGCAAGAGTGAAAATGTCCAAGCCAGACGGATACCATTCCAATCCCACAAAGGTGATGATAGAATTTTTTTCAGAATTAGTCCGCCAGAAACTAGTAGAGCCATTAGAGTTGAGGCTATAAGAAACAGGTCCATTAAATTCCAGGCGGAGAATAGAGCGAATATTATAATGAAAAGCAGTGTAAATAAGATTAAATATGAGGTAAATATTTTATCCGCGATAACATAGGAATATTGTAATGGATGCACATTTTGCTTCTCGATAAGTCTGTCCAAAGTCTCTATCAACCCGCTATCGTGTACGGCCTTTACGAGCGGTTCACGGAATAATAAATATCCCAGGCACGTTGCTAGAAGAAATATCAGCAAAGTTAATGCGAATATGGTGAGTTGCTTGTCCTTCCTGAGCCAGTTCATGGTCGTAGTAGGATATTGTTTTGGCGAATTGGAGAAAAACTTAACTTTTTTTCCTTGTAATCATTTGTTTCAACAATCTGGGATAGTATCTCATATTGAACAGGATGTTTGTATTTAAGGCGCATTCCCAGGTGCAAAAACATTTACCTTTCCTTATCTTTTTTCTTATCTCGCTTGCTCTGGTTGACGTCCACAATTGCTTGAGGTCATAATAATATTCCCGTATATTACCCATGCTTTCATTTAACAATTCACAGGGAAATATCTCTCCCCTTTCAGATAGCACGCTACTTAATGTCCCCGCAAAACATAAACTCTGGAATCGATTCTCTCTGAAAATCTTCTCTATTAAATCGTACATGACCATATCTTTGGCTAAGATTAGTTTAGCCAATTTGAAGTTATAATAGGGGATATTCTTACTTGCAATTGCCTGTTTCTTAATTTCAACACCGTTTCTGCAGTAATTTATTTTGAATTCCTTCAAACTCTCATTTTCCATATTTCCTCTCACTAGATTGAGGGTTATATTATCCGGATGAATGTGGTCTTGAACAAAGCTAAAAAAATCCTTTAGTTCCTTTTGATTCAGCGAGAGGTAGGTAGTTAAGATTGCAACTCCTAAATTGCCAAATTTCTTTTTAAGCCTCTTCAAACCCCTCAGCGTATCCAGAGCGTTGTGAAAACTTCCAGGTCGATTTCTAATTAAATCGTGTGTCTTTTCCAAGCCATCCAAAGATACATAAATGACTAAATAGCTTTTAGGGATGAGGGATAAAATCTTTTCAGTCAATGCCAGAATTCTTGCCGTTTCCAACCCATTAGTAGGAATGGTTATGTACTTAACTCCAGTATGCTTATAAAAGAGACTTGCAATATCTGGTAAGTCATTTCTAAGAAAGGGTTCACCACCAGTGAGAGATAGCCACAGTAAATCACCCACACTTTTTGATATCTTTTCAATTTCTGGAAGCGACAACTCAATTGTTTGGCTGTTAAGTTTTTCCCAATAAAAACAGTGTTGACATTTTAAGTTACATCTGGAAGTGACAAAATAAATAAGCTGAATTGGCAATCCTCTTTTTATGAATATCCTTTTGGCATATTTGAAATAGCTGTTAAGATTCCTCACCCGGTTAACCCGAAATCACTTTTTGCTTTTTTAAGCACTCTTCTAAATATTGCGGTTATTACTGCAATTGCAGACAGGAAGTGTTCAAAATAAGTAAATAGAAAAGATAGGATCTTAAAATGAATCCTCATACCTTTCCACTGAAAACGCCAGAAATCTATATTAGCCATTATGGTAAAGAATAGTAAGGCCAGTCCAGTGACTATTAGCCCGGGTGAAAAATAGAAAAATAGTAAAAGCAGATTAACCAGTAATAAAATAGTCAATACTACACCTGTTAACTGTTTAGTAGAAATAGACAGGATCCCGCTTTCGCCAGGATATTGATAAATATCTTTTTTCCAGTTTAAGAAGAGCTGAGTTAAATTTACTGCCTTTACGAAATCATTATGAACCAGAATCCTGAATGAAAAATAGCGATTGTGAATTACCTCTAAGGTCTTATCGTTGTATATCCTGTAGCCAGCTTTAGAAAAACGCTGACCAAATTCAAAGTCCTCACAAGTTAACATATCGGTATTAAATCCTTCCACTTTCTTAAAGCTATCTTTCCTTACTGTCAATAGAGCAGTATTCGGCACAGAAACAAATTCTGGCATATTAATAAATTTGTATCTTAGGTAGAAGTGTTTATAACGGCTACAAAAATTGAGAGAAGGGGATTGTTCAGCATATAAGCCAGTGACTCCATCTATATGTTTATTCTCATTCAAAAAATTAACTATGCGCTGTATGGTATTATTCATTACAAATATATCAGAATCAATAAATAATAAGATCTCCCCATTCGCCCTCAGACTACCGACGTTCCTGGCCATAGCAGGACTCGATCTCTTCTCCAGCCTTATTACGTTTTCGGTATACCTTTTGGCTATCTCCCCAGACCCATCGTCAGAACAATCATCAACTACGATAATTTCATATTTTTTGTATGTTGAGTTCAAAATGTGATTCAAACACTTCTCTAAATTTTCTTCTCCATTATAAACTGGAACGATTATGGAAATCATCTTACTTCGTCTTTTTCCAATGTTTCTCTCTTCAGTTTTGTTCTAAATCGGAGGGTAGAATTTGATTTTCAAAATATCCTTTGCCATTTTAAATGGATCACTAAAGATGTTAATCTTGCTGTAAGTTGAATAGACCCATGTTACGGGAACTTCCTTGATTCTATAACCGAGCTTTTTTCCGATATAGAGTACTTCAATATCAAAAGCATAACCATCTGTTTTTTGTATATTAAATATATTCCTGGCTGCTTCTTGACTGAAACCTTTGAATCCACATTGGGTATCGCTAAAGCCGCGTACCACAAACTTGGCCAAGCACTGAAGAGAAAATCTCGCCAATGTCCGAGTGTAAGGCTGACCTCCTTTAATTTCTGATTCTGCCAATCGCCGTGAACCTATAACAATATCATATCCTTCCGCAAGCCATTTTAAGAACTCATCTATTTCTTCAATAGGGGTGGAAAGGTCCGCATCACAGAAAAAAACATACTTAGCAGAAGCATTTAGCAGGCCCCTTCGAATGGCAGCGCCTTTCCCACATCTAGACATATTTCTTAACAGTATTAGCTTATTATTTTCTTTGGTCAATTGTTCAAGTATCTCCGCGGTTGAATCAGAACTTCCATCATCTACGATTATAATTTCATAGGGAATATGTTTCATCTCAAAATGGTCTTGTATTTTCATTAAGGTATTGGAAATGAACTTCTCTTCGTTAAAGGTTGGTATTACGACCGACAAAAGCAATTCTTTAGTTGAAGACAATAAAATAGTCCTTTCTTAATCTCTACCAGACTCAGAGAAGGTAATACTTGATTATTTCTATTTATAATGTCTGATTTCTTGAGAATAAGCTTGGGTATGCTTAACTTAAGGGGAAAGGTTAATTATCTCTATATTCCCTGATTCAGCGTCTATGGTTAATAATCTATTATGGAGCAGGTTGCCGGCACCCAGCAGAACCTTTATAACTTCTTGCGCCTGAAATGAAGCAACAATACTGGCTGTAGTAGGAGGAGTTCCCAGGTCTCTCTCACTTCCAAACTCCGGACCTCTATCCCGTGAACCGTAAATCCTTATCAATCCTTCGTCTTCTGGTAATATGGTAGTGACCTGTCCGTAAAATCCTGCTATAGCGCCGTGAACTAAGGGGACACCTTCCTTTTTAGCTGCTGCCTCTAAGATAAAACGGGGCCCTATTTCGCCCAAAGCATCCACAATGACATTTGTCCCTCTTATCAGTTGGGTAGCATTCTCCTCAGTAACAGGTTGGGAAAAGCAATCCACTTCAACTCCGGAATTAATCTGCCTTACTCTTTCCACTGCCGCTTGGGACTTATTCTGCCCAAGATTTTTTTCGTGACAGAGTAGATGGCGATTGATATTACTGTCTTTAAGAGAGTCTCCATCCGCTACTATGAGATGTCCAATACCTATTCTGGCCAGAAGCTCTGTGACCGTTCCTCCTAGACCCCCAGCTCCAACAATAACCACCTTGGACTGGAGTAGCTTAATTTGTCCCTCGATTCCGACTGTTCCAATGTTTCTATGGTAGCGCTCGGGAATTACCCCCATCTGTAAGGCAGCGACTTCTACTTCCTTTCCCTGAACTTTGTTCTTGTTAGCAATTTTCCTGACAGCTTCGATAGATAGGCTTTCGTACTTCTTTCCATCTGGCGCAATTGCCCTTTGAGCCAGACTTTTTATTTCGCCAGGAAGGGTAGTTACCATAGTTTGCAACTCTCACAATCTTATTCAGATTTTGCTCAGGTTAAGGAAAAAATATCAAAAATTAACTGTTATTGTCAACTTAAATTTATGTTGATTTTATTTACAACTTTTGTTAATATAAGTTTACAAATTAGTTAGGTCGGTCGCCCTTCAGGGTGATGGCATCGGCACTCTAAAGAGTGCCCGACCAGATGGCACCATAAGTGGTGGTCTGCTATATAGGAATGGAACAGAAAATGCGGATTCTGGTAACCAATGATGATGGAGTACATGGTAGAGGTATTGAGCACCTGGTTCTGGCATTATCGGGACTTGGTGAAGTTTACGTTGTTGTCCCCGACCAGCAGAGGAGTAGTACCAGCCACTCTTTGACCCTGGATAGACCTCTTCGAATTCAAAAGATGGAAGAGAAGAAATATCTGGTTAATGGCACGCCCTCAGATTGCGTGAGGCTGGGTATACTGGGTTTGATGAGGGGCGAGGTGGAGCTGGTGGTGGCTGGAATAAATAATGGCCCCAACCTCGGTGATGATATAAGTTATTCTGGAACAGTGGGAGCTGCCCTGGAGGGGACGCTGTTAGAAATTCCCTCCTTTGCCATATCATTAGTCTTGACAGGCGGTTACCACTTTGAAGTGGCAGCAAGTTTTGCGCGTTTCCTAGCTCGGTGGATTACCCAAGAGCGTTTGCCCAGGAATGTCTATCTTAATGTGAACATTCCCGATTTGTCTCTGGAGGAAATCAGGGGAGTGGAAATAACAAAACAGGGAAAGAGAGTATATGGAAGAGACATTCAGGAAGGTATGGACCCGCGTGGCGAAAAGTACTATTGGATTGCTGGTGAGAATATCTCTGGAATCTCTGAAGAAGGCACGGACATCGCTGCCATTGAGCATGGCAAGATATCGATTACACCTCTTACTGTCGACCGCACCGATTATGAGACGGTAGAAGTATTGAAGAAATGGAATCTTGATTGGAAAAACGCTTTTAGTGGAGATTTGATTTGAAATTCAAATTGGTTTCAGATTTTGTTCCTCATGGAGACCAGCCTGAGGCAATCGGGGAGCTAACTGAAGGGATTCTGCGAGGAGATAGGGCTCAGGTCTTACTTGGAGTGACTGGTTCAGGAAAGACGTACACAATGGCGAATGTGATAGAAAATGTTAATAGGTCTACATTGGTAATCTCTCACAATAAGACCCTGGCTGCCCAGCTCTATTCCGAATTTAAGCAGTTCTTTCCGGAAAATTCTGTCGAGTACTTTGTGAGCTATTATGACTATTACCAACCCGAGGCGTATGTCCCCCAGACTGACACGTATATAGAGAAGGACGCTTCTATTAATGAACAGATTGACCGGTTAAGACTAAAAGCCACAAGTTCTCTTTTAGAGAGGAAAGATGTTATAATCGTGGCTTCGGTATCGTGCATATATGGCATTGGTTCGCCGCAAGAGTGGAAGGAGTCTCTGGTAGTCTTGCTGAAGGGCAATTCTTATCCCCGACAGGATTTGCTGAGGGACCTGGTAAATATCCAGTATCAGAGAAATGACATTGATTTCACCAGAGGTAATTTCAGGGTCAGGGGAGATGTTGTGGAAGTATACCCTGCCTATCTGGAAACCGCTCTTAGGGTAGAATTTTTTGGTGATGAGGTTGAGAGGATAACTGAAATCGATCCTTTAACTGGCAAAGTTCTGACAGATAAAGAGAAGGTATATGTATATCCAGCCAAACACTTTGTCACAACTAAACCCAGATTGGAAGAAGCCATAAAAGCGATAGGGAAAGAACTGGAACAAAGGTTGAAGGAGTTGAAGTCTCAAAACAAGTTACTGGAAGCCCAAAGGTTAGAGACGAGGACAAATTATGATATCGAGATTATGCGCGAAGTGGGCTACTGTACTGGAATTGAAAACTATTCCAGGCATCTTTCTGGAAGAAAGGCGGGAGAGCCGCCAGCGTGTCTAATTAATTATTTTCCCCAGGACTTCCTGACGATTATCGATGAATCTCACGTTACGATTCCTCAACTGAACGGCATGTATAATGGGGACCGTTCAAGAAAAGAGACCCTTGTTGAATATGGTTTTCGCTTGCCCAGTGCACTGGATAACCGGCCTCTCAAATTTGCTGAATTTGAAAGGCTGATGAATCAGGTCATCTATGTTTCAGCCACACCAGGGGCTTATGAACTTAAGAAGGCGAAAGGAGTTGTGGTAGAGCAGGTTATAAGACCCACTGGATTGGTTGACCCGGCAGTTGAGATAAGACCCACCGAAGGTCAAATTGACAACTTGATTAAAGAGATTGACAAAAGAGTGGAGAAAAGAGAGAGGGTTCTGGTAACCACTCTGACAAAGCGAATGGCAGAAGATTTATGTTCTTTCCTTCTCGGGAAGGGTCTACGCGTGCGCTATCTTCATTCAGAGATTGAGACTCTAAACAGGGTGGAGATTTTGAAAGATCTTCGGAAGGGCGAATTCGACTGTCTGGTGGGCATAAATCTTTTAAGGGAAGGGCTTGATCTGCCAGAAGTTTCCTTGGTTGCTGTGCTGGATGCAGACAAGGAGGGATTTCTGAGGTCAGAAACCACTTTGATACAGGTTTGTGGGAGGGCGGCTCGCAATGTAAATGGCCGTGTTATTATGTACGCAGATGACGTGACTGAATCGATGCGTCGCGCTATCCAGGAAATGGACCGAAGGCGAAATAAACAGATGGAGCATAACACGAAATTCCACATTACTCCTCAGACAATACAGAAAGCAATAAGAGAAGAGGAAGAATTCATCGACGAGACAAAGCAGAGGGCTTATGGGATCTTGCGGGAGAAGGGCTACGATTATTTAACAGAAGAGCAGACTCCTCTGGTCTTGAAGCAGCTGGAGCGAGAGATGCGCGAGGCTGCAGATAACCTTGATTTCGAGATGGCAGCAATATTGAGGGACAAGATTTTTGAGTTGAAAGGATTTTCTTATAGGAAGAGAGTTCTTCACAGGTAGCCGCAGGATTCAGCCTGCGATAAGATAGGGACAGTGACCATTTTTTGGTAGACGCGATGGGTAGCCAGGTCGCTCCCTTTTCCTGCCGCGTTCTGGTCTCGGGACCGAGGAGGCTGATGAGAAGCTGGTCCATTTTGGGCTAAGCGTGGAGGAAGATGTGGACCTTGATTTGAAGAAGATAAGACCAATTGTTAAAAATGCGCTCCGGGAAGATATGGGGAGGGGAGATATCACTACCAATCTACTTGTGCCTAAAACGAGCAGAGTGAAAGCAAAGATAGTAGCCAGGGAGCCAGGCGTGGTGGTAGGTATAGGGGTGGCGGAACAGGTGTTCAAAATTGCGCAAAACTTGATTTTTCGGAAAGAGGGGAAGGGCAAGGAAATCGGGTTCAAGAGAGTAGTGGAAGATGGAAGCGAAGTAAAAAAAGGAGAGACCCTTGCGGAAGTTCAGGGAAGTGCTCGGGTGGTCCTGACAGGAGAAAGGACAGCGCTAAATTTTTTGCAGCACCTTTCCGGTATTGCTACACTGACCAGGAAATATGTAAATGCCGTGAGATCCACGGGACTTCAAGGAAAGATAGGAATTTATGATACGAGGAAGACAGCCCCGGGCCTGAGATATCTTGAGAAGTATGCAGTGAGTTGTGGCGGTGGGTGTAATCATCGGATGGGCTTATATGATATGGTTTTGATTAAGGACAACCATTGGCGGATAGCAGGGGTTGTTATGGGAAAGGAAATTCCCAGTGGCGGGAGTTTGGAAGAAATAAGAGAGAAGATTCCCCACGGGATGAAAGTAGAGGTAGAGGTGAATAATCTCAGGCAACTGAAGAGAGTACTGAGTGTGGATGTGGATATTATTATGCTTGATAATATGGAACTCCCTATTTTGAAGAAGGCAGTAAGAATGGTCCAATTGGCCCGGAAAAGGAAATGGACAAAAAGCCCGGCTATCGAGGTCTCCGGGAGAGTAAATTTGAAGACTATTAAACAGATTGCTCACCTGGGAGTGGATAGGATCTCCGTTGGAGAGATCACTCATTCACCAAGGGCAATGGATATAAGTTTGGACGTGGTGGGCGTAAAAAGATAAAAACATGTCATAAGGTAAACTGACGGCTCTAATACGCGGGAAGACGTGATGATTCCAAGGTGGAAAAGTGAAGAGTGCAGCGGGGATTTCTTCCTGGACATCGAGAATTATAGGGAGAAAAATATTCCATTATCTCAGGCTCACTTCAACTCAGGATAAGGCAAAGAAGTTTGCAGAAAGGGGCCTTCCTGAGGGAACGGTTGTTATTGCAGAAACTCAGACTCAGGGAAAGGGGCGCCTGGGGAGAAGATGGATTTCGCCGAAGGGCGGTATCTGGCTATCTGTTATTCTTCGGCCAAGAATTGGCCCGATGGAAGCGCCAAAAATAACCATTATCAGTAGTCTGGCTGTAGCAAAGGCTATAGCCGAACTTACCAGAATGGAAGTGAAGCTCAAATGGCCAAACGATGTTCTCATTCGCACTATTGCTGGTGGCGCATTTAAGAAAGTGTGCGGGGTGCTGACGGAAATGGTTTCCAGCGCCGGCCGGGTTAATTACGTTATTACAGGTATCGGAATTAATGTGAATAATAGAATTCCTGCGGCTCTTCGACCTGAAGCGATTTCTCTCAAGGATGTGGCAGGCCGCGCCGTGGCTAAACAGAAGCTTTTAGGAAGAGCGCTGGAAAAGTTTAACAAATACTATTTAGATTTTACAAAAAAAGGGATTGCTTCGATCATGAAAGAGTACAGGGGTGTGTCAGCTGTGCTGGATAAGGAAGTCAAGATTGCCACTGCAGAAGAGATTATACGGGGTAAAGCTTTAGATATAGATGAGTACGGAGCTTTGATTGTTAAGACAGATGATGGCAGAAAAAGAGTTATTGCTGGAGACGTGACGATAGTATCAAAAATTCTGTAGCTGTCGCGATGAATCGGGACTAAAAAAGGCAAAGCTTGTGCCTTGCTGCTACAATTTTAGAATCCTCTCTCCAATTACCCCCTCCTCTACTCCTCCCCCCTTGAGGGGGAGGAAAAAAGGTGGGGGGTTAATAGGGTGGGGGTCAGGGGGGAAGGAAAATACTATGCTTCTTGTGATTGATATTGGGAATACGAGTATTTCCTTTGGTGTCTACACAGACAAGAAACTTATAGGCAGCTGGAGAATCTCAACAAGTGCAAGGAAGACTCCAGATGAGTATGGGATGGAAATATTAGATTTCTTCGAGTTAGAAAGCATCGATAGAAGAAAAGTTTCCGGGGTTGCCATATCCTGTGTGGTTCCTTCTCTTTTAGCTGTCTTTGACGAAATCTCTGATAGATATTTTCACATCAAGCCACTTATTGTTGGTCGGGAATGCGAGCTGGGGATCCCTATTTTGTACGATAATCCTAAAGAAGTGGGAGCTGACAGACTTTCAACCAGTATAGCTGCTTTTGAACTATATAAAGGACCGGTTATAGTAGTTGATTTCGGTACTGCTACGACTTTTGATATAATCGGTGAGAAGGGAGAATATTTAGGAGGAGCGATTGCGCCCGGGATTGGCATTTCCTCCCAGGCTCTTTTTGAAAAGGGGGCTCAGTTGCCCCATGTTGAACTGGCTAAACCAGATAGTGTTATAGGCAGGAACACCAGAAAGAGCATGCAGGCAGGAATAGTCTATGGTACGATCGGACAGGTGAAAGAGATACTTTCTAGAATAAAGGAAGAAATTGGAGGAAATCCCAAAATTGTGGCCACTGGCGGATATGCTAATCTCATTGCGCCAGAAGTAGGAATGATAGATACGGTAAATCAAAACCTGGTTCTGGAGGGATTGAGGATAATCTGGCAAAGAAACTTTCAAGGTCAGGAATAGGCATGTGGATTTTGTGGAAAAGTCTGTGAATAACTTGCTGATTCCATCCAGTTTTTTCTGGTTTACTGGTCGGTCGCTATTTAGGGTGACGGGATTGGCATTCTAAAGAGTCCCCGACCAGGAGGCACTATAAAGATGCCCGACCCGGCAAAAAATAGAGAAAATTGGAGTATTCTGGAGAAAACTGGAGTTTTTTTACCCTTGCCAAGGATTCTGGCAATTTTTGGTTCTTGACTTGCGTTCACTAAAAAAATATATATATTAGCACTCTGATGGCTGGAGTGCTAATAGGCCGTCCGTAAGGCGAAAATATTATATGTTAGAAAGGAGGAAGAAGTCAATGAAGGTTAGACCGCTGGGTGATCGAGTTCTGGTGAAACCTTTGGAAGTGGAAGAAAAGAAAAAGGGCGGAATTATTATTCCTGACACCGCTAAAGAGAAACCTCAGGAAGGCAAAGTTGTTGCGGTGGGAAAAGGTAAGATTACTGAGGAAGGGAAAGTGCTTCCACTGGACGTCAAAGTGGGGGACAAGATACTTTTTGGTAAGTATTCCGGTAATGAAATAAAGATAGATGATGAAGACTACTTGATTGTAAAGGAAGAGGATATTCTGGCAATCGTTGAATAAAAAGCAAAGAAAGGAGAGATAATGAGTTCATAGGTGGATATGTTGATGAGTTTTTCTTTTGCTCTTAAGAACTTATTATTTTATTCGCTGAAATTGGAGGAGGTATCAAAATGGCAAAACAAATGAAGTTTAACGAAGAGGCAATGCGAGCAGTAATGAGTGGTGTGGACCAGCTGGCGAATGTGGTGAGAATCACTCTCGGGCCAAAGGGAAGATATGTAGTTTTGGATAAGAAATTTGGCTCGCCAACCATTACCAATGACGGGGTAACCATAGCCAAAGAAATCGAGCTCAAGGACCCCTTTGAAAATATGGGAGCTCAATTGGTGAAAGAGGTTGCGTCGAAAACAAACGAGGATACTGGTGACGGTACTACTACAGCAACTGTCCTTGCCCAGGCAATTATCCGTGAAGGATTGAAGAATATTACTGCAGGAGCTAGCCCTATTCATATTAAGAAGGGAATCGATAATGCAGTCAAGGCTGTAGTAGCAGCGATAAAGGCGAAAAAAGAGGATGTGAAAACTAAGGAGAAAATAGCACAGGTTGCTTCCATAGCTGCCAACAGCCATGAGATTGGGAACTTGATTGCTGACGCTATGGACAAGGTAGGAAAAGATGGAGTTATTACAGTGGAGGAAGGAAAAGGTGCTGCCACCACTGTGGACATTGTAGAAGGGATGCAGTTTGACAGGGGCTACATTTCCCCATATTTCATTACTGATGCTGAGAGGATGGAAGCAGTTTTGGAGGATGCTTACCTTCTGCTTACCGATAAGAAAATTAGTACTATGCAAGACCTCTTGCCGATATTGGAAAGGATTATTCAAACAGGTAAACCATTCCTCATCGTAGCTGAAGATATTGAGGGAGAAGCTCTGGCCACACTTGTGGTCAATAAACTGAGGGGGACGCTAAAATGTGCAGCAGTCAAGGCCCCCGGTTTCGGAGACCGCCGAAAAGAGATGTTACAGGACATTGCAATTCTCACAAAGGGAACGGTAATTTCGGAAGAGATGGGAATGAAACTTGACAAAGCAACCCTGGATATGCTTGGCCAAACGAAGAGGGTGACCGTAGATAAGGAAAATACCACAATTGTGGGAGGCAGCGGAGATAAGAAAAATATCAATGGGAGAATTGCTCAGATTAAGAAACAGATAGAAGAGACCGACTCAGATTACGATAGGGAGAAATTACAGGAGCGGCTGGCGAAACTAGTCGGCGGAGTTGCTGTCATTAATGTAGGTGCGGCTACCGAGACTGAGATGAAAGCGAAAAAATTCAAGATTGAAGACGCCATGCATGCTACGAGAGCGGCTGTAGAGGAAGGTATCATACCCGGTGGCGGAATAATGCTCCTGGGAGCGAGCGAGGCTATTTCGAAATTGAAGGCAGAAGACGCAGATGAACAGACGGGAATGAATATCATTAAGAGGGCCTTAGAAGAACCTCTAAGGCAAATTGCGGAAAATGCAGGTTTTGAAGGCTCTGTAGTAGTGGAAAAGGTGAAAAAGAGCGCGCCTGGCGTTGGACTAAATGCTGAGACTGGAGAATATGTAGACCTGATGAAAGCAGGCATTGTTGACCCGGTTAAGGTAGCTCGGTTGGCCCTTGAGAATGCAGCCAGTATCGCTTCAGTGTTATTGACCACAGAGTCACTGGTAACTGACATACCTGAAGAGAAACCCGCCGTACCTGCTATGCCTGGTGGCCCTGGTATGTATTGAGGTGCTACTGGCAGGAAGGGATGAGGTTGGTCGTGCTTTCCCGACCCCGTTCCGGTTTCGGCACGGGGCAGGGTAACAAATAAACTGGTCGGTCACCCTTCAGGGTGACGGAATCGGCACCCTAAATGTTTGCCCGACCGGAAAGGGCACCATAAACGGTGGCCGAGGAATTATCAGTCTAAAGATGCCTTCCTATATTTACCATCCGATTATTTGCTATCCAATTCTTTCCCACCTTGATGAATGAAGATTATCTATTTTTATTATTATTGATAAAAAGAATTAAATTTGGTATAAGTTAAGCAACAACTTGGCTTGTTGTCTACCCCAGCACCAATTCCACTTATAAATAAGTCCAAAAATTAGTCCTGGCCCGTAGTCATTTTAACGAGAGACCTTTGCCAAAAGCCAAAATTCGTGGAGGTCTGCAGCTACTTCTGCTCGGCGTGCTTGGAAATAGAAGATTGAGGTCGACCGAACATGAACTTGAAGGACGAAAGAGATAGGGTTCCGCTGGGAGTGAGGATAGGTATTGCTTACAGAGATAGGATTAATTTGATTAATTTCGCTTTAGACGCTATTTACAGAGAAGAGGAGTTTGACATTGCCGCTGGCGCAGAGAAATGGTTTTCTGCAAAGTCAGTGGGGGTGGGCGGAGGGATAAATATAGGGGGTAATGGATGTAAGAGTTTTTCTCTGGGAGGAAGCTGCCTGGTGTCTCCATTCGAGATAGACTATGCCTTTATCTATCCTCTTTCGGGATTCAGAGGGACTTATGGTTCTCATCGTTTCTCATTGACATTACGTTTTGGTGCAGTTAAGGAGAAAGTGTTGGAAAGGCCGGTGGCCCCACCCGCGGGGACAAGGATTCCTGGGGAGGCTCTAAGTGAGGAAGATAAGATAGAGAAAATGAAAGCATACTATTATCGTGGACTTGACTACTATAAAAGAGGTGAATATGGAGAGGCTATTGCTGAATTGGAAAAGGTTCTACAATTGAAACCGGATCACACTCAGTCACTAAAATTTATTGAGGCAGCAAGGGAAAGAATGAAAATTAAAGAATAGTTTTCTCGGATGGTACCACAGTTGTCTCTGGAGGCAGTTAGAGGAAGGTGGGTGGAGCTAACTGTGAACTAACATTTTCTCAAAACAGAGGTTGACGGTGCGGAAATTTGGTGATATAATTATTTTAGCGAAGGGTGAGGAATGCGAATTATCTTGACAGCCAGGCGCACTGATAGAAAATAGAACGCAATAGCCTGGTTGCCAAGAATGATTTATGGCACGGTAGGTGTCTGTTCTGACAAGCCGGATTGTTCTAATCCGACTAAGAAATTCGATGGCTGGGGGGGACGTTCGCATTCCTCCTTTTTGCACGACTTGATTTTTTATGATCCGAGTTCACTGAGAGGTTAACTCGGAATTTTTTTGACCAGGAAGCTAAAGTAAGCAGCTTAGTTCAATTTTATGGGACTATCGGGTAAATTTTATAGGCCTATCGGGAAAGCTATTGGCCCATATCGCCCACAGGACTTGTTCCAGGAGAAGAGAGATAAGCGGCTAGTTTATCCTCGATTATAGGAGGAAACGAACGTCGGCTTGCATGTTCCTGCTGCGTCAAAACTGTATTTTTTTAAAAGTCACTTCCGGGGTTATGGAAATAGAGGGGAAGGGGAGCAATACACTAGTGGAGAGTCGCTAAAAACGGCGTTAGATGTTTGAGGGTACGTTGTGGGGCGGTTAGAGGCGTAAGGTTTGGGGTTGCTGGGAAAGAGGTTAGTTGGCAATGGCTTCTTATAGTAAAAACAATATATTTATAGGGTTATTCTTGGTCGGTATGGGTCTTGTATTTTTGGTTCCCCCAGCAGTAGCAGAAAATAGGTACTGGGTAGGGGTAACCAACCCGGACAACTGGAATGACGCTAATAACTGGTCAGCCAATTCTGGAGGGATAGGAGGAGCAGGGGTTCCGGGCACAGGCGATACTGCCATCTTTGATGGTGGAAATACCTACTCGTGCCAAATTGACATATCCTCTACGGTAGCTTCGGTCATTTTCTATTCCACGTACACTGCCACAGTATCCATCAATTCGGGAAAATCTTTGACTACTTCAGGCTCTTTTGAAATCGCTGGTGGGACATTCAATACTAATGGGCAGCTGTTAGAAGTTGGTTCTTATACCCAGTCCGGGGGTGTATTTAATGCTGGTAGCTTGGCCATAAACTGTAACGGTAATTTCAGCATTACAGGAGGTAGTTTCAACGCTGGCTCCTCAACTTTAATTCTGGATGCTACCAATGGGAACGGCACATTTATAGGTGGTGTCTATGTATTCAATAATGTAATATTCCAATCAGTAAGTGCAGTGGCC
>CAZTSA010000008.1:0-20892 GCA_964616885.1 uncultured Clostridia bacterium
AATCTCTAATCTCTAATCTCTAATTATGGGGACGGGGCCGGAACTAATTACTCACAGGCTGCCCGTCTGAATTATTTTTTCATATGCAGTTGTATGCTTCTCTGCCATGATTTCAGCCGTAAAATTCCTTTCCACCCGATCTCTGCATTTCCTGGGACTTATTTCCTCGATTCTGTTTATAGCTTCTTCGAATTCCCGAAAGGTGTCACAGCGAAAGCCGACATCGGGAGTGATTACTTCAGGCATGGCTCCTTTATTGGTGGTAATTACAGGTGTCCCTGAAGCTAATGCTTCAAGTGTCACGTTACCGATGGGCTCCTCCCAGTTTGTGGGAAAAATGAGAGCTTTCGCTCCTGCCAAAAGAGCGGCTTTCTCTCTATCATCTACCTCTCCCACAAATTTGATGTTCCTTCTAAAAGAGAGCCTCCAGCCCCCTGCAACGATAAGTTTGAATCCCATCACCTTCGCCAATCTTATGGCTAAGTCCACATTTTTGACTTTCCAGGAAACCTTTGCCAGAAAAAGAAAATAGTCTTCCTTCTTCTCTCTGTAAATGTAATCATCGAGACTAATTCCGCTGTGAATATAATATGTGCTCCCGTGGCGAATAGCATGGTTTTTACTCACGAATACCGTATTGGGTAGAAATTTTTCACCTGGCTTGCCATTTCCTCCAATCCTGACTAAGTAGGGTTTGCGCGGAACCTCTTGTGGCGTGCTATACAACTGAATAACATCTATGTTATCTGGAACATAGGCTGCAAAATTCTGCACTGGCCTTCTTACTGTCGTCACATTTATGAATGGTAAATTCGTACCAGTCAGGCTAAGGAGATATACTCTATGCCCCATCTTTACCTGTGCATTCATTAGATTGACGGCTATCCTCTGGGTTCCGCCGTACTTTTTCACAGGCAAGACCTTGGGATAGTAGTGAAAAATATTCATTGGACATTCTCCATGATTGTTATGGGCATAAACCTCTATAGGACAGATTAAGAATTAAGAATTACAGGAATAAAGCGCTACACTACGAATTGAATATCAAAAATCAAAAATCAAAAATTGCCAATTACCGGTTAACTATTACCGATTATCCATTATGAGTCACGGGCATAAAGTTCTATGCTATTAAGCGGTCGTAGACTTTTCTTGTCTGTTCAACCATTCTTTCTATACTGAACTTTTCCTTTACCAGTCGAAAACCTTGTTCCGCCATGTGACGTGCAAGATCTCCATTTTTCATAAGGGAAATAATGGCTCCAGCTAGAGCACCCGGGTTCCCGGGAGGAACCAGAATCCCATTTACGCCATCTCTGACAATCTCCGGGATTCCTCCCACATTAGTGGCCACTACAGGAAGTTTAGAAGCAAAAGCATCAAGGAGAGAAGTGCCTAATCCTTCCCAGCTGGAAGAAAGGACAAAAACGTCGAGAATGGAAAGAATTGCCGGGATATCCTGGCGAAATCCAAGCAATTTCACCCTTTCCTGTAAATTAGATTTTCTAATTAGCATCTCTAGCTCTCTACGGAGAGAGCCTTCTCCAACTATCAAAAAGATTACCCCGGGAAATTCATCTACGACAATTCTCGCGGCCTCAATAAGAGTCCTGTGATCTTTATGCCATGCAAGAGCAGCAATATTACCTACGCGTAATTTATCTCTATTCAGCTCTAATTCAGTAATGAGATAGTCTCCCTTTACGTTCTGAAATCTTTTCACATCTACTCCGCTATAAACAACATCAATTTTTTCCCCGGGTAAGCCATCAGCCACTAAAACTTTCTTAACCCTCTCGGAAATTGCTATTATCCTGTCAACTCTTGAATACTTCAGGCGACTCAATATATTCTTCCTGATGTGAAAATCCACTCTCCGGGAAAGAACGACCTTGCAATTCCCGGCACTTCTTGCTGCCAGAAGGCCCAACCAGTGTGCGTGGGGAGAGTGAAGATGAACTATTTCAATAGAGTTATCTCTTATTATCTTTTTCAATCTACATACTGCCAGTGGATCCCACTCCCCATGCATGTCAACTGGCAAAACTTTCAGGCCCATAGCTTTCGCTTTCTCTGCCAGAGGGCCTTGAGGAGGACAAGCAATTAAGTTATCGTAGTCTTTTAGTCTTTCCGCAAGATATAGAACTTGTTGCTGACCCCCTCTCCAGGTTTTTGCTGAATCAATATGCAATATAGTATTCAATCTTTTACACCAAAGTCTTAGTCAAAATTTCTTTCACTTGCCTGCCAATTACTGTTGAGGTAAAGTTTTGTTGAATTAATCTATGTCCATTCTCAGCGATTTTTTTTCGCAGTTCTTCATTATCCCTTAATATCATTATCGTTTTTGCTAAAGAGTCAGCATTTGCTGGCTCGCAGAGAAAAATGTTCTCCCTGTCCACAAAATATTCGAGAATAGCCGGAGTTCTTCCAGTAATTACAGGCTTCTTCAAGGATAAGCACTGAAAGACTTTATTGGGAACTACCCTTAACGCTTTCTCGGTATTTCCGAATATTCCCAGGCAGATATCTGCACCAGAAACCATCTCCGGTAGCTCATGGAAAGGGACCCAGTTTCGTAAAATCATATTTTCCAATCCCCAATCCTCGATCAGCCCTTTAATCATGGGAAAAGTCTGTCCTGAACCTATCAATTCAAAACGAACGCTCTTATCCTTGCCTTGCACTATTCTGGCCGCTTGCACAATATACTCTACTCCTTGCAAAGGAAGGAATGAACCATAAAATTGAACCAGAAAATTGCTTTGTTCTCTACGCTTTTCTTCCCCCCTGGCTTTGAATAGAGAAAATGGCTCATCGGGTACTCCCACCGGGATTCGCCTAAATTTGACTCTTTCTATTCCAAATTCCCTCGCATAGTAGTCCGCATGAGCCGAGGTATCAACCAGAATCATATCGGCAAGTCTAAAGGATAATTTGTCTATTTCGAAATTGTATCTTGCCTGCAAGGAATATGGTGTCACTCTCTTCTGGTCAAGAACTTTGGTTTCATACCTTGAAACTAGTGGATCGAAAACTACGGGCTTATTGGTTAATAGCCCAATCAGCCGGGCCAGAGGGATATCTTTGTGCCGGAATGCAGGAACAAAGATTAAGTCGTACTTCACAGGTAACATTTTAAGATGCTTAGATAACAGCATCGGGTACCTGAGCCAGAATTTGAATTTTGACTTTGCATGGCATTCCACTACTTCCACGCCATTCTTTGCCAACCCTTCCTTAATAATTACATTACGTATATATTTGGGATTGTAACCGCCGAAAAAACAAACTCTCATTATCCCTTCCAAAAATAGAAAATGGCGACAGCGACCTTTTTTAACTCCAGACGGTACCCAAAAAACCGACGGCAAAAAGGCACCTGCCCCTTCTTACTTCAGGAAGCACATAAATTGTTTCTCTAACTTCTCGACGAGATTTGACCACGTATATTCTTGGATTTTCTTGTAGCCTCTCTCTGCTATCTGCTCCCTTAAATCTTTATCTTCAATCAATGTTCTTATCTTCTTTGCAATTAGAAAGGGATATCTAAAACGAAAGACGAGGGCAGTCTCCCCGTCACTGGCGAAATCTTTAGTCCCCGAGGGGGAACAAACTACTGGAACTTTGCAAGCCATGGCTTCGGCACAAGGGTTGCTCCATCCGGCTCGCTTCTCAGCGCTAACAAAAATATCTGCTTGAGAGTAGAGGTCTGCCATCTTTCCCTGAGGTAGAGCGGTGAAAAATGTAACTGGAATCTTGGTCTGGAGCATCTGACGTGCATCGACCACGGGATCGCCAACGGGTGTGTCAAATAGGAGAAGCCTTAAACAAGAGTGCCTTTTGCTCAATAGCTCAACTGCCCTGACTACTTTATATATATTTTTCCTCTTCTTGTACAACCTCCCGTAACAGAGGATTCTAATTTGGTGGTTGTCCCTCTTCGTTTCCACCGGGTGGAATAATTCCGGATTTATCCCGCCAATTGCCTCAATACATTCTCTCCTGTATTTTCGCCTTACCACCTCGCATATTCCGGTAGAATTTCCCATTATGAGAAAATTCCTATTGGCACATGCTTTTCGATTATTTCTATGCTCTAGGAGACAATAGAAGATTTTCTTTTCAGCATTCGCTCTCTCTAAGTAATGAAGCACTGAGTAGTCGCTACATATCGCAATGTCATTTTCTTCTAAAGTTACCTGTTCTACGGGTCTTGTCTCGCCAAGAAATTCCAGCCAAGTTGGACGGCTGCCGTCTGAGTGGTAGATTCTAAAGGAGTGGCCTCTTTTTACGAAATTGTTCCCTATCTCAATATACCTTCTTACTCCTCCAAAAACTTCCAGATGTGGCAGTATAGCGGCAATTTTCAACGGATTGTCCTCTTCGATAGTTCCCAGAGCTTCAAATACTTAGTAAATAGATAGAAACTACCTATAACTGAAACAATAAACCCATAAACCCCATCCAGATACCCTCTCTTGATTAAGTACATCTTGGTGAACTTAATGAGTGGTCGAAACAGTAAATCAAAGAACCCTGCTCTCTTACCATCTGTTAACATCTGTTTAGCAGCTAACGTAGTAAACATGTCTATGTGAGTTAAATGATCGGATAAATTTCTGTAGGAATAGTGGTCCAGGCACGCTTTCAGATAGCCTTTCGTGCCTTCTACTACGACTGACTCGTGTACGAGCCGATTATTAAACTTTCCTTTATTCCTTCGAAACAACCTTAACTGGTAGTCTGGATACCATCCGCAATGTCTGATCCATCTTCCCAGATAGTGATTTTTTCTGGGTATGTAGTAACCCTCGAAGGTTGAGAACTGAGAATTGACAATTGCCAGGATCTCCTCTTTCAATTCTGGTGTGACTCTCTCATCAGCGTCTATACTTAGTACCCATTCATTGTTTGCCTTTTCCAAAGCCAAATTCTTTTGCTCAGAAAAATTTGTCCATTTGTTTTGAAATACTTTGCTGGTGTATTCTCCAGCAATCTCTACAGTCTTATCGCTACTGAAAGAGTCGACAACTACAATCTCATCTGACCACTTCACGCTTTCCAGACAACTTTTGACGTTTTCTTCTTCATTGTATGTGATGATAATTACAGAAAGCGTACTCATATGTTTTCCGATCCTATCGGGTGACCACAGAGTGTCGCCCCTACAATGCAGACTTTGCTGTGCGGCTAAAGCGTTATCCGAAAAATTTCCAGTATATTCTGTGTCTCCAGTGGAAACGTGAGCATTTGCGAATATGTTTTCTGGGATTCGATTCTATTAATCTATCCCCTTTAGAATAGGATAGAAAGAATCTCAGTTTGTCAGTGTTAGTTATGGGCGCTCGCCATTTTTCGCAAGACCTGTTGAAGCGCGCCAGATTGTTGAGCCTGTCTCTGAGAGTGAGACTCTCCTTAATCCTTGAACAATCGAAGTCAAGGAGGTAGACTCGAATTTTTTCTCCGATATTCTGGATTAAAACATTCTTAACATTTAAATCCGCATGGTATATTCCTGAGCCATGCATTTTCTTAATCATTTCCGCTAAGGAGCTAATTATCTGTCTTTTCAGGGCTGTTTTCTCCGTCGTAGGTTTCTCATTTAGCCTCTTCAGGTATTCCAACAAATTAGCACTATCAGGAATCTCTTTGTAGGCTATTTCTCCCTTACAAAGCGGACCAAAAATCCTCAAGACCCTTGTCGCAATCACTTCGGGAACCCGGAGGCCTCTCAGGGACGCAGCTTCAAGGACAGCCAGTTCCCGAAATGGTCTTGAATTTCCAAAGAAGATGTCTCTGGTAATCTTACGAAGTAATCCTCCGTGTTCATAATGCTTTATAATCATTCTCTCATTGGAACCTCTAATTGGAACTGAGAGAATTGGGCTCCTGCCCCTGAGTAAACCAAATCCTGGAGACACTTCTCCTTTTCTTATCTTTCCCGGGAAGACCTTTTCTTGACTTAGCATTAGGTCCTTATACCTATTTCTTACCAATAAAGTAGTTTTGCCTATGACTACTTTCTCAAATACTGGTGGAATTTTCCTGTCCAATGTTCTTCCTAACCTCTATTGTCGCAGGGCGCTCCTTATCTAAATTCTGAATTCTCTCCAGCTGCTGCCTAACGGCCCGGAGGACTTCCTCCACGCTGATTGACTTCATACAGTTTAGTTCCTTGCAGATTATCTTCGAACAGGGGCTACATGGCAGGTCCTTCTTTATTACCACATTGTTCCTCCCCCAGGGACGGCTGCGTTCAGGGTTTGCAGGACCAAATAGAGCAATTACCGGGGTACCGCTGGCACTAGCCACATGCGTAGGGCCAGTATCATTGCCGACAAATAGCCTGCACCTCCGGCAAACAGCTGCCAGTTCTTTGATACTTGTTTTTGCTATTATGGCTTTTTCTACCATCAAAGTTGATACTCGCCCTACAATTTTATCATCATCCGGCCCCTGGAAAATTATGACTTTCGCCCTGAATTCTCTGATTAGCATATCGCATAGCTGTGCATATCTCGGCTCTGGCCACCTCTTCGATTGCTTAAATGCCCCGGGGTTGATACCGATCAGTAACTCTCTTGGTTTAACCCCGCTCTTTTTCAGAAACTTTTCGGCCCACTCGTCAGCTTCTGGGCTGAAGGGCAAATAGGGCTCTTTCCCTCCCGGGCGCACTCCCAAAGAAAGGACAATATTTAAGAACATATCTATGTCGTGAATAGGCTTCTTGGGAAAGTTTAACCTTTTGGTTAGTAGGAGGTTTCTCAGGGAATGACTATAGCCGATTCGAAGTGGAATTCCGCTCAAATAAACGAAAAGAGCGGCTTGATAGGACCGTGGCTGCATAACTATGCCTATGTCAAAATTTCTATTTCTTAAGGATTCAATAAACCTAACCTTACCCCTCAAAGTTTTCTCTTTGCCGTTCCCATCATAAATAATGAGTTCGTCTAAATTGGGGTTGCCATCAAAAACTTCCTTTACACGAAGACTAATTAAAAGGCTTATATGAGCCTTTGAAAATCCCTTTCTTAGGGCCGACAACGCAGGAGTCATAGCTAGTGAATCCCCAATCCAATTCACGCCCTTAACTAAAATCTTGGCTATTTTATCCCTTTCCATATATCCCACGTTCGCCACCATCCATCGGGCGACCATCCCGATATATCGGGATCGCCTCTACAGGATCTTAAAGGAATGGGCTCGAAGATTGTGGCGTTTCTGCTTCTTCCCTTTTCTTTGGCTTAGCCTTCCACCTGTTATGAAACCACCACCAGTGTGTGGGATGCTGCCGGACAGATTCCTCTATAGCCTTGGTAATCTTGGCTGTAATGGATAGAACATCCTTCTCTTCGTCACCCGATATCTCAAATTCAACAGGCCTGCCTATAATAACTTTTTGCTTGTTCCCTCCCTGGCGCACGTTGAATATAGGAATTATGGGCGCGCCAGTTCTTAAGGCCATGACCGCGGGTCCAATAACAGTTCCTGCTGGGCGACCAAAAAAATCGACAAATACTCCACCTTTTGCCTTGTTCTGGTCGGCAAAAAGAGCAAGTATCTTGTTTTGTCGAAGAGCCGTGAGGGACCTGCGCACTGCCGTAGACCTGGGCAGGGCAGGTATCGAGTCGTAACCTAATCTGGTTCTCCACTTCTGGAAGTACGTTTCTACTCTGGATTCATCCGAAGGTCGAACGATTAATGCGTATGGATATCCGCGGGAAGTAAGTCCTGAACCCATCAACGTGAAATTCCCAAAGTGTGCACAGAGCCCTATTACACCTTTTCCCCTGGATAGAGCCTGCCTTAGATTTCCTTCCCCTTCCAATATAAACTTTTCTTTTAACCGACTTAGGACCGAGGGATTATTAAAAAGCGAAACCATTGCAGAAATCAATTCACAAAAAGACTGGGCTACTTCTCGAAGGCAAGCGCGGTAGATATAGTCAATTTCTTCCTTACTTTTTTCTTTCCCTAAACTTAAATTAAGGTTTTCCAGTGCTATTCTTCGCCACTTCCTGGTAAATGGGCGAGAGACCACCTCCAGGTAGCGGACAATAGGAGGAAAGGTCCTTTCAGGCAGAAAGGTAAACAAGAGACGCATAATTGAGAAGGTAACCCAGGATGCGTTTTTCTCCAATTTTTTCTTGAACTTATTCTTCTTCCTTTTTTTCATTTCAATGACCCTCTACTATCTAAAATTAGATTTTAGCCTCAGCGCAAATGGTATCGCTAAGTCGAACTCCTATGTTGATGCGCAGTTATCCCGGCGCTTCTCTTTTTGCATAGTTATGGGCGATTAAATTTCTTGCCAATATGGCAGTCTTCTGGGCAACCCCCTTATGAGCCTCAACTATTTCCAAAGCAGCCCTTCCCATTCTCTCCAACTCTTCAGGGTGTGATAATAAATGAAGGATACTCTCGTACAGCTCTTCTCTATTGGATACCATCTTTCCGGCTCCCCTGGAAATAAAGACTTGAGCTATCTCTTCGAAATTATCCATATAGGGCCCGAATAATACCCCCTTGCCCTGACTGGCTGGCTCAAGGATGTTGTGTCCTCCAGTAGGGACCAGGCTTCCACCCACAAAGATGATTTTCGCCAGAGCATAGAAACGAGCAAGTTCACCAATGGTGTCGAGAAGAATAATCTCATTTAGAGAATTGCCCTGGAGTGGAAATGCGAGGTTCGTCCTTCTGGTGAATTTAAGATTTCTGCTACTTAATAACCTCTCTACCTCGCTCACTCTTTGCGGGTGGCGGGGCGCAAGGATTAGAACTATGTGAGAATATAACTTCTTAATCTCTCCATAAGCCTCGGCTATTATTTCTTCTTCTCCCCTATGCGTGCTACCGGCAACAAAAATTAGCTTATTTCCTTCCATGTCCGAATTTGCTGGGTGAAGAAAAATGTCAGCTCCCATATCAAATTTTAAATTCCCCGTTACAGTCACCTTAGAGGCATCAGCACCTAACGAAATTATTCGGTCCGCATCTATCTGGCTCTGCATAACGAATAGGTCAATATTTTTCAGAACTCTTTTCATGAAAAACTTGACCATCTTATATTTTCTAAAAGAGTTTATAGAAATCCTTCCGTTAACCACCATTATGGGAATTGCTTTTTTCTTTGCTTTTCTTATAAAATTCGGCCAGAGTTCTGTCTCAGCTATCATCACCATTTTTGGTTTAACAACATCCAGAACTTTTCCCACTATGCACGGGAAGTCCAGTGGAAAATAGATAAACGCCCGGGCAAATGGGATTAATTTTTTGGCCATAGCTTGACCGCTACTGGTTAATGTTGAAATAATAAAATTGTAATCAGCCCACTTGTTTTTAAAAGCCCTTATTAAATTTCCCACGGCTACTACTTCGCCCACTGAAGCGGCATGAGCCCAGATTAGGTTTCCATGTTTTGTTATCCGAGTCTCACTCAAAAAACCTAATCTCTCTTTGAGCCCTTTTCTTATCTTCTGAATGAAAAACGGCCAGAAGATAAAAAAGAAGAAAACTAAAACAACGTGGTAAAAAGCCCAGAACAAGTCGAACTTCTTAATTTTATTCTCAGAGGTTTTTCCCATTAGAATATCGCTTTCTGTAAAAGCATAGTAATCTTTCCCATCCTGCTCTGCTTTTCCATTTTTATCGGGATTTTCTTTTCATCATTGCTGAGCCAAATCTGAGATCTATCCTCTTGCGCGTTTCCTTGGCGCTTCCACACTATTTCGGTCCTGAGCGCTTCAAATTTTCCCCAGGGAGTAGTGACCTTTTCCATGTCGAGAACTTTCGCTTCCACCAAATAGTTCTTGCCGTCATCATTAGCATCCATAATTAATGAGTCTCCCTTCTTGAGCTGCTGCGTCCTCAGGTAATAGACAGAGGATAGGGAATCCTGGACATAAAAAGGGATATCAATCTTCTTACCTTCATACAAGGCCTGATGTTTTTCCTGGTCGTAGATTGTTTCTTTATCAGAGCGATATCTGCCTCCCCTTAACTTCTTTTTCTGCTTCCAGGTAAATACGCCCTCTCTGTCAATATAGGATTCCAAGCGGTCTCTAATCTTGTAAAATGTATCCAGAAATTTTGAGGAGCGAGTATAGAGGGTTGCGTAATAAACATCCCTGCCAGAGATCTTCACAATCTTCTTCACTTCCATTACAGAAGTTCCTCCTGCCACTCCTTTCCACTTAACTATATAGGTTAACTTTTCTCCTACTTTAAAAGCTCTATTTTCTATTTTGCGCCATTCAAAATCGGCAAAGCACTGTATTGAAATAGCGTAAAAGATCGTAATGAAAGTAAGCATCATACATAGGATTTTATTTTTTCCAACCATTTCTCTTTGCCCCGAACAATCTCCAGTTCCACCTTCAACACCCAGATTTCCCAGAGCCTTCCCACCTCTGGAGAGATAACCCTTTCCAGCCGCACTCCGTCCTTTTCAGTGGTAACTGCTATTGCCTTGCCCTGTTCAATGTCGGTTTTGCATGTGTCTTCTATTTTCCTCAGGTCGCTTCGAACATAATTGTGGTGGTCAGGGAATCGAAAATTTTTGACAATTTTTGCACCCAGCCCTTCTAATGTCTTCTCAAAAGAGTAAGGATTGCCGATACTCGAAAAGGCAACCACTTTTTCACCGTTGATAAAATCTAAACCTTTCTTCTGGCCAGAGAAAGCACTCTCCAGATATTTAGGAGAATGAATGCTTTCCAGGATTGCGCAGTTGGGATTCAGTCTTTCTAATTCGCAAATTAGCCTGTACAGATCATCCCTGGAAACAAGATCCGTCCTTGTCAGAAGAAACATATCCGCTCTGGATAGGTGTGATATAGGCTCTCTCAATGAGCCTCGAGGAATCAAGTAACCATTACCGTAAGGATTCAAACAATCCACGGTTACAATGTCCAGGTCCTTCTTCAAAGGCCAGTATTGAAAGCCGTCGTCCAAAACCAGCACTTCTGTACCAAATCTATCTATTGCATATTTTCCGCTTTTTATTCTATTCTTCCCCACAATAATGGGAATACCGGCCAGAGTTTTTGAGAGAAGATAAGGCTCATCTCCGGCTTCCACGTAAGAAGAAAGTAACTTCTTTCCATCGGATACCACCAGTATATCGCTTTTCCTATCCTTCTTCTTCCTGTATCCTCGCGATAACACAGTAACTCTCTTGCCCACTTCTCGAAGTCGATTAGCAATCATGGTTACAGCCGGGGTCTTTCCCGTCCCACCCCAGGTAATGTTACCCACACTGATTACAGTGCAAGCCATCCTGGTCTGAGGGACGAGTTTAAGTCTATAGATAAGCCACCGGGCCTCGATAGCCAAAAAGTAGAATTGAGATAGGATAAAAAATAAAGAACGAAAAAGAGAAAGCATTTTCCCTCTTTCGTTGCTTAGGCAGGCTAAATAGAAGTCTGCTATTCTCTTCCTCATTACATTGCTTATTTGCTCCTTTTCATCTTCCATTGATAGACGAGCGGGCTGGCTACAAATATTGATGAATATGTCCCGATAAACATTCCTATAAAGATTGTAAAAGAAAAATCACGAATAACAGGGCCACCAAAAAATAGAATCGCTAATAGCGCCAATAGAGTGGTCACGCCAGTCATTACCGTCCGGGATAATGTGTCGTTAATGCTCAAGTCTATCAATTCCGCTAAAGGCTTCTTATAGTGAAGTCTGATATTCTCCCTTATCCTGTCGTAGACAACGATGGTATCATTTATGGAATACCCGGCTAATGTCAGGAGGGCAGCAACAATCTGAAGAGTAATCTCTTTTCCCAATATCGTTAATATTCCAAAAGTGATAAACACATCGTGAACTAAGGCTGCTACTCCAGCAAGGCCCCAGATGCCACCTACAAAGCGCCAGCCAACATAGATAATAATACCCAGGAAGGCAAATAAGAAAGCCTTTATGCCCCGCTTTTTCAGATATTCGCCGATCACAGGGCCTACTACCTCGTTTCGCTCAATGGTGAATTGGTTTTGAGGAAACTCTTCTTTGAAAATGGAAGTCAGCTTTTGAGCAATCTCAAAAGGCCCGAGGTTCTCTCTTCTAATCCTGATTATCAGTATATTGGTATTGGGAAGTTTCTGAATACTGGCTCCTGACAGTTCGTGCCTCATTAGCGTTTCCCTTATCTCTCTTTCAGTGATTTCCTGAGAGAAATTTATCTGCACGACTGTCCCGCCAGTGAAGTCGATTCCCAGATTTACTCCCTTGTGAAAGATGGCATAGCCAGAGACTAAAATCATAAGTCCTGAAATGATAAAAGCCATCTTTCTCATCTCGATAAACTTAAAGTTCGTCTTACCGAAAAGTTCCATGTTTCACCCTTTCTGACCTATATGCTTAGTTTCTCCACTTTTCTGGTAGCTAAGACCGTGTCGAAAACCATACGTGTAACTACTATAGCGGTAAACATGCTAATTATTATGCCCCAAAAGAGGGTCACGGCAAAGCCTTTTACCGGACCTGTACCAAATTGAAATAGGAAAGCTGCTGCTATTAACGTAGTTACATTAGAGTCGAGAATCGTTCCAAATGCCTTCTGGTATCCAAAATCGATCGCCACTCTGACCGTCTTGCCTGCTCTTAACTCCTCTTTGACCCTCTCAAAAATCAAAACATTGGCATCTACTGACATAGCGACGCTTAAGATGATACCGGCAATGCCAGGCATAGTTAAGGTTGCGTGAAGATAAGCCATCGTTCCCAAAAGTATAATCAGATTTAGTACGAGGGCTAAACTGGCAACCAGACCAGATAACCTGTAGTACATTGCCATAAAACATATCGAGCAAGTAAGACCAATTGCAGCTGCTAAAAGCCCAGTACGAACTGAGTCCCTTCCCAGAGTGGGACCTACGGTTCTATTCTCTATAATGTTAACGGGCGCGGGGAGAGCGCCTGCCCTCAACACGATGGCTAAGTTCTTGGCTTCCTCCATAGTGAAGTTCCCCTCAATTACAGCATGGCCGTCAGGGATCTTACTCTTGATTACAGGAGCTGACTGGACTCGCTGGTCAAGGACAATGGCCAGGTTTCGTTCAATGTTGACTTCGGTTATCTTGGCAAATTTTTTGGCGCCGTCCTTATTGAAATCGACAGCTACGTAGGGCATGTTATATTCGCCCCCGATCTTTACCTTGGCATTTGTCAATGCTGCTCCAGTAATTTCTGACTCCTGTTTAACTAAATATATTGTCTCTCCGGTCCCGGGCAGCGCTTCATAACCAGCGGGAATCTTGCTGGGATCAATTTTTCCTTCGGAATCCAATATATCGCCTATTCTCACTTTGTCATTGACCAATTTGAACTCAAGCAATGCCGTTTTCCCAATAAGCTCAACTGCCCTTTCAGGATCTTTTACTCCGGGCAATTCTACAACGATCCACTTATCTCCCTGGCGAGCAATTACCGGTTCGGCCACGCCGAATTGGTCTACACGATTACGGATAATCTCTAAAGCCCTCTCCATAGCATCGCTGGGGGGAGTGCCTTCGGGAAGTCTATTCAAGTCGACTTCCAAAACCAGATGCATCCCTCCTCTTAAATCGAGGCCCAGCTTCAGGATTTTACCCAGAATTCTATCTCTAGTCTTCTCCAGCCCTGCT
This sequence comes from uncultured Clostridia bacterium, assembly GCA_964616885.1. Taxonomy (GTDB): domain Bacteria; phylum UBA6262; class WVXT01; order WVXT01; family WVXT01; genus CAZTSA01. The sequence continues at coordinate 13,638 of CAZTSA010000008.1, forward strand.
CTCTCCTCGGGCGATTTACTATACCACTGGTATGTTGGATATAGATATGCCAGTGCCAGTATGAGGATTAAAGATGTAATGATTGCTTTCCATTGAATCGATTTCTTCATAAATATCCCCTGTTCTAAATGGCGCTTATAGAAGTTTAATGTTATTAATAATTAGTTCGAAATTACATTCTAAAAACTTTGCTGCTCGCCGACACATTATCATTCTTGTCAGAAATATCTCGAAGTACTCCATCACTTGAGAAATTCCGGTGTCAATGGTAAGTTCCAATGTAATTACTTTTTTCGCGTTATTTACTCTTAAAAATGACTTCTTAGATGCATAATTTACACGGTCGTGAATATCGAACATCTTTAAGTTGGGGCGCACTCTCGATTGATGAACATCCGACTTGTCGGCTAGAATAACGGCTGCAGCAATGCCATTGATTGGGTCGCCCGTTTCCTCCTCATGGTTCCCAATCGCTCCTGCGATAAGAGCAATTTCGTCACTTTCCATTCCCAGACTTTCTAAAATTTCAATAGCTAAAAGAGCTCCGCACTGCTCGTGGGCCATCCTTGAAACCATATTTCCTATGTCATGTAGGTAACCGGCAATTGCAGCCAACTCTGCCATACGCTTTTGGTGCTCCAGGTGAGTCAAGATATTATGGGCGATATTGGAGACCAGGTTGGCGTGGCGCTGCCCATGTTCCGTATAGCCCACTGCGTCCATGTACTGGTCTGCTGCACCAAGAAACGCAATTACTCGAGGATGCTGTTTAACCTCTTGAATTGTCACTTTACTCATTCCGTATCTTTTTCCTGATTGGAAGTAGCGGGGGATTTTATAACTGTGGCGATTGCGCTTTTAGAAAGCACCACCTTTATGCCTTCAGCAATTTTCAAATCAACAACATCGCCTTTGACTGCAGTTATTGTCCCATAGATTCCACCAGAAGTAATGACCTCATCCCCTTTCTTTATCGCGTTGAGAAGCTTCTGGTGCTCTCTAACTTTCCTCTGTTGAGGACGGATCAGAAGAAAATAGAAAACAAAAAAGATCAGAATTAAAGGTAATAGCCCCCCAATTGCACCCCCTCTGGGTGTCTCTCCAGCTCCCGATGGGCGTTGGCCTAAAGCATAAGCAAAATCCATTAGCTACCTCCGTATGTTTAATTTCCTAACAGTTAGTTCGCAATTAATAGATGGCCTCTAAGAACCCCCTTGCTTACGAACCATGAATTTTCCGCTACGAGCTCTCGTTATGCCACTTTCTCAAGAATTCTCTTTTTGCCTCTTCATAGCGGTCTTTTTCAATTGCCTGGCGAATTTGTTTAAATAATTTTACCATAAAATGAGTATTATGTAAAGTGTTTAATCGCAGTGCCAAAATCTCTCCTGCCCGAAAGAGATGGCAAAGATAGGCCCGAGAGAAGTGACGACAGGTGTAACATTGGCATTCCGGGTCAAGAGGTCCAAAATCCTCTTTGTATTGAGCATTTTTGATTACTACCTTTCCCGTGGAAGTGAGGACCTGACCGTTACGGGCATTTCTGGTAGGCATGGCACAATCGAACATATCGATGCCTTTCTCCACTGCTTCCCATATTTCCTGGGGTTGTCCAATTCCCATTAAATATCGCGGCCTATCTTCTGGAAGTAGCGGCGTCGTGAATTCCAGAACTTCGTTTCTTAAATCCTGGGGTTCCCCCACGCTCAATCCACCTATTGCGTAACCTTCAAATTCAATTCTCATTGACTCCTCAGCGCTCCTCTTCCTCAAATCCTTATGCATTCCTCCCTGAACGATGCCGAAAAGACATTGCGGATTTGGCGACGAGGTCTGCTCGTCAAATTCTTTCTTGCACCTTCTAGCCCATTCCAATGTTAATTCCATAGACTGCTGGGCATAATCCCTTTCACAAGGATAGGGAGTGCATTCATCAAAACACATTATAATGTCCGAGCCTAGACTAACCTGAATGTCAATAATTCTCTCCGGAGAAAGGAAATGCCTGGCGCCGTCTATGTGTGACTGGAACTCAACCCCCTCCTGAGTTATCTTCCTCAAGTCAGCAAGACTGAAAACTTGATACCCTCCACTATCGCTAATAATTGGCCTATCCCAACCCATAAATTTATGCAGCCCGCCAGCTTTCTCTATTACCTCCACCCCGGGCCTCAGAAAGAGGTAGTAGGTATTGCTGAGAATCATCTCGACTCTTGCCTCTTCCAGTTCCCTCGGTGAGAGGGTCTTTACTGTGCCTTGAGTCCCCACAGGAATAAACACAGGAGTATTTACTATCCCGTGAGCTGTCACGATTCTACCTGTTCTGGCATTATTATTCTTACACTTCTTCAATACTTCAAAGCAATTTTTCATCAGTATCTCATAAGAATTTCACCCTGTTTATGAACAAAACAAAATTATGTCCAAGGTACCTGGCTGCTCTTTGACAGAAGAGCACTCGAGAAAGAAAAATTTCAAAGTATTCCATTACTGAGCATATCGTTGTATCTATAGTTAACTCAAGGGAGATTCTACCCGCGTCCCCATCCACATTAAGGAATGCTCTCTGGCAGGCTAAATTGACCCGGTCATGAGTAGTGAAAGTAGATACCTGTTGAGATTTCCCTGAAAAACTGCGGACTCGGGTGAAATGGACATCTGTCTTGTCTCCCAAGATTACAGCTGCTGTTATTGCACCGTCTGGATCCACCTCTTTCTCTTCATGGCCTCCAATTGCCCTAATAATCCGAGAGACCTCTTCCGGAGCCATTCCCATTTGGGTCAGTATCTGCAAGGACAAGAGTGCCCCTGATTGTGCGTGTCTATTCCTCCCTATAGCGTTCCCTATATCATGTAGATACCCTGCTATGCCAGAAAGCTCGTTTTCTCTGTCCGAATATCCAAGGTGCTTCAAAACATTACGAGCGATATTTGCCACCAAGTTAGCATGCCTGAAGCCATGTTCCTTGTAGCCAATAGCCATGAAATTATCATCAGCCTGCTTCAAAAAAGCTTTAACTTTCGGGGATTCCTGCACTTCGCGTAAACCAATCACACAAGTGCCCTCCTGTTTGTCAATGGTACAACACCTTTCTACAGCCAAAACTGATCAACACATTGATCCCTATCTTCTCCAAAGGTTGGCATAGTGTAGCCCTTCACCCCGTCATGAATTCACTCAAGAGAATTTCTAGCGACCACTCTAACGGGAGTTCTAAATTTAGAAAGTTCAAATTATTAACATGGCATCGCCATAACTGTAGAACCGATATTTCTCTTTTATGGCTTCCTCATAAGCTCGGAAAACATTCTTCTTTCCAGCAAATGCTGCCACCAGCATAAGAAGAGTTGACCGGGGTAAGTGGAAGTTGGTAATCAGCCCATCTATTACCTTAAATTCATGACCAGGATAAATAAATAGTTTTGTCCAACCATTCCCAGATTTTACTATGGCCTTCTTTCCTGATCTGGTGGAAATTGACGCTCCCTTTCTCTCCAGACAGCACGATTCCAGAACTCGCACCGTAGTGGTTCCCACTGCAATGATTCGGTTTCCATTTTCCATAGCCTCATTAACTGCTCTGGCAGTGGCTCCGTTTAATTCAAAGTATTCAGCGTCGAGTCTATGCCTGGTAATTTCAGGCTCTCTCACTGGCCTAAAAGTTCCCCAGCTTACATGTAGAGTCAGGGCCGCGACCTTAGCTCCTTTGGCTTCGATTCTGTTTAACAGCCTTTTCGTGAAGTGGAGCCCTGCCGTAGGAGCTGCTACTGCCCCTTCTTTTTTCGCATATATGGTCTGGTACCATATCCTGTCTTGAAGTCTAAATTTATCGAAAGAATTTCTTCTAATGTAAGGTGGGAGGGGGACTTCGCCCACTTTTTCAAGGTTCTCTTTGAGGGCTCCTTTGAAGTCGAATCCGAAGATGAATTTTCCTTCTTGTCTGGATAAGACCTTACCAAGCAAACAAGGGTTTCTTGGAGAATATAATTCTCCCCAACTGTTCTTCCAGAATAGGACCTCGCTCCCTTCTCTTATTCTTTTTGCTGGCCTGACTATTGCCTCCCAAACCTCTTTGAAATCTCTGCTTTCTGGAAAGAGATTACCGCTTATCTTTTCCTCCTTCAGCAATGGCCTTAAAAGTAGACACTCTACTTTTCCTCCAGTATCCTTCTTCCTTCCCAGGAGCCTGGCTTTTATTACCTTGGTATCATTAACTATCAGCAAATCGCCAGGCTTAATCAACCCAGCTATGTCAATGAACCTTTTATGCTCTATCCGTCCTGTTGTTCTGGATAGCACCATAAGTCGACAGCAATCTCTGGGCTTAGCGGGTTTCTCAGCAATAAGCTCTGCAGGCAAGTAATAATTATAATTTTGGAGTTCTGTCAATCTTCCCATTTCTCAATTTTAGTTTTGGGATAATAGTATTGCAAAATCTGTCGATAATTGGCTCCCCTTTCAGCCATTCCCTTAGCACCCCATTGGCACATGCCTACCCCATGTCCCCATCCCCGGCCGTAGAACTTTATTCTATTTCCCATCTGTTCTATTGCGAACAGCGTGCTCCTTATGACGCTGGGGTCCATGACCATCCTGAAATCGCTCGCTCTAATTTTGAGGCGACCTCGATTATGATAGACTCCCAAATAAGTCACTCTACCGGAGGAACTTCTATCTAAAACTCTAATTTTCTTAATGTCTTCCACATTGTGTCCGTTCTTATTGAGCTTCTCCTCAATCATCTCTTTTTCTATCGTCTTCTCCCAGTAGTACTGGTGGGATTCTTTACAAAAAGGACAGGGCCTTCCTTGCAAATAAGGAAGTTCCTCTTCACCTTCCCAGGCATTGGACACATCTTCTGTATGTCCTCCACAATTACTGTGGAAGAAGCTCTTTATAGGGTCTCCCTTATAGGTAATCACCTCTCCCTCTGTTAGATTGACTGCTTTAGATGTGCGGTCATCTTCTGCTTCCACTCCACCATATACCTGGGAAGTTATCGTAGCCGAAAGGTCAAAGCCCTCTTTATCGTGCTTTCCTAAATTTTTCATGACGTAGGTCCGGGAAACTACCGCCTGGCCCTTAAGGGCTTCCATAGACCATTCAGGAGATACCTCCCGGGTCATTACGCCATAAAGGTATCCTTCTACTCCCAATTCATTTATTACATTTAAGTTCCCTCTACTATTCAATGAAATTTTTACCGCGTCCCTGTATCTTCGACCATTCACCCTGAGCATCCCGGCATCAGAGGAGGAATTGAACCGAACTAATGGGCCAAATATCTTCTCTCCGACTCTTATTCCTTGGGATGTGGGTAAGACTAAGTAGATATTACTACCCTCCAGTCTAAGGTGTTCCGCAGTTCCTAAATCAATGAGCTCAAAATCGCCATCCGCACTAATATTGGCTGAATAAACATCTTCTAAAATTCCTATTCGAATAATTGTTTCGGGTAAACGACCTCTGGCCAAAGACAAAGAGGGCAGAAGGAGGGGTAAAATCAAAAATATCGACCCGAAAAAGAATTTAATTACCGTTTGCATTTACTTCCTCCCCAAAATCCAGAAAATTAAGGACAGAATTCCGCTCAAAAGAATACAGGTGGCTAAGGGAAAATAGAAAGTGAAATTTGGTCTCTTTATACAAATATCCCCGGGTAATTTGCCGAGATAAGGAATCTTGACTCCGCTACTTAGAATCAATCCGACCAATACCAGAACTATTCCAAAAATCATAAGAATCTTTCCTAAAGCGTTCATTTATTCTCCACTACTCTGAATCAAGAAAATACTTTTCCTTTTCGCTAAAGATGCATCCGCAATAGTGCTGTCGATAAAGGCCCATCTTCTTGGAAATCTCTATGCCTTCTTTCCAGCCAATACGAAAATCGAAATAGTAGAAATTTACTTCATGTTGCTTTCTAAGTTTCTCGCAAATCTCTTTTATTAACTCGTGGTTCTGAAATTTGCTATATAAGAGTGTTGTCGAAAAGTAGTCGTAGCCTTTCTCTTTTGCCTCTTTCGCCAATTTTTTCAACCTCAATTCATAACATCGCTCGCATCTTTTCTCTTTCGTCCAGTAGCCAAGACTCATCTCCCTGTTCTGAGGAAAGCTGGTCAAATCAGATTTGCCCCTGGTTGCTTCCAGCCACTCGTCTAATGCATATTCATCTTTCCAGACTATTGGCAGATTTTCCTTTTGGGAAAAATAACCTAATGCCATTATCCTGTTCTGATACTCGCTGTACGGGTGGATGTTAGGATTATACCAGAAACCTGTTATTTCGAAATCTTGCGCTTCACGCAACTTTTTTAATGGATAGCACGCACAACCTGCGCAACAAACATGTAGCAAAAGTTTCATCTATGTCTCTCTTCTAGAAAGAAGTCTGTGAAAAATTCTTTTTTTCTCTCAATAATTTAAATAAAGCCTGTCTTGGTATACAGGCTTTTACATTGAACTTCATATGCATCTAACTAAATTCAGGGTGCAATTCTTACAGAGCACTGTTTGTGTGACCGGGAAGGTCGCTCTACGATTACTTGTTCTTAAGAAGAAGTCTGCAAAGAATCCTTGGAATCAAAGTCAAAAAATGACTCTGACCCCTTTTTCTTTTTCTTCTTCAAAATAGTTCTTTCTGTTCTTTAGGGAAATCTTTGGTTAGCCTTAAATGCTGATAGGCTAATTTAGTGGCTACTCTCCCCCGGGGTGTGCGTTCCAGAAATCCAGATTGAATCAAGAAGGGTTCGTAAACGTCGCTTATGGTTTCTGTCTCTTCACTTACGGCCACTGCTATTGTCTCCAAACCTACTGGCCCTCCTGAAAATTTCTCCACGATCGTAGTCAATATTTTTCGGTCCATATTATCCAGTCCCACTCCATCTACCTCAAACATCTCCAGAGCTTCCTTAGCAATCTTCTCCGTGATTCTACCACCTCCTTTGACCTCAGCATAGTCACGGACTCTCTTCAGAAGGCGATTAGCTACTCTGGGTGTGGCACGACTCCTGTGGGCGATTTCTCTGGCTCCGCCCGGGTCTACACCAATATCTAGAATTCTCGCTGAACGCAGAACTATCTGTTCCAATTCACTGTCTAAGTAGAAGTTTAAGCGGGCTACGATGCCAAATCTCTCCCTGAGAGGCGATGTTAAGGACCCTGCCCTGGTGGTTGCACCAACTAAGGTGAAACGGGGGAGCTGAAGTTTAATGTTTCTGGCGCTAGGACCCTGGCCGATTATTATATCCAAAT
>CAZTSA010000009.1:0-19699 GCA_964616885.1 uncultured Clostridia bacterium
GTGTACTTCTTCAAGACCTTTGGCAAACCGTGATGGGCAGGCGCAGTCGTGGATTAAGTAATCAGCGCCTTTTGCTTCCTCAATAATTTTCTTGCTAAACGCTGTGTCTCCTGAGTACACGCAGGTTAATTGGGAGTCCTTGAGGAAAAATTTTAGTCCTATAGAATCGGGCGCGTGTTTTACCGGAAAAGAGGAGATGATGGTCTTTCCGCTTTCGAAAAATACGAAATTATTCTTATTTACTGGTATAGTCTGGAAAGAGACTTCCGGAAACTTCTTGGGGTCTTCAAGCCTGTGAAAAGAGAGAAGTCCTCTGACGAGGAAGAGACATTCCTGGGTAGCAAAAATATTTACTCTGTTTGATAGCTTGTACTGAGAGTGAAAGAGAGAAGGCACTCCATAGATATGGTCAACGTGAGTATGGGTTAGTATGAGGTTAGAGATTTGACGATAGTCGAAACCGAGTTTGGCAAGTTTTGCTACAGGGCTTCCCGCGCAGTCTATGAGAAATTTTATTCCGGAATCATCCACAAAAAGCAATGAAGTATTATCTCTTTTAGCTGAGGCTACTGCCGCAGCTGTGCCCAAAAATACTATCTTTGCCATTTTTTATCACTTGGACATAATATAGAAAATATCCACAATTGTCAACAATTTTATGTACAGATTTTCGGCGATGAACAAACTGTCTTTCAAAATATCAATAAGCAGTAAAGCGAAGCCGTCCCATAAAGGGTATGAATGAAATGAAGAAGAATATTCTGTTCACTGGCAGGCCCGGTGTAGGGAAGACAACAGTTATTATGAAACTTATCAGCGGGTTGAAAGGAGTCGGTGGATTCTATACGGAGGAGATTCGGGAGAGGGGGGAAAGGAAAGGCTTCAGGATTGTCACTCTCAGAGGTAAGAAGGGAATTCTAGCCCATAAGGATTTGAAGGCCCCTTATCGAGTAGGGAAATATGGAGTTAATATCGAAGATTTAGAGAATATTGCCGGCAGGAGTATTCTCCTTGCTTTAGATAATATTGATCAGAAGATTGTCTTAATCGATGAGATTGGAAGAATGGAGCTCTACTCTCCCAAATTTCAGGAGGCAGTAATTAAAGCGCTGGATAGCTCAAAAAGAGTAATTGGCACGCTTCAGCAAAGGCATAATAAATTTACAGATGCCGTTAGAGAAAGGGGAGATGTGGAAATCGTTGAGGTAACTTTGGAGAACAGAAAGAGATTGATAGAAGAGCTGAGGGAGAAACTGCTATTAACAGATTGGTAGTCGCAGGCTTTAGCCTGCGGACATACCCACGCAACCTGAAGGTTGCGGCTACCAAGTTACGACGGTAGTCGCTCCGATTGGTCGGAGCGAAATTAAAAGGACAAAAGATGGGCGTCATTGTTTTATTGACGGATTTCGGATTGAATGACAATTTTGTGGGAGTTATGAAGGGGGTAATATATGGTATTAATCCAGAGGTAAGAATTGTTGACCTCTGCCACCAAATAGAATCCCACAATATCCAGGAAGCAGCGTTCCTTTTAAGAGGCTCCTATTCATATTTCCCTGAAGGCACGGTCTTCCTCATCGTGGTGGACCCGGGAGTGGGGACTGAGAGAAAATCTATAATAGTGGAAACGGGAAAATACTTATTTGTTGCACCCGATAATGGAGTCTTATCTTTTCTTGTGGAACGAGACATAAAAAGGATTATTCAGATAACCAATAAAAAATATTTTGTGAAGCCAGTCTCTCACACGTTTCATGGTCGGGATATCTTTGCCCCGGTTGCAGCCCATCTTTCTAAAGGAGAAAAAATAGAGAACTTTGGCTCGCAAATAAGTGATATAAAGAAGATAAAATTGCCCGAGCCTCAAGCGGAAAAGAATCGCCTCTCAGGTGAAGTTATCTATGTGGACCATTTTGGAAACTTGATTACCAATATTAATAAAGATACTTTTCTCCGGTTCGTTCGGGACAAGAAGTTTCAAATAGTTATAGGGAAAGCAAAAATATCCAAAATCAGCTCATCTTATGAGGAAGGGAAAAAGGGTTTACCCATTGCTATATTTGGCAGTTTCGATAGCTTAGAGATTTCGCTCTGTCGCAATAATGCCTCCCGGGGTTTAGATCTGAACAAGGGTACCAAAATTTATATAGAGAAAAGTAGCACTTAAAATCCCTCACCTAACATCCTCTCCCCATAGGGGAGAGGAGAAAAACCTTTGACCCTCGCCCCATAGGGGAGAGGGTTAGGGTGAGGGGGTCCTCCCCAAAGGTGAGAGGGGATTTTAGGAGTGTTTTAGATGGAAATTTTTGGAATGGTGGTTTTCGTAGCCGTTCTACTTCTGGGGATTATATCGCCTTTCTTTGGACTTCCCGGGACTTTTATTATTTTCGCTGACGCCTTGATTTATGGATTGGTTACCCGTTTCCAAAAAGTAACGTTCTGGTTCTTAATTCTACTCCTGGGACTGGCAGTTGCAGGTGAAATTTTTGAATTTTTTGCCAATATCCTCGGCGCAAAGCATTACGGAGCTTCGAGATTGGGTTTAATAGGTGCCTTTTTAGGTGGCCTTATTGGAATCTTTTTGGGAAACTATCTCTTTCCTATTATTGGCCCGTTGTTGGGTGGATTGGCAGGCGGATTTCTGGGGGCCTTCCTTTTTGAATTGTTCAGGAAAGAGGGTACCAAGAGGGCTATTACTGCTGGACTGGGTGCTTTTCTGGGAAGGGTGGCAGCGATTGCAGTAAAAGTGCTCATAACTATCATAATGGCTATCTTGATTCTAACCAAAATCTTATAGAGGAAAGAGACTGTGCTTGAGTACATTGTTCGTCGGCTTTTGTTCATGATTCCGCTCCTTCTGGGAATTACAATCATTACCTTTGCAGTCGTTCAACTATCTCCTGGCGGCCCCGCGGATATGCTGACTGGACTGAGCCCGAAGATTGGTGCTGAGGCAAAGGCTCGTCTCCGTTCGCTGTACGGGCTGGATAAGCCAATCCATGTCCGGTACTGGCTCTGGCTAAGCCGTATAGCGCGTTTCGATTTTGGAGAGTCTTTCAAAGACGGGCGTCGAGTTATTACAAAAATTCTGGAGAGGCTTCCGGCAACCCTGCTATTAAATATCCTCTCGTTGCTTCTCATCTTCTTTATTGCCCTGCCCATCGGGATTATGTCCGCAGTTAGACAGGATTCACTATTCGACAAGGGGCTGACAGTATTTGTCTTTCTGGGTTTCTCCATTCCCGCTTTCTGGCTCGCCCTGCTGTTAATGATACTTTTTGGTGTAATTCTGGGCTGGCTTCCCATTTCAGGAATGCATTCCGTTAACTTTCCCTATTTTTCCATCTGGGGGAAACTGTGGGACATAATTAAACATTTAATCCTACCCGTCTTTGTCTCCGCTTTTGGTGGGTTGGCATACCTATCCAGATATTCCAGAGCGAGCATGCTGGAGGTACTCCGTCAGGACTATATTCGCACCGCCCGCGCCAAGGGACTACCTGAAAGAAAAGTAGTATATAGCCATGCCCTGCGGAATGCTCTGATTCCAATTGTTACCCTCTTGGGACTATCACTTCCCGCTTTGATCGGAGGCGGGTTTATTTTTGAAACCATTTTCGCATGGCCTGGCATGGGGCGCCTCGGTTATCAGGCGATTATGGCAAGAGACTATCCTGTAATCATGGGTGTGGGAGTTATTGCTGCTTTTCTCACTCTGTTAGGCAATCTAATTGCTGACATAACTTATGCTTTTGTCGACCCGCGCATTAGATATACATAGGAAGGTAAGAACGTGTGGAAGATTTTCTGGAGAAGATTTAGAAGGAACAAGCTGGCTCTGTTTGGAGCTCTAATTATACTATCCTTGACAGTGGTGGCAGTTATCGCTCCTCTCATCGCTCCTTTCCATCCCAACGAGCAGGATATTCTCCATAGGTTAGAGCCGCCTTCCCGTAAGCATCTCTTAGGAACCGATGACCTGGGAAGGGACCTTCTCTCCAGAATAATATACGGGACTCGAGTTTCACTCCTTGTGGGATTTGTGGCAGTTGGCATTGCCATTATAATAGGGACTTTGCTGGGGCTCCTTTCTGGATACTTTGGTGGGGGGCTCGATAGTCTAATTATGAGATTTGTGGACATAACGCTCTGCTTCCCCACATTCTTCTTAATCTTAATGGTAATTGCCTTTCTTGAACCCAATATCTGGAATGTAATGGTAGTTATCGGGCTGACAGGATGGCCTGGTTTGACGAGACTGGTCAGAGGCGAATGTCTTTCAGTAAGGGAGAGGGAATTCGTTCAGGCGGCCAAGGCGTTGGGTCTGTCAAATAGAAGAGTGATGTTCGTCCATCTATTGCCCAATGTGATGGCCCCAATTCTGGTTGCAGCTACACTGGGGATTGGCGGAGCAATTCTGACTGAGTCGGCTCTATCCTTTCTCGGCCTGGGTGTTCAGCCGCCAACTCCCAGCTGGGGTAATATCTTAACTGCAGGCAAGGACTATATTACTGTGGCGTGGTGGCTTTCTTTATATCCTGGCCTGGCAATTCTCGTCACAGTTCTGGCTTACAACCTCCTCGGTGAGGGACTACGCGATGTGCTGGACCCCAGGATGATGGCAGAATAGGCAGGATGCGGTGCCAAAATCATTGGTGCCTACCAGATAAAATGGAAAAAATGCTGGAAGTAAGAAATCTCTCAGTTGAGTTCTATAAGGGAGGTAAAATCATACCTGCTTTGAGGAATGTCTCCATAACTCTGAAACAGAACGAAGTCTTGGGCATAGTTGGTGAATCGGGCTGTGGAAAAAGCACACTGGCCCTCTCAATACTGAAATTAATCTCAGAAAGGGAAGGGAAAATCGTATCCGGCGAGGTACTGTTTAAAGGAGAGGAACTCCTGAGTCTATCGAAAGAGAAATTACTACAGGTAAGGGGGGATAGAATCTCCATCATTTTTCAAGACCCTTTTACTTCTTTAAATCCTGTATTCAGGGTAGGCACTCAGATAGCTGAGTCTCTATCTCTCCACAGGAAAGAAAACCTGCCCACTCAACAGATGGAGAAAGAGATAATCGAACTACTCGAATTGGTGAAGATGCCCAAGCCAAAAGATACAATGTTGTCCTATCCTCATCAACTGAGTGGAGGAATGCAGCAGAGAGTGATGATTGCCATGGCTCTCTCTTCCAATCCCGAAATTCTAATTGCCGACGAACCAACCACGGCGCTCGATGTCACCATCCAGAAGGAGATACTGGGCCTTCTAACCGAACTCCAAAAGAAGCTGGGACTTTCTGTAATCTTGATAACTCACGATTTTGGCATAGTTGCCGAGACTTGCCAGAGGGTGTCGGTTATGTATGCCGGAAACATAGTTGAGGAAGCGTCGACTTCTGAAATTTTCCATAATCCTTTACATCCCTATACCAGAGGACTCTTGGAATCTCTCCCGTCTGGAGAAGAATCACCGGATTTTTCCCAGGGTGAGAAGAGAAGGCTCAAATCTATTCCCGGGCAGGTCCCTGACCCCAGCAATTTGCCTTCCGGGTGTAAATTTCATCCCAGATGCCCGATAGTTATTGAACAGTGTAAACCGGAGGAGCCAAGGTTCAGGGAAATAATCAAAAATCACTGGGCGAGATGTATCCGTGCCGGTTAGTAGATACTAGTCCATGTATTTCCTTTCCCTCGGGGAGAGGGTTAGGAGGGGGAAGAGAAGACGTGGAGGAAAAAGGTCAGGCCAACGGTGTTATTTTAAGAGCTGAGAATCTGAAGAAGTACTTTCCTGTAGAGCGGGGAGTATTTAGAAGAGTTGTCGACTATATACGGGCTGTTGACGGCATCTCTTTTGAAATCAGGAAACGGGAAATCTTTGCCCTGGTGGGGGAATCGGGTTGTGGCAAGACCACTATGGCAAAGCTTATTATGAGGCTACTCGAAGCCACAGATGGTAAGATTTTTTTCAACGGCAAGGATATCTCTTTGCTGGGAAGGAGAGAACTGGCTCGGAAAATACAGATAATTTTTCAGGACCCTTTTGCCAGTCTCAATCCCAGGCTCACAATAGGAACTATTGTTGGAGAAGCGGTTAGACATAGATTAGAAGCCGCCGGTGAGAAAATAGGCATTAAGGGGACAGCGGAGAAAACGAAAGAGCTTTTGAATCGAGTAGGTTTGCCAGTCAACATCTTAAACGAATATCCCCATCAATTCAGTGGAGGTCAAAGGCAGAGAATTGGAATTGCCAGAGCACTGGCTATGGAGCCGGAATTGATTGTTGCAGACGAGCCGGTATCTTCTTTAGATATTTCAGTTCAGGCTCAAATTCTAAATCTTTTACTCGATTTGAGAGATTCACTGGGATTATCCTACATTCTTATTGCACATGATTTGAACGTCGTGCGGTTCCTATCTGACAGGGTAGCAGTGATGCACCAGGGAAAGATAGTGGAGACGGGCCCTGTGAAAATGGTATACAACAATCCTCATCATCCTTACACGAAGAGATTGCTTGAAGCAATACCCAAAGCGGAAACTGGAATTTCAGAATAAGGGGGAAGATAATAGATGGCGCCAAAGGAAAATAATAGAAAGAAGAAGATTGAGGAACTGTCCCCTAAGGAAAGAACGCGAGTAGGTTTACTTAAGATCGGTGAGATAGCCAGGGAGGCAGGAGTAGCTCCTTCCCTCGTAAGGTACTACACTGACATCGGGTTATTGAAGGTGGCGGGCTATACCAGGGGCGGCTACAGGCTATACGACAGGGACGAGACCATGAGAATCATTCGGCATGTAAAGCCACCTGTGGAAAGGCGGCGGACTCTGAAAGAAATCAAAGAAAGTTTAGACAAAGAATTAAAAAAATAGGAGTCCCACGAAACCCGGGTCTTAAGCCTCCCGAAAGGGAGGAAAGAGCACAGATTGAATCTGTGCCTACAAAGGCAGGGAGATTTGTAGGCACGGTTTTAACCGTGCAAATTTGGCTGGAGTCCTCCCGAAAGGGAGGGCTGGTTAAGGTATCCATCCAGGTCCTTCAAATGTTCACCATAAACAAAGAAGACTTAAGAACTCTGCCAGTAGAGCTCTTGATAGAAATTGACCATCTGGTAGAACCCATTGTCTGGGAACATAAAGAATTTTTGAAGAAGCTAAGAGAAGAGTTAATTACTTCGAATTCTCTACCAAAGAGGGAGGCAGAAAACACATTTGATTTTCTTCCCGAGATAAAATTATTGGGTGACAGGTTCAAAGAGAAGGAAGAGCCGGTCCTTTTGAAGGTCTCAGAGATAGCTCGCATATTCAGACCCTCGGGTAAATTGAAAAGAGCGCTGGAGTCTTATGAATACCGCAGAGAACAGGAAGAGATGGCTAAAGCAGTCGCTGAGGCTCTCAATCAAGAGAACTATTTAATTGTGGAAGCTGGCACTGGCGTGGGAAAGTCCTGGGCTTATCTTGTTCCTGCCATATTTTGGGCAAAGAAGAACAATCAGCATTTTATGATTTCCACTAATACCAAAAACCTTCAGGAACAGCTAATCCAGAAAGACATTCCTTTTTTGAAGGAATGTTTAGGAGTAGATTTCTCCAGCGCTATACTAAAAGGCCGAGGCAACTACCTTTGCCTGAGAAAATTAGCGTCTTTTATTGAAGAGATGGAAGAAACTCTTCCCGCATTATTAAGCTATGAGGAAAGAATGTTTCTGGTCCATCTTCTCATCTGGCTTGGCAAGACAGAATCTGGAGATATAGAAGAGAGTGTCTATTTCGAGCAAGACCCCTCTTTCTGGAATCTCTGGGATGAGGTATCATCCGACCACACTTCTTGCCTGGGAGGTGAGTGTCCTTTCTACAGGAGGTGCTTTGTTACCAGGGCGCGACAAAAGGCAATGGAAGCAGAAATTGTTGTTGTCAACCACTCTCTCCTTTTCACCGACCTGGCAGCCGAGAAGCACTTCCTCCCCTCATATAGTCGCATAGTCTTTGATGAAGCTCATAACCTGGAAAGGGTAGCTACTACATATCTGGGTTTAGAAGTGTCCTATTGGACGCTAAGGAGACTGCTTGGCAAAATCTATAGAAAAAAAGGGAAGGCGGAAAGGGGTATTCTGGCTAAAGTAGCAAACAGAGAAAGAGGATTAGCCCGGCGCCTCGACCGCATATTTAGAGCAATGCCTGAAGTGAAGAAGGCTTGTAAAGACTTCTTCGAGATTTTGAAGCAAAGTTCTGACTTATTTCCTTTCGATGAGGCAACCGATAAGGTGAGATTGAGGGAGGATAGTCCTAGTCACCATTTTCTCAAGGAACAGGTCTCTAACATTCTCCCCATCTGGAATCAGTTCTTCCATCTACTGGGAGAACTGGCCGAAGAAATAGAGGATTCCAGTCTGGCAAGGGACGTGGAAGGGAAAGTCAAAGACGGCCTGGAGATAGCTCGAGGCCTCAATTTCATTTCAGAGGTGAGCGACCCGAACTTCGTCTACTGGCTGGAAAAAGGGAAGGACGAAATAAAGCTCTCGGCTGCGCCTTTAGAGGTGGGGCCATATTTGAATAAATTGTTATATAGCCAGATTCCTTCGCTTATCTTCTCCTCTGCCACTCTGACAGTAAGGGGAAGTTTCGATTTTTTAAAAAATAGATTAGGACTCAACTTATTACCTCGAGAAAAGGTCTCTTCCCTCCTTCTCGGGTCACCGTTCGATTACGAAAGGCAGGTCTTGGTGAGCATCGCAAGTTTCCTACCTTCTCCCCAGGAAGAGAAGGAATATACCATGCGCATGTGCAAGACGCTCACCAAGGTCTTGGAAACAGTGGAAAGGAAGAGCCTGATTCTCTTTACTTCTCACAAGATGCTAAATGAAGTTTACCGGGAGATTAAATCCAATCTTCAGATGAAATTTCAAGTCCTGGCCCAGGGAATTGATGGGCCGAGAACGATTATTACGGATAGATTTAGAAAAGATTTTAACTCTATTCTTTTGGGCACTCACAGTTTCTGGGAAGGAGTCGACCTGCCTGGAAGGACTCTCGAGTGCCTGATTCTGGTCAGGCTACCTTTTGCTGTTCCCACTGAACCTATTGAAGAAGCCAGGGTGGAGCTAATTCAGAAAAGGGGTCTTGATGCCTTCCAGGAATATTCCCTGCCCGGCGCAGTAATCAGACTCCGCCAGGGAATTGGTCGTCTAATTAGAAGCAAGACCGATAAAGGAGTAATTATTATTCTTGATAAAAGGATTATAACAAGAAATTACGGCAAGAGCTTCCTGGACTCCTTGCCTGTAAAGAGCTACCACTGCTACAGTCGGGAGGACTCACTTCTTGGTGATATTGACACCTGGTTTAAAAACACAAATCACTGATATGGAAGAATTACTGAAATTGATACTGGATTTTGTGAACAAATCCCAGAGAAAAGTATTTCTGGTTGGCGGTTGCTTAAGAGATTTACTCTTAGGAAGGGAGACCAAGGATTTCGACCTCGTTCCCGAAGGAAACGCGGAGAAGTTCGCCAGGAGTTTCGCCAGCGAAGCGGGAGGAACTTTTGTCCTTCTGGATGAGAAAAACCGGATTTACCGGGTGGTAAGACAGAAAGTCTCTAAAGATAAGGGTAAAGAGACATTCAATTTGGACTTCTCTCAATTGCGAGGTGAAAAAATAGAAGATGACCTGTTATTAAGAGATTTTACCATCGATGCGATGGCTGTGAGATTAGATGGAATAGGACGAGACCTCGGCATCTTCAAACGGGCAAAACTCAGTTCAACGGCAATTGTAGACCCCTCTGGCGGAATGGTAGACCTGAAAAAGAAGCTGATAAGGAAGACTTCTCCCGAAATTTTTGACGATGACCCCTTGAGATTGCTTCGCGGGTATCGTCTGGCAGCCACCCTGGGATTCACTATAGAGAAGGAGACAGAGAATGAGATTAAGGAGAAAATTGGT
The DNA here is from genome assembly GCA_964616885.1 of uncultured Clostridia bacterium. Lineage (GTDB taxonomy): Bacteria > UBA6262 > WVXT01 > WVXT01 > WVXT01 > CAZTSA01. Next base: position 9,948 of record CAZTSA010000009.1, read on the forward strand.
CTAATCACGAATGCGGCGAAAGAAAGGGTGCGAGACGAACTTTTGAGGATTCTATCTGCACCTCAAAGTTACCAACATATTCGAAGACTGCACAGAGTGGGACTGTTGAGTATAATAATTCCTGAAGTAGAAATGATGAGGGAGAAACCTGAAAATTATTACCATCGGGAGGGGCTATGGGGACATTCCCTGGAGACCCTGAAATCCCTGGAAGAGATACTCTCTAGCCTGGGCAAACTTTTTCCAGGGATGTCTCGCAAAATATCGGCTCATCTTGGCGAGAAAATTTTTGGTGAAGTGGAAAGAGAATCTGTTTTAAAGTGGGCGGCAATTTTCCACGACATTGGCAAGCCAAAGAAAATAGTAAGGGACCAGGGAAGAGTCCGCTTTTTTGGCCACGAAGAGGCCGGGACCTCTGTGGTAACTCAAATTATGGAAAGGCTTAAATTTAGCAACAAGGCAATTAAAATTGTAGAGAGGGTGGTCACGCACCATATGCGTCCGGGTAACTTGAGTGAAGTTCCCCAATTAACCGACAGAGCAATTTATCGCTTTTTTAGAGACCTCTCTCAAGAGGGAGTAGATACTCTTCTTATCTCACTTGCAGATCGCTATTCTTATCGGAAGATTCTGCCCGAGCGTAATAAAAGGCTCGCTGTAGAAATAAGTAGAAAGTCGATAAAGAAACAGGAACAGACTATCAAAAAAATGTTAAAGAAATACTACTACCACAAGGAGCAAATTCTGCCTGAACCACTTGTCAGGGGAGACGAGATTATGGAAAGTCTTAATCTTCCTCAAGGCCCTCTGATTGGCAAGTTATTAACGAAAGTCGGGGAGGCTCAGGCTGAAGGCAAATTGAAAAACAAAGAAAAAGTTTTTAGGTTTTTAAAAAAAATATTAGAAAAGGAAAATTTATGAAATTATCAGTTATTATGCCAGTTTTTAATGAGGAGAGTACAATAGAAAAAATAATCGACAGAGTAAAAAGGGTAGACATAGATAAGCAAATCATAGTGGTCAACGATGGGTCTACGGACAGGACAGGAAGGATACTCGAAAACCGGCTTGATTCGAGTATAAAAATAATTCACCATAAGAGAAATCAGGGGAAAGGAAGCGCAATAAGGACAGCGATCCCTTACATTGAAGGAAAAGTAACGGTTATACAGGATGGCGATTTAGAATATGACCCCGCAGATTACCAAAGATTACTCGTGCCAATTCTGGAGGGAAAGGACAAGGTTGTTTATGGTTCCAGGTTTCTACAATATAATAAACCGATTTACCTCCATTTTGTCTTAGGCAACAAATTCTTGACCTGGTTAATAAATATATTATACCATTCCAACCTCACCGATTCGTATACCTGCTATAAGGCTTTTGACAGTAACGTCCTGAGAAGTTTGACATTGCAAACAGAAAGGTTTGAATTCGAAGCCGGAGTTACCGTTAAATTGTTGAAGAAAGGATACAGGATTCGCGAAGTTCCCATATCGTATTCTCCAAGAACATTAAGGGAAGGAAAGAAGATCGGCTGGAAGGACGCTTTTTGGGGCATTTTAACCATAATTAAGTATAGATTCAGTAAATGAAATTAAGGTCTGGATGTCAGGCAAAAATTCAATCATTTACTTGACAAACTGGTGTTTTTAAAATAGAATTCGTTCGATCAGTATAGCTGGTTGCGACGACCAGGGGAAAGAGGGAAAGGCACGGGCACGAGAAGGTGAGCGCCCCGGGAATTGAAGCGGGCGTAATTCAGTGGTAGAATGCAAGCTTCCCAAGCTTGACGTCGTGGGTTCGAGTCCCATCGCCCGCTCCAACTCAGCTTCAATTCGAGTCCCATCGCCCGCTTCAGTCAAGCTTCAATTCCAGTCCCATCGCCCGCTTCCGTCAAGCTTGAATTCCAGTGCTATCGCCCTCTCCAATCCAGCTTCAATTCGATCTCCATCGCCCTCTTCGGTAATTTTTCTGCTTTTAAATCCATCAGCAGCCCTCGGTCCCCGATGAAATCGCAAGAAAACCTTGCTATCTCAAGGACTCCAGAATCTTTTGGAGTCCTGCCGAAAGGGAGGGAAAAACCTTGCTTTCGCAAATGTCTAAATCTAATTAACGGAGCAGATATTGAAAAATCTACATATTGACTTGCATATACACAGCACGTTCTCTGACGGCAATTTTACTCCAGAAGAAATTGTTAACCATGCCAAGAACGCGGGTTTGGCTGCCATATCCATCACCGACCACGACAATACTGACGGTACTCCGTCGGCTATTACGGCAGGAAAGGAGCTGGGAGTGGAGGTCGTTCCTGGAGTGGAACTAAGCGTTGAGCCCGAGTCCCCTCAAGATGAAGAGATACACATTCTTGGATACTATGTCGATTGGAAAGATGAAAGTTTCCAGCAGAAACTCCGCCACTTCAGGAAAGCGCGCCGGGAGAGGGCCCATCATATCCTGGAGAACCTGGCTCGCCTGGGAATTAAGATTGACCCCCAACAACTATTTGAAGTCGCTGGTAAAGGTTCTGTTGGCAGAATGCATGTGGCGAAAGTTTTGAGAGATGAGGGATTTGTCAATTATGTGCAAGAAGCCTTTGACCTTTATTTAGCCTACGGCAAGCCCGCCTATGTCCCTAAGTTGAGATTGTCATCTCAAGAGGCAATTACTCTGATTTCAGGAATCGGGGGAATCTCTGTCATCGCTCACCCTATTTACGGAGGAAGCAGCAGGGAAATTATTCAAAAACTCAAAAGTCTTGGATTGGATGGAATCGAAGTCTATTATCCCAACCACAAACCCGAGGACGTAAAGAAATTCGGGAGTTGGGCTAACGAGTTTGGTCTCCTGGTCACTGGGGGCTCTGACTGTCACGGGGGGACAGTAAATGGAGAAGTCCTGATGGGAAACCTGGGCCTTGGCTATGACCTTCTCGCACGGCTAAAAGAATACAAAAAGACAAAGTTTGAAAAAGGCGTTGAAATTTAAGGTAATTGCTTGCGAAACATTGTGAAAAGAAATACCAGGGTCGAATTCGCTGATACGCTGGGAAAAAGACTTGACATAAGAATGATGAATGTGATATATTAAATTTGTTGAAAATTTTTATGCAAGCAGGGGAAGTCCGTGGAAGTCGGACACTGCCCCGCAACGGTGAGCTCCTTTTAAAGAGTAGGTAAAAGGAGTAAGTCCGAGGACCTGATTGCGATATCGTGCCTTCGTGGGAAGGTTGGCCGAATTCATAAGGTTTAAATCCCAACTTTCAGGTGAAGGTTGGGTTTTTTAATTTCTGGAGAAGTATATGGGTAAGTTGATCCTTATATTGGGAGGAGCACGCAGCGGAAAAAGCAGCTTTGCTATTACTCAGGCCAAGAAGTTATCATCTCGCCGGCCTGGAGTTGTCTACATTGCCACTGCCTCTCCTCTGGACCAGGAGATGAGGAAAAGAATAGAGAAACACAAGAAGAGGCGCCCCGCATCCTGGAAAACCATAGAAGAAGAGAGAGACCTATCGAAAACTCTGCCCAGATTGAGAAAAGTGAACACAGTAGTAATTGATTGTCTAACCCTTTGGATTTCAAATCTTCTCCTTTCCGGAGAGAGAGAAGGAGCGATTTTGAAGAGAACGAAAGATTTCTTCAAGATCCTCAAGAAAAGAAGATTTACTACTTTAGTAGTTTCCAACGAGGTGGGAATGGGAATTGTTCCAGATAATAGACTGGGCCGTAGCTTCCGAGATATCGCTGGTCAAGCCAACCAGATAATTGGTGGACTTGCTGATGAGGTTTACTTGTTGGAGGCAGGCATTCCCGTTAAGATAAAGGGCACATATTCCCCCTCACCTCGATCCTCTCCCCAAAAGGGAGAGGAGACGGAGAAGAGGAAGAATGGAGAAAATTCAAAAAGTCATTGAAAAGATTGAGCCAATCGATCGGCAAATTATGGAAAAAACCCAAAAGAGGCTTGACTCTCTCACCAAACCCAGAGGGAGTTTGGGAAGACTGGAAGAACTAGCAAAAATTGTGGTGGGAATCAAAAGAGAGGATAGCCCCAATTTGGAGAATAAGGTGATATTTACATTAGCTGGAGACCATGGAATCGCAATAGAAGAAGTGAGCGCCTTCCCCAGGGAAGTTACCACGCAGATGGTCTATAACTTTTTGCAAGGAGGCGCAGGGATTAACGTTCTCGCGCGCCACATAGGGGCGAGAGTACTAGTCGTGGATATGGGAGTTGCTTGTGACCTAAAACCCCATCCGCACCTTATAATCAGGAAAGTAAATTATGGAACAAAGAACATGCTAAAGGGACCGGCAATGACCAGGGAGGAGGCAATAAGGTCAATCAATGAGGGAATCGAAATCGTGGAAAAAGAATTAGCCAGAGGCATAGACATTATCGGCACAGGAGATATGGGAATTGGAAATACCACAGCGTCGAGCGCAATTGCCGCGGCCGTAACTAAGGCGCCCGTGGAAAAAGTCACTGGCAGGGGTACGGGAATAGATGATTCTAAATTTACGCATAAGATAAGAGTTATTGAAAATGCATTGGAAATTAACAGGCCAGACCCCGATGACCCGGTTGACGTCCTATCCAAAGTCGGAGGGTTCGAAATCGGAGGACTGGTTGGAGTCATGCTCGCCGGGGCTTCCCACAGAATTCCGGTTGTTATCGACGGATTCATCTCTGGAGCAGCGGCTCTTCTGGCAATAGAGATGGAACCAAAAGTCAAGAGCTACTTGATTCCATCACACTGCTCAGCAGAAGCCGGGCACAAACTAATTTTGAACTTTTTGGGCTTGAAACCTGTACTTGACTTGAATCTCAGACTGGGTGAAGGTACAGGAGCCGCCCTGGGCATAAATATTGTGGATGCAGGCGTTAAGATACTGACTCAGATGGCAACTTTTCACGAGGCAGGAGTTTCCGAGAATATATGAAATCTATGATAGCAGCAATTCAGTTTTTGACTATTCTTTGCCCCGGTAAGAGAGTTCATGTTAGCGCTGATTATTTACCTAAGTCCTTATTATACTTCCCCTTGGTTGGCCTTCTCATTGGTGCTATTCTGGTCGGGGCTAACTTCATCCTCTCAAAACACCTGAACCATTCGGTAGTCAATCTATCAATTATTATTCTTCTGATTATTCTGACCGGGGCGTTACACCTGGATGGCTTTGCCGATACATTGGATGGATTCTATGCTGGCAGGGATAGACAAGAGATACTGAAGATAATGGAAGATAGTCGCATCGGCACAGTGGGGGCACTGGGACTTGTTATTGTGATTCTCTTGAAATTTGCTCTTCTTGAAGGAATTCCTGAGGAAATTAAATACAAGGTCTTGCTTCTGATACCGCTATCCAGCAGATGGGCAATGGTAGTCTCAGGTTCTTTGTCTGAGCCAGCAAAGACTGAAGGTCTGGGAAAATTCTTCTCCAGGCCTGTAAGTTTGAGAGAATGGTCAGGGGCAACACTTTTTACTTTGTTAATAACCTTTCTAATTTTGAAAACTCAATTGATACCTTTTATTTTAAGTATATTTTTGTTTACTCTTCTTCTGACAAGGTATATTGCCAGGAAAATCGGAGGTATGACAGGAGATACTTTCGGCGCAATAAACGAATTGACGGAAGTCTTCAGCCTTCTAATCTTCACCCTCATCAGCGCATAATTGATTTCCTCTCTTCCGGGGGAGAGGATTTAAGAATTACGCCCATAAAGGGCTACACTACCAAGTCATTGTAGTGTAGGGCTTTATGCCCGTAATCTATAATTTTTGATTTTTGATTTGTAGTGTAGGGGCTTGTCCCCGTAATTTTTTAATTTTTGATTTTTGATTTTCTAATCAGGGCTACACCACTATAAAAAGAGAACTACGATATGAAACATCAATTCATCCTGCCTATTGTTTATATTCTGTTACTGGCTTCCTGCAGTAATCAGCCGCCTTCTGTAAAATCAAGTGCACCCCACGAGATCATTTGCATAGATGACCTCCAAAGAGAAATGAGATTCGATCATCCTTCTCGGAGAATAGTTTCTCTCGACCCAAGCGTCACCGAGATACTCTTTGCCCTGGGACTCGATAACGAAGTGGTCGGAGTAACAGACTATTGTGACTATCCCGAAGGAGCGAAGTCTAAGCCGAAGGTGGGCGGGTACTTAGACCCCAATATCGAGGCAATTGCATTACTCGAACCAGATTTAGTGGCGACCACTTTAAAAACCAATACTCCCAGATTAATCCAGCAACTGGAAAATTTTAGTATTAGCGTCTTTGTTTTGGACCCCAAGAATATAGAAGACATCTTCCGTAATATATCCTGTTTAGCAAAGCTGACACGTCGAGAGGAAAAAGCGAAACGGCTTGTGCAAAGTTTAAGAAAGAGACTGACCTACGTCAAAAGAAAAGTCAACGGAATCTATCGGCCAGGGGTATTTCTTGAAATGGGGGCTGACCCGTTAATATCTGTAGGTCCAGGAAGCCTGGCGAGCGACTTGATTGAAATTGCCGGAGGCAGGAATGTGTTCAGTGATTCCTCCACCAGATACCGTAAATTCACGCTCGAAGAGGTCCTTTTAGTAGACCCTGAAGTAATTATTATCTGTTCAATGGTTTCAGATGACCCCTGTCTGGCACAAAAAAGATGGTGGGAGAAGTGGAAAAGTATGTCGGCAGTGCGGAATGGCCGAATTCACGTAGTCGAAGCAGACCTGATAACCAGGCCCGGGCCGAGAATGATTGAGGGACTAATACAAATGGCTAAGGCGATACATCCCGAAATATTCCTGAAGGCAGAAAGATGAAAGTTCTAAGTAGAAAAAAGTGGTTCATAACCATATTACTGTTAATGATTCTTCTCATCGGAACCATAATATTCTGCTCTTTTCAAGGTTCAGCAGACATCAATCTTAAAGATGCACTTGAGGTCTTCTCTAATCCACTCGAACAAAACTGGTTGGATGCAAAAGCTGTAATTTTGTTAAAAGTTCGACTTCCCAGAATACTGCTTGCCTGTATGGTAGGGGGAGCGCTGGCTGTTAGTGGCGTGGTTTTACAAGCCCTGTTGAGGAATCCTCTGGCAGACCCTTATGTCCTGGGAGTCTCCAGCGGTTCTGCTCTGGGAGCGATAATCGCCATACTCCTCGGTTTAAACATTAATATCGGTGTTCTCCCGTCAATTCCCCTGTTCGGTTTTGCAGGAGGATTAGTAACCATACTTTTTGTCTACCATATCTCAAAAATGCACAGGAAAATATCGGTTCAAACAATGCTCTTGGTGGGCGTGGTAAGCGGAGCTATACTTGCAGCCATAATTATGTTCATCACCTCCATAGCTGGCCCTCACAAGGTAGAGGGAATAATATTCTGGCTGATGGGCAGCTTGAGTTCACAGGACTATCCTATGGTATTGATAGTTTCATCCTATGTGATAATCGGAATTCTTATCCTTCTCTACCATGCTCGCAGCCTAAATCTTCTAGTTTTAGGAGAAGAGTCCGCGGTCCAGCTTGGTCTTGATGTAGAACGCGCCAAAAAGATAGCTTTTGTTGGCGCCTCACTAATTACAGGTGCTGCGGTTTCGGTAAGTGGCCTTATAGGCTTCGTTGGGATATTAATTCCTCATCTTGTAAGAATGATTATCGGTTCTGACCACAGGTTACTTTTGCCTGCGGCCGGACTTTCTGGAAGTATATATCTTGTGATCGCCGACACTCTCGCCAGAACGCTTCTGGCACCCACAGAAATTCCAGTAGGAGTGATAACTGCAATATGCGGAGGCCCATTCTTCATCTATCTCCTCAGACACAAGAAATAAAAAAATGAGGACAGCGACCTTTTTTTCGAAAAGGCAAAAGAGCGAAAAGGAATCTACCTTCTTTCTCAAAAATGACTCTGACCCCTTTTTTGAGGTGAGGAGGGTGAGGTTTAGATACGAGAGGAGCTGGGTTCTAAATGACCTCTCATTTGAGGTGAAAGAGGGAGAGATTCTGGGCATAATAGGGCCAAACGGGTCCGGTAAAACAACAATCCTGAGGATACTCTCCAGGGTTTTAGTTCCAGAGGATGGGGAAGTCTATATTAAGGGAAAAGATTTGTTGGACCTCAAGACAAGGGAGATCGCGCGGATAATTGGGGTTGTCCCTCAAGATACCTATTTCCCCTTCCCCTTTACAGTTTGCCAGATTGTCCTTATGGGAAGGTCGCCCTGGCTCTCGGGCATGGGATTCGAATCGAGTAAGGATTTACAAATTGCTTCTCAGGCAATGGCTCTAACCAATACGCTCAGTCTTAGCGAACGTCTGATTTTCGAACTCTCCGGAGGAGAGAGACAAAGAACAATAATTGCCCGGGCTTTGGCTCAGGAGCCTGAGGTCATGTTACTCGATGAACCTACTTGTTATCTGGATATAGGACACCAGATAGAGATTTATGACCTCATCAAAAAATTGAATGCTGAAAAAAGACTAACCGTAATCATAGTGTCTCACGACCTAAATTTAGCCGCTGAGTATTGCGACCGCCTCATTTTGCTGGATGGTGGTAGAATTCATAAAATGGGAAGCCCAAATGATGTGATAACTGAAGAGAATCTATCGAGGGTTTACCAGAGCAAGGTTCTTGTGGAGAAGAATCCTGTTACCGGTGCGCCTCGGGTGACTTTGCTTAGCAAATTGATGTCTAAAAAGTATCGGGAGAAGAGACTGGTGGTTCATATTATTTCCGGTGGCGGGAGTGGAGCTGACTTGATGAGAAAACTCGTAATTGAAGGCTATAGGGTAACTTGCGGCGTCTTAAATATTGGCGATGCCGATGAGCTCGCCTGCGATTCTCTGGGAATTGAGGTGGCAAGAGAAGAGCCATTCTCCCCCATATCGGATGAGAGCCTCTTCAGGAATAGAACTCTAATAGGAAAATCTGATTTGGTTATAGTTGAACGGACGAAATTTGGAAAGGGAAATATAAAGAATCTGGAAGTTCTTCTCGAATTTGCAGAGAAGCCCATAATCCTTTTGGAAAATGATGAATTCGACTACACGGAGGGAAAGGCAACCAATATTTATACAGAGCTCAAATCTCTCGGGGCAGTTGTACTCAGGAACCATTCAGAGGTAATAGAATATCTTGAAGCATAGGAATTTGAAAAATTCCTATGCGGATTAGGGATTATCTTGAGGAGGTATCCTAAATTGGAAAAGAAAGGATTAATTCAGGTTTACACGGGCGATGGGAAAGGTAAGACTACAGCGAGCATCGGTCAAGCAATAAGAGCAAAGGGTCATAAGTTTAAAATATGCTTTGTCTACTTCTTCAAAGACTTGAAAGCTTTCCCTTACGGCGAGATGAAAGTCTTGAAGGGACTGGGAATAGATACCACTGGCTTCGTTCCCCACCACCCCCACTTCAATAAGAAGATTTCAGCGGAGATGACAAGAGAAGAGTGCCTGGGAGCATTAGAAGCTATTAAGGAGATATTTCAGAAGAAGTATGACATGTTAATTCTTGACGAAATGCTGATTGCTTTGCGCGATGGATTCTTAAAGGAAAGGGAAATCCTGGACCTTCTGGCAAAGAAACCGGAGTCTCTGGAGATTGTTCTAACGGGAAGGGGAGCCACTAGAAAGATTATGGAAAGAGCAGACCTGGTTACCGAGATGAAAAGAATAAAACACCCGCTCAATCGAGACATAAAAGAAAGAGAAGGCATCGAATATTAATTTTTGGTAGTCGCAGGCTTCAG
>CAZTSA010000010.1:0-19531 GCA_964616885.1 uncultured Clostridia bacterium
TAGAGGAAGGCAGAAGGGCACTGAAAATGGCTAATTACTACTGGCTATTCCCAGCGCTAGTCTCCTATATGTTCGGATTTTTGATACGGGGTATAAGATGGAGATACCTTCTCCTACCTATAAAGAAGTGCAAGGTTTTGAACTTAGTTTCAACAGTTCTTATTGGATTTATGGCAAATAACCTTTTGCCGCTGAGGGTTGGAGAACTCATCCGCGCCTATGTAAATGGAAAGAAGGAAAGTATCAGTAAGAGCTCCTCATTGGGGACAATCGTTGTAGAGCGAGTCTTTGACGGACTTACTCTAGTTGTTCTTCTATTGGTAGCATTACTTTTTCTGGGAAGCGGTTATTATCCACAATACTTTTTCCCTCAATGGCTCAAGAAGATGACTTATGTTGCCTGGGGTCTATTCTTAGGTATCCTAATTATCCTCCACATGATGATGCGATACAAAGAGCTCGCCAATAAGGTTATCAAAAACCTGTTTGCCTTCCTTAAAGAACCTATTTTGAAGAAAATACTTAACCTTCTGAGTTCCTTTACTGAGGGACTAAATGTGCTACGAAAACGGAAGGAAATACTGAGTGTTTCTTTTCTCTCTATACTGGTATGGACTTTCGAAGGGACAACGTTCTATCTGGTAGCGAAAGCACTCAATTTATGGCTATCTTACCCTCAAGCGTACCTCACAATGACTGTAATAGCGCTGGGCTTAATGATTCCGTCCTCCCCAGCTTTTATTGGGGTCTATGAATATTTTTGCATCACGGCTCTTGCCCTTTTTGCAGTTGACAAAAGCCGGGCTCTAAGTTACGCTGTACTAATACATCTTTTTCAGTTCACTATAATCGTAAGTCTTGGCCTCCTTTTCTTGTGGAAGGAGAATCTTTCTCTATGGAAATTAAAAGAGGAGGTTAGCGATTATTCTTCATAATTTATTAATGCCTTCTTACCCAAGCGAAGAGGCAGCCAAATCGCAGTCAGATTAACAATAATCAAAGCAGTAATTACGATGGCAATTCCAGTCCAATAAAAGCTACTCTTAAGACCAAGAGAATACTGAAAGTAGCTTCTCACCAGCAAAGCCTCTATGGCAATAATCACACCCACATAAAAGAGTGCATAAATCATAAACAGAATTCCACCGAGCGATGATTCAATCTGAGAGATGTTCTCCACATGAAACCTAGGATAGATCGCTCCCATTCCCAATGCCAGACTGGTTAATCCCGCTACCATCACTGCTACAGTTACTAAAGAGAGTAGTGTCATGAAAATATCTGCTCTTAGGAACAGATTTGAAACCAGGACCAAAAACCCTCCCAGAACAAGTATGGGAAAAAGGCTAATCCAGAACTTTTCTTTCAAAAATTTGCTTAAGGAAAAGGGCGAGCACTGAATAATCCAGAAAGAGGGGCCTTCAAGGCTTACTGCTGGAAAGACAAAACGAAGAGCCAAAGCTGCCAGAACGAATCCAGCCAAGCCTATGTTTAGAAAAGAGATAAGGCTCTTCAAATAGATGATATCCAGGGGCAATTTATAAATATTAAAGAGATAAACAATCACCAGCGCTCCCAAAAGAAAAAGCTGAGACCACTGGCCGGTATCTCGAAAGAATAGTTTAATATCCTTTTCCAAAACTGCTCTTACCTGCCGAGAGGAGCCTTTAAACAGCAATCGAATCACCTTTCCTATTCTATCTTTCCTCAAGCTCTGGCTGGCACCTTCCTGAGCACTCATCCAGTTGGAATAGTATGTTGCCGTCGCCAAAAAGAGACTGATTAACCATAGGACTATGGCTACTGAAATAAGAATTGAAAAGAATTGGAGATAGCCAAAAAAGTCTCCATGGGTGGCAAAAGCAACTGCTTGAGTAATCCAGGCGCTAGGTAAGAACTCCGAATTTGGTGCTCTTATCATTGCAAGGTAGTTCAGCACACCGCCCATTGCTTCGGGTTTAACTAACTTCTCGGGCTGGAGCAATCGAAAGAGTAGGTATAGCCCACCTCCTGAGAATACAGCCAGGACCAGAAGTATATCCTTTGTCTTTCTTTTTGGGAAAAAGTGCATAAGAACAAGAGAGACAATAACTCCCACGCTTGCCGCAATTACTAAAAATGGTATTAACGCCAAGACAACCTGCAGATAGAACGCGATTTTTAAAGAATAGGTTTTCCCGTACGCCAAAAGAAATGGGAAAAAAGCAAGGACCACCATCCAGGAAGAATAGATTAGCGTTTCTGCAAACTTCAGTCCGAAAATTGAACGGAAGGGAAAAGGTGTGGACATCAGAAAGGGCAAGTCGGAAGAAAAATAGACAGTGGAAAAAGAAGTAATGACATTACTGAAAACAAGCATCCCCAAAAATGTAAGAAATACCATAGAAAGAAGTTTAACAACCAGTATCGGGCCGAGAAGTGGAACCCCCCGAAGATAGGTTAAGACACGGTAGAACCCGCCATACAGCGCCCAGAGAAATAGAAGTCCTGTTGCCAGGAGGAAAAAATTCTTTATTTTTGCCCCCGGCTCCATAAAACGGAAACGATTTCTTACTTCCCGAAGCCTCATCTGGCATAAGATAGCAATATCCATTTGCAGCCAGAATACCTCTCTTTTTTATATGCGAAAACCCGTATCCCAGCCATTATTACTCTAAATACTTCAATAACTGCTCGTATTCAGGCCCACCGGTCAATTTTAGAAATATATCTTCCAGACCCATTTCCCCGCATCTTTCCACTTTCTTTCTCAGCTCTTCATTCGTGCCCAGGGCAATCAATCTACCATCCTTGATAATCCCAATGCGTTGGCATAATTTCTCGGCAATCTCCAGAGTATGCGTGGACATGAAGATTGTCACTTTCCTCTGGGAAAGCTCCTGAAAAAGCCTCTTTACCAATCTTCCGGCCCTGGGGTCTAAACCTACCAGAGGCTCATCCAAAAATATCACTTTTGGGTCGTGCAGAAGCATAGAAGCCATTAATATCCTTCTCTGCATCCCATGAGAATAACTTTCCATCAAAATATTTTCCCACTCGCTTATCTCAAATAGAGAAAGAAGCTCTGGTATTCTCTTTTTCTTCACCTCAACAGGGATTTCATATAATTCTGCAACAAAATTTAGAAACTCCCTACCCGTCAATTTCTGGTAAAGGAAGGGATGCTCAGGCACCAGACCAATAATCTTCTTAGCTTTTTCTGGCTCTTTCTGTATGTCGTATCCCCCCACCACCGCTCGACCACTGGTGGGTCTAAGGAGCCCCGTTAATAGTCTTATGGTAGTAGTCTTTCCTGCTCCGTTCGGTCCCAGGAAGCCGAAAATTTCTCCCGGAGAAATTTCCAAATTCAGGTTATCCACCGCATTCAACTGGCCAAATCTCTTAGTAAGATTTATAGTTCTAATCATTTGGGCACCGTGCTACTCAGTATTCTCTCTTCACCCAAGGGAGAGGATCGACCGGCACACCATGGATATAAAGTCCCCAGTGAAGATGGGGACCTGCAGCTAGACCAGTCTCTCCCACCCTGCCAATAATCTGGCCCTTTCCAACTTTTTCTCCCTTTTCCACATCTATGGCCTTCAGATGGAGGTAGATTGTGCTCACCCCTTGGCCGTGATCAATCATTACCGTCTTTCCATGTAGATAAAAACCCTTCTCCGCCAGAATAACCTCACCACTATTGGCTGATAGAACCGGAGTGCTCTCAGGAGCTTTTAAATCAACTCCTTTGTGACTCCATAGAAATTCTTCGCCGGCCATTCTCTTAGCGCCATACTCTCCAACAAGCCTGCCCTCGACTGGTAAAATGAATTCTTTTTCCCAATTCTGCTTTTTATGTTCAACTTTTATGGCGCCAGCAATCAATTCTGTCTCTCGTTTATTCAGAGGGGAACCAATCAACTTTCTCTTTTCTGGAGTGAAGTTAACATATGCTACAGGAAAAACCTTTCTATTGACACTCAGTAACTTATATTTCCTCTTTGCCTTTTTTCCCTTCGTCTTTTCCAGAATTAGGGCTGCATACTTGCCAGGAACGAAATTGAATGGCAGTCCAATCAATATCCTGAGAGAGCCTCTTTCCGTGAGATATACGGGATACTTCCTCGCATTAAACCAACAGGAATATCTACTCCCCGTATCCACCCCTTCAACTTCCACCGCCAGAGTCTCGCCCTGGGTCAGGACAGTGCTGGAAAGATGGATTTCAAAAGCCCATACTCGAAAGTTGAGAATGAGAAGAACTAAGATTGAAATTAATGTCTTCATTGTAAGAATCAACTTTTCTCCTCACAAAAAATTGCCCCGCTTCCGCGGGGCAACCTTATATCCAAGGACACTACCTCTTCCAAAAATTAGAATAAGAAATTCGATATGAAATTCTACAAAATCTCCATTCCTAACCGATTTTTCTCAGATTGCTTCTACTTCTTTAACTCCAGGAACTTGCTTCTTCAACTCCTGAGCGATGCCCATTTCCAGTGTCATCTTGGACAAAGGACAGCCACGGCATGCCCCTGTCAATCTTACCCTGACCACGCCTTCATCTGTAATCTCAAGTAGCTCCACATCGCCGCCGTCGGCTTGAAGAGCCGGCCGTATCCTCGATAACGCCTTTTCCACCTGGTCTCTCATTTCTTTGCCTATTCTCATCTACAATATTGGCAGATACTTCTGCAGTTCGTAGTCCGTAACTTGAGTGCGATAACGGTCCCACTCAATCTTTTTATTATCGATAAATTTGTTGAATATGTGTTCACCGAGAGTATTCCTGACAAGATGGCTCTTCTCAGTAATCTGGATTGCCTCGATTAGACTCCCGGGAAGCAATTTAATCCCCTGGGCTTCTTTTTCTTCATCACTAAGGAGGAATATATCCTTTTCTATTGGATCTGGAAGTTCATACCCTTTCTCTATGCCTTCTAACCCAGCGGCCAGCATTACTGAAAAAGCTAAATAGGGATTACAGGCGGGGTCAGGACTTCTCAACTCTGGGCGAGTGGACATCTCCTCCCCTGGTTTATACATAGGAACGCGCACCAAAGCTGAACGGTTTCTCTGCCCCCAGCAGATATAAACAGGCGCCTCGTATCCGGGTACCAACCTCTTGTATGAGTTGACCCACTGGTTGCAAACTGAAGTAATCTCCTGAGAGTGAAAAAGGAGACCGGCGATAAATGCTTTTCCTTCCCGGGAAAGGTGATAGTTATCCCGGGCATCAAACAGAGCATTCTTATCACCTTTGAACAACGATTGATGCGTATGCATACCCGAACCATTCTGACCAAAAAGAGGCTTGGGCATAAATGTAGCATAGACGCCCCTCTTATAGGCTACCTCTTTGACGATAACCTTATATGTTTGGACGTTGTCCGCCATAGTCAGGGCATCAGTGAAGCGTAAGTCTATCTCATGCTGCGAAGGCGCCACTTCATGATGACTATATTCTACGGCAATCCCCATCTTTTCCAGACAAAGGATAGTCTCCCTCCGCAAATCGTGAGCCATATCCAGAGGCAATAGGTCGAAATAGCCGCCTGCGTCAAGAACATCTGTGCCTTTTTCGCTCTTGAAATAGAAATACTCAATTTCGGGGCCCACATAATAAGTATAGCCCATCTTCTTTGCCTTGTCCAGGTTCCTCTTCAGAATGTACCTGGGATCTCCCTCATATGGAGAACCATCTGGATTCAGTATATCGCAGAACATTCTACCAACCCCGCCTTCATCTACAGCACTTCCTAACTTTTCTCCCCCAGCCCCCGGGAACTCCCGGGAAAGCTCTACGGGGAGAATCTGGAATGTTGAAGGGTCGGGTAGAGCTACGAGGTCACTTTCAAAAATCCTGGCAAAGCCCTCAACTGAAGACCCGTCAAACCCCATGCCACCATCCAGGGCTCTTGGCAATTCCCTCTCTGTGATTGCCACGCTTTTTAACTGCCCAAGAATGTCCGTAAACCAGAGGCGAATAAACTTGATTCCCTTTTCTCTAACTACCTTCAGTACATCCTTTCCAGTCATAATTCCTCCTTTATGTAAATCCAGCTCCTGAAAAAATCAGGGTCATAAAGGGCTGGATGAATCAGCCTTTTGCTCTCCAAATCATTGGAGCATTCGTTTCTATTAATCGGGCACCACAAGGGTCACCCCTACGCGAATGTCCCCTATTCCACAAAGGTTCTTACCTAAAGTTGTGGAGTCTATAACCTGTATCAGAAGTGAACTCTACCCTCCATTGTTGTAGTCCTTGTGGGCCTACCAAAAGCGTCAAAAGTCTGTCTATAAATAACGACCAAAGCTATATGAGGGTCAACGTGGTATCCGACTTCGGCTGTAAGGATAGTATTGGGCCCTTTAACCTTAATTAAATCTTCCCACCTGTCCGCATTCCTTTTATCATAAGAAAATAGAAGACTAAATTTATTCATCAGTAGCGAAGGATGAACCCTAACAATAGCCCTGACATGCGGGTAGATACCAGTCGGGTCGTGGTTGTAACTTTCGAATGATGCTGAGAGTGTAACCTTATTTAGAATATCATAGGCAAGTTCAACATAAGGCCCTATCTTTATCGGACTTCTTGTTCCGGGAATTCTCGATGCTTTGTCCTGTTGCCTATCAACCTCATAATATGAATCGAAATATGATGGAATGAAGTTCTGTTGAAGTCTCCTGAATTCCAAACGGTAACTTATCCCTGTCAATATGCCTCCCATAAAACCCAGAGCCCAACCTTGTCCGCCATCAAGAGAAGGAGGAATATCGTATTTTGTATACCTCTTCCCCAGGCTCATCTGCGCAAAATCAATGTATGATAAGATAGAGATGACGGGGTGTTCCAAAAGAGGAATGTCCAAATCCGCTCCGAAGACCGTAACTTGGTCATCTTTGGTAGACCTCTTAACGTCGGGGTCCTGGTCAAAAACACAGGTGAAACCCAGGCCGAGTCTGGGCAGAAGGGGAAGGTAGGAATTATAAAATGGTCTATAATATGCCCGACCTCCATAAATCTCTGCCCTGACAAGATTACTGAAGAAAAACTCAAAGCCATGAGTTCCCAGATCGAGATCCCACTCGAACCCGACCTTTTTTATATCCGGGTAGCGAAGCATATTGGTATAATGTGCTATAACAAGCCCATGCCCCAGAGTCACATCCTTAAATCCACCGAGATATACATACACTGGCTCATATTTATGGCCGTAACGGGCATACCAGACTTTCTCTATGGCTTTGCTCCAGCTCCAATCTTCTTTCCTGAGGTTGCTATTCTCATCAAAATAGAACTCGATGTTCAAACCAAAGCCAAACTTTCCAATCGTAAGTTCCGGCTGTAAAGCCAGCTTATTATAGATCTTCTGATCTCCTGTCTCAAGGTCGGTCAATATCACCGTTCCGAAATACCCATACATATCGAAAGAAGCCTTTCCAGATTCGTTTGTCTTTGGTTCTTCCGGAGCGGGCAGTGTCTCATCTCGCTCTGTCCCTGTGTACGGGGACTCAATCTCTTCTCCATATACCTGGGCTTAGTTGACACAAGCAAATATTATCATTGTGAGCGATAGAAATAAAGTGCCGAAAAGGTCTTTTTTCACCATCTCAAATCCATGACTCGAGCTCCAAATTGGCCTCAGCCTTTAGAGACTCGAATGGTCTGGGCGTAGTGTACTCCATCTTGTAATATCCAACGCAGCCAACCATTGCGGCATTATCCGTGCATAGCTCTGGTGGTGGATAATAAAGCTCTATTCCCTTTTCTTCGGCTCGATTTTTGAAAACATTCCGTAGGTGAGAATTTGAAGCCACCCCTCCTCCCAGAACGATTATCTGCATTCCTTTCTGTTCTATCGCACAAAAAGTATTCTCCGCCAGCGCCTCGATAGCAGCTCGCTGGAAGCAAGCGGCAATATCAGCAATTAGTCGGGATTCCGTCGGCCAGTTATGACTCTTAATAAAATTTAACACGGCCGTCTTAAGACCGCTAAAACTGAAATCTAAAGAGTTGTCCTTCATGTGAGCGAGAGGAAATCTAACTGCTTCTGCATTTGCATCTCGGGCAGTCTCATCAATTATTGGCCCACCGGGGTAGCCCAGAGATAGGAGCTTCGCCACCTTGTCAAAAGCCTCTCCCACAGCGTCGTCCCTGGTGCGTCCTAACAATTCAAATTTTCCGTAATCCTTAACAAAGACCAGGTCAGAATGGCCACCGGATACAACCAAGGCAATAAAAGGAGGAACGGGCTTCTCAGATGAAAATATACTATCGGGATGCTCCAAAAAATTGGAAAAAATATGTGCTTCTATATGATTGACCCCAACCAGGGGCAACTCAAAAGTGTAAGCTATGGCCTTGGCAGTAGCCAAACCAATCAACAGTGCCGCCACCAGGCCAGGCCCGTTTGTGACCGCAACGCAACCCAATTCCTTAAAAGAGCATCCTGCCCGAGAAAGCGCCTCTTCCACTACGAAATTGATTTTTTCCAGATGTTTCCGCGAAGCAAGTTCAGGAACAACGCCACCGTACTTCCTGTGGATATCGACTTGTGAAGAGACCACATTGGACAATATCCTCCTGCCGTCCTCCACGACACTGGCAGCTGTCTCATCACAGGAAGTCTCAATACCCAAAATTAACATAAGCTATTCCTCAACTATTGTAGCCGCAGCGCAAATCTCTGCATTGAACGGCACTCTAAAGAGTGCCCGACCACCCGTAGGGGCGACCTGAAGTCTATTCCGATGTATCGGGATGGTCGCCCGCCCTTTAGGATAACAGTCACTGTTTCCTCAAAAAAGTGACAGTCCCCTTTTCTCTACTTCAACATTTCCGATAGACTTACAAATTCGATACCGTCTTCTTCAAATCTAGGAATATATTCTGCCAACGCATTGGCAGTGAATTTCTTATGGATATGACCGATACCAATCCCTTTTCCAGACTTAAGAACTCTGCGGCGCAACTTCTCCAATTGCCGGCAGATAGACCGGTATTCGTCCTTTGTATCCAAAAAAACGTCATTAGAGAGAGCAGGCATTGCCAAATCCCGGGCGACCTCTTTGCCAACTGAGTTGGGAGAAGTCTTAGAATCGAAGAAGAAAAGCCCTCTTCTTTTCAGGACGCTCAAAACTTCTACCATCTTTTGACGATTGGCTGTTAAGCGGGAACCCTCATGGTTACTGGCGCCGGAAACCCCAGGGACAGTTTCAAGGTCCATCAAGATTGTCTTTTCTATCCTGAAAGAATCCATTGAGACCAACAATGCGCCAGGTCCGGGATTAATCTCAGGATAGCCTTCAGGCTCAGAAGGTAGGTGGATAATAGTCTCATATCCTGAATTCTTGAGTTCCCTGGCCAAGAGATTGGAATAAGGAAGTTGAGGCAGAATGGAAAATGTTAAAGGTATGTCCAACCGCAAAAAATTCTTTACTACGTCTTTTCGTTGGCCAAGGTCATCAATGACAATACTGACTCTATACTTAACTAAAGGATAATGAACAATGAGATTCTGCATGAGCAGTGAGCGCTTTCCAATTTTCATACTCAGCCAATCGCGCTTGTCACTTAGCTCCGCCTCATAAACCTCAGCTCCTATTTTCCTAAGGGAATCGGTGAGCGATTTTTTGCAACTCTCCATATTGATTTCACGCGAAATTTGAATCTCCTTAGTCACCGAGACCCAGGTAACGTTATCTTTCTTCTTTTCCTCTCTATAAATCTTTATTAAATCTTTGGTAGTAACTCCTAATTTTACCAGTTCTTCATTTACCACTATATCGATCTGTTGAGAGACATTCGTATAGTCGACGGGTCTAATTTTAAGATAATAGTAGATTGCACCCGCAAGAGCGAGGGTTACGGCTATAAATACCGCTATCTTTTTTCTTTTACTTTTCTTTTTCTTCCTCGGCACCTTCTTCCACTCCTTCTAATATTTCTTCAACCCCTTTCTCTGTATCAGAGAATCTTTCCTGGGCCAGTAAGATTTCTTTCGCCCGCTCAATTTGCGGGTCCTTTATTTTCTCTTTTTCTCTCTCTTTCTCGGCCTCCTCGGGCAAACCGTATATTTTCTCTCTCTGCTTCATGAGCTTTGCCATAGTTTCCACCGGTACCTCCACAACAATATCCGGAGTAATTCCCACATCGTGGATCGAACGTCCACTGGGGGTATAATATTTAGCAGTGGTCAATCTCAAACCGGAACCATCGGATAAAGGCATCAAACTCTGCACAGAAGCTTTACCGAATGTTTTTTCTCCCAGTATTATGCCCCTCTTCCAATCCTGGATACATCCCGCCACAATCTCTGAGCCCGATGCTGAACCCTTGTTTACCAAAATTACCAATGGTATCTTTTCGTGTTCAGCCTTATTTTCAGCAAAAAATTTGATTACTTGCTCTTCGCTCCGGCCACGAGTATAGACAATCAACTTCCTATCGCCGATGAAATTCTTACAAATCTCAACAGCGGTAGTTAATAATCCTCCAGGATTATACCTGAGGTCGAGAATCAAACTTTCCATTCCCTGCTTTTCCAATTTTTTCCAGGCTTTATTTAACTCTACAGGTGTATCCTTGGAGAATTCGCTAAGTTCAATATAACCTATTTTGTCAGTGAGCATCTCACTATTGGGAACACTTTCTATCTTTATTACAGCTCTGGTCATAGTGAAGTCGAGCAAATCTCTCTCTCCCTCTCGCAGAATTGAGATAACAACTTTTGTTCCTGGCTTTCCTCGCAAAAGCTTAACCGCATCTGAAATTGTGATATCTTTGGTGTCTTTGCCCTCGATTTTTATTATCTTATCCCCGGGCAAAATACCTAACTCATAGGCTGGCGTCCTGGGAAGGGGAGTAACTACAGTCAATATGCCTTCTCGGATGGCAATCCTTATGCCCAATCCTCCAAACTCTCCTTCGGTCTCAGATTTCATCATTTCATGAGCCGCGGGGTCCATAAATTGAGAGAAAGGATCCAATTTGCTTACCATCCCCTCACAAGCACCGTAAATCAATTTCTTGGCATCCACAGCCTCCACATAGTTATCCCTGATCATTGTGAATACTTCGCTCAGCAACTTTATTTGCTCATAGATTTCGGGTCCCTGATGTACCACTCCTTGAATAGCCTTATTGTTAATTATGACCAAAGAAAATAATAAAAATAGACCTAACCCTAAACTCCACAAGATTTGCCTTTTCTTGAACATTTTTTCCTCCTGTATCTATAAATCACCTTGGCAAATAAGCAGAAAGAACGTATGCCGTCTCTGTCCTTTTTTGACAGTATACTAAAAACCACAGTAATTGTAAAGAATTATCAGTAGCGAAAGGTTGCATCCTAGTGCCGCCTTTCTCCTATTCAACTCATTTCAAACTTTATTATCCACCGCAAAACATAATATTTAGAATCGAAATATATGTAAAAAATTTGTGTACTAAATTCTAAAGAAATCATTAGCCCACATTTCATAGTAAGACTACCACCATAAACCGCGGTTACCACACTGGTAAAATTGAATCACAAAGTTGTCTGGTTAATTATACAGATTTTATAGCATATACGGTCATTATATCGAATAAATTCAGAGGCAAAATAATCTTGTTTAGGGAATTTATTTTTGAAAGATTTCGATAAAATCTCCCGCCAATTTGAAATGATTTGGTTAACCTTTCTAAAATGTATACTAAAGTATAATAATTATATTCATAATCAATTTCAATTATTCTGTATCCGACCCTTTCTAAAGCTAATCGAATAGTACGCTTTGAGAAAAAGAATAAATGTGCCGGAGCAGTAAAAAGGTGCCATTTCTTCCCAGATATTTTTGCAATCAATGAATCTACGTCGCCCGTAGATAATACGAGTAATCCATTTTTCTTTTGAATCGCAAAAACACCTTTAAGTATATCAAATGGTTTTGCTAAATGTTCTATTACATCTGACATTACTATTACATCAAATGTGTCCTTTGAATAGTTATTAGGTTCAAAATTACCACACTCCATATATATGCCATAATTTCTTTCAGCAAAGTCGCAAGCCTCCTTTGAAATCTCATTTCCACTAATTTGAAAAAACTTCCTTGCTTCGTTCAAGAAAAATCCTGAAGCTGCTCCGATTTCCAACAAACAGCCGTCTTTTTTAAATCTAAGTATCTTTTGTAATCTTTTTGAAAAGTTTTTCTTAAACGGTTTTTCTAACGAAAAATAGTCGGAGAAGCCGCATACAGTACTTTTATTTTTAAAGTATCCCTCATTATATAATTGATAAATACTTCTTTCATTTGGGTCGTAATCCAAAAAGACAAGACCACATTTTTTACATCTCACTAAATCATAATTATTTTTCTGAAATAGATGAGCTGTTGTTATAGAATTACATAATTTGCATTCTATCATACATCACCTACTGTTTGTATTATATATATTGAATTAGAATTCTCTTCAATATGTCCATACTTTTTCTGCTGCTTTCTCTCATTTTCGCTATCCTAGTAATGAGTTGCTCAAGGAATTTCTGGCGATTTGCTAAAATTTCATCTGCTTTTTCAGCTATTTCAGCAGCTGGAACTGCCATATCTATTGCTTTATGATCTAATAGCTCCAAAAAGCCTTCCATTTTGGGGTCATAAAGAGGATGGGTTCTGGGTAAACAGATAGCCACAAAGGGCTTTCCCAAAAGGCATGCTAAAATGACTGAATGGAGCCTCATTCCCAATATCAAATCTATCTTCTCATAAAACCCAAAAAGGTCCTCAACTCTTTGCCAGAGAAGCAATTGGTAGTCATTGGTTCTATCTGCTATTATTTCTTTACTTATCTCCAGGTCCTCCAGTTTATGGAAGGGTATGAAAATAATCTTAGATTTGATTTTCCTTATCAATTGGTCGCACGTCTCTCTAAGAGCCTCTCTAAATCTCTCATCCTTTCCAAATCCTTGGACAGAGACTCCAATAACAGGTCGTTCGTTAGAGCGAGAGCGCCCGTCCTCAGAGAGAGCCGAGGGAAGAAATATACCTTCCCCACTCCTGAAGGAGAATCTTTCCAAATTGAGCACCGGGTCGGGAGCAAAAGAAACTAAAAGGTCCCTGTTCAGTCTCTTCAATTCAAATTTCGACAATTCGTCCCGAACCGTGATCAAATCCACTAACCCAAGAACTATTCCGGTAAGCTTTCTACTAATTTTTCTCCTGATTGGTCCCACTCCCTGAGAGATAAGAAAAACCCTTTTGGAAAACAGCTTAGCTAACAGAATCAATCCCAGGTAATAATAGATACTCCAGCTACCGGTAAGGTCTTGCAAAAGCCCTCCTCCACCAAAAACAAATAGGTCTGTGTGAAAAATTGCAAAGGCTACACTTAAAGGGTTCCAACGATTTATTGCTTTTACTCTGTACATTTCGCTAGTTTTGGATGGTTTTCTGGAGAGGACAGTAATTTCTACCTTGCTATTAACCCTTTTAAGTTCGTTTAGCAAAGAGAAAAGAATCAACTCATCGCCACCGTTATCGAAACCATAATAGCCAACTATCACAATTCTCTTTGCCATTTTACAATCCATTCATGGTAACACGTCTGCTTGGTCGGAAAAAAGCTAGTTTTAAAAATGGGGCCTGTCCTTATTTTTAGGGGCTTAAGAATTGGCAAAAAATGGGGACTGTCCAATTTTCCAAAGGCACTGAAAAAATGGTCGGTGTCCTTACTTTTTATTTTTCTATTTTTTGGGGGATGGCCACCAATAGGAATCCCACGATTATCCCTAACCAAATCCCATTTATTGTCCTGGCTAAAGAGATAACCAGTGGCGTATGGGCATGGCAGAAACTATTTATTATGGAGACCTGCCCGATTAAACCGAGAATAATTAACAACCGCCAACTTATTGTTCTTAGCCTTAATTCTTCTTCTTTCCTGGACTTGCCTCTTAGATGGAGGTACATTCCCAGAATCATCAGGGGATGACCGATAAGGAACTCTTTTATTCTCGGGCGAATAATAAGTAGCTTTTCAAGAATCTCTCTTGCTCTATGTTCTATTTCCAAAAGAAATGGTCCATAATAATTTCCGCTCCTCAAGAGAAGCACAATTCCTGCCAAAGCTAAAATGGAAAAGATTAAAAGATCCCCAAATTCGACTTTTCTGGATAGAAATTCAGATACTTTAACTACATGAAAACGGCTTAACCCGCCTTCTTCAAAAGATTGCTCCGACCATCCAGAGAGAAGGAATAGACCCATTATCAGCGGGAGGATAAAAGAAATCTTCACACCTCGAAATTGGTGAACTTGCAATATAAAGTCCAAACGGCTGAGCAGACAAGCAATTAGGATTCCGCCAAAAATAGTAGTAACGGTTACTTTAAGAAAAAGCCAGAAGGTTAGCAAAAGATCTCTTTGTTTACGAGTTCTAAGCGCTGAAGACTCAGGAACAAATAATCCGATAAATAGCGCTAAAAGTGGAAAAGAAAGAGCGGCTATTAGACATACGACCTGAATGAATATTACCTCTCGCCAGAAAAGAAGTACCAGTGCCAGACAGGTAAACAGATAGAGATAGAAAAAACTCAAAGAAAATGACCTGTATAGATAAATTGCCCACAGTGGAAGTATTAATACCATTAAGAAAATTGGGAAGCGGATCAAATTGAGGAAAGCCGGAAAGGGCTTAAATGGTTGAGAAAAACCAACCTTGAAGTTATTTTCCAAAAGGGACATCTTAATTCCCTTGATGTAGTCAAGATTGGATTGAATTTGTAGATTATCATTACTTACTGAGATAAATGGCAAACGGATATAGAGTAGCCGAACATTCCTTTCCCTGACCGCTCTAAGGAAGCGAGAAATCAATCTAGGAACCTTGAGCCTGCCCTCCCCCCTGATGGCACCAAGTTCTTCTGTGGAAATGGAGTGTACTCTTATTATTCTTTGATACAGGTTCTTAGTCACTTCGCTCAAGCCGTCTTGATTCAAGAATTCCGCAATACCCGACTTAACCTGCTTTCTTTCCAACTGTTCCCTGACCGAATTTAGAAACTCGGGATAGCCCAGGATAGTGTCACCAGAAAAGACAACTGCCGATATATTTCCCCAGTCACTTACAGTGGAAAAGACGGCCTGTATGGAAGCCTCGTTAATAAGAGGGCCGTTTGTCATAACAAGAACGGACTTTAATCCATAATTGGCTATCCCTTCTATTTTTTCTGTTGAAAAACCTATCCCGAGTTGGGAAATCTCCCTTTCATCCACAGCGTAAAGACTCAGAACCATTAGAGGTTTCTCATGCCAATTCTCTTCGACTGTTTTAACCCTTTTCTGGCCCAGTTTTTCGGCCAGTATTCCTCGTATCCTTTCTCCCAGAGCGAAATCGCTAGTCATAAGGAAGGTGTAATTCTCGATATCCTGAGTGGGAGAGTCTCTGGGGAAAATAGATTGAACCGGAGCCAGATACTGAAGCTTCTTCACTTCCTCGCCCTTTATCAAGGTCAGCCTGCCCTCTGAAGAAAGCCCGTTCAGAGTATCCTCTTCGAAGGCTATGGAATTAATGCCACTCTCTTTCAACCTGCACAAGAAAGTATCGAGGGGATACCCCCATTGGAGGCAAAGCCGGAATAGTTCGTTGTAATCGCAAGCGATTTCGACCGTGCGGTTATCGGCTTCAATCCTCCAGCGAAATATGGATACCAAAATAGACGAAGCTATTGACAAAGACAGAAGGATAGCCAGGACTCTTTTTTCCATTATTTGAACCAAAAATAGAAAGTAGCTTTATTTTTTTAATTTTACACCATTTCAATCTAAATTACAATAAAAAAAGACCTCAAGCCTTCCGCTTGAGGTCTATCTTAATTCTTAATCCTTACCTAACTCTTATTTCGCAGGCGGGCAGAAAACACCGCACTCCGGCTCATAATAGATTATTGAAGCTTCAACCTTCCCTTGGTTGGTATGCTGAATAATAATATGTGTTTGGTCAAGTCCATCGCAAGTTGCCAGTGGAACATCGTATCTGTCTCTGAGGATGATTTTTTGATTCGGCCCCAGTGAAATATCCTGCCAGACTTCCTCGCTGGCACCTGGCAACGGCTGACCCTTACTATAGGTAACATTCTGCGGATATGGATACCAGGTGCGGTTGCAGCTGCCTGAATGATAATACTCCTGAATCGCTGTTACATTCAGATGCTTGTAACTGCGTGGACTGTTGTTTGCAATTTGCACTTCATAGGTCATCGGCATCCCGATATAATATCCTGCCAGGCCCCCTGCTGTATAGAAATAAGGGTTGGTATATACCACCTTTATGCTAAGATTCTTAAGCTCGCCTTTATGCTTGCCAAAGTGGACATCCGCTCCCAAGAGAGAATTACTGATAATCATAACAATCACTACCAAACCAAGGAAAATAATCAGAAACCATTTTTTCCTATCTTCCATTTACACCTCCTTCTCTTCGAAGTCTGCATGAAAGAAAAAGCCGAGTTGCCAGAAGTTTTAAACGCTCTAATTTTGTTTTTCTTCAGCAACTCGGCTTTCCAAAACGAGTCTATTGTCTTCGGCAACCCGACTATCCCGATGACCCGGGACTCTTAGGCTTTGCGTCCCCCTGAATTTCAGGGGGTTGCTCTTATCGAACAATAGCAATTACAGTCAATAAAATCTTACCATAGCTTCCCTATTTTGTCAACCTGTTTTTCAAGATTGCTGAAAAACCCAACAATCTCTGATTTCACAGATAAGAATCCAGATTACACAGATTAAAGTGTCGTCGGTAAATCGGTGTAATCATTCTTAAAAATCTGTGTAATCGGAGGTCTCTGAGTACTTTTTCAGAGCCTTCTTTTCAGGTTGTCGGGATTAAGAACTTAAAGGATTTTGCCGATTTCAAGCTCTCTTATCTATCGCTCTTTGGTATAATTTCAAATATTCCTTCGTGGAGGCAGCCCAGGAGAAATTGGCCTCCATCATATTCTTAACCAGTACTTGCCAGTAATCCTTCTGCTTATAAACACTTATTGCTTTTTTCAGTGCACCCACAAGAGCAGAAGCAGAATATTCGCTGAGTAGAAACCCATTTCCTCTACCCGTCTCCGGGTCAAACTCTTGAATTGTGTCTGCCAGTCCACCTGTTCGATTGACAACGGGGGCTGTCCCATAAGCTAAACTGATCAGCTGTCCCAGTCCGCAGGGCTCATAGCGAGAAGGCATCAAGAATAGGTCACAACCGGCATAAATTTTATGAGCAAGTCGATTGTCAAAAGTAATATGAATTGCCGCCTTTCCGGAATACTCCCTGCCAATTCGCGCGAAAAGCCTATGATACTCTTCTTCCCCTGTGCCTAAAAGAATAAAGTACAAATCTAAATCCATCATTTCATCAATTGCCTCTCCGATAATGTCGAGTCCTTTCTGCCGAGCGAGCCGCGAGATCATCCCCACGAAGGGTCGATTTAAGTCAATCGGCAGATTATTCTCCTGTAAAAGTTTGCTTTTACATTCCATTTTCTTATCTATCTCATCTGAGGTATAATTAATAGCAATAAACTCATCTTTCACTGGATTCCACTCATCATAGTCAACTCCGTTCAGTATGCCGTAAAGGTCGTTACTGCGATGGGCAAGAACTCCTTCCAAACCGTATCCAAATTCTGCTCTAGATTGAATCTCTTTACTATAGGTCACGCTTACAGTACTCAACATGTCTGCGTAGACCAGCCCTCCCTTTAGAAAGCTAACCTGCCCATAGAATTCCAACTTTTCGGGAGTAAATTCTTCCTGACCCAAACCGGCCGAATGTAAAGTCTCTTTGGGAAATGTCCCTTGATACGCAATGTTATGAATAGTCAAAACTGTTGCCGTTCTCCGAAAGAAAGGATCGTTCTTATACAATGTCTTCAAATAAACAGGAATCAAACCTGTTTGCCAATCGTTACAGTGAATCACATCGGGTTGAAACTCTATTGCTTTGATGGTTTCCAGCACCGCTTTTGAAAAAAGAACGAACCTCTCTGCGTTATCCGCATAAGCGCCCTCTGGAGTTCCGTAAAGTTCCTCACGCTCAAAGTAAGGTCCATAATCTATGAAATATGCAGGTATTCCCTTTTGCAGTTCGCCTTCTAAGATTGAAACTATGGCGACATCCCCTCTTACAGGGATAGCTAAACTTTTAGCAATTTTCTTTAATCCGAACTTTTGATTGTTGACAACTTTATATTTTGGCATTATGACCCGCACATCATGGCCCGCGGCATTTATGGCTCTGGGCAAAGCCCCGCTTACATCGGCAAGACCTCCCGTCTTTGCGAAGGGAACCACTTCTGAAGAAGCAAATAGAATCTTCAGTTCAACACCTCCAAATGCAACAACATCTGGCCTTTGAAAATTATCTTTTTTCAACCTGCAATCAGCGGGGTGAAAAGATTTTTCAGAGGTTTCTCTCGATTTTCTTAAGCTTCAGCTTCTCTCAAAAATTTAGCGGCTTCTTCTGGCGGAGTGGGATTAATGTAGAATCCTGTACCCCATTCAAATCCTGCCACTCTTGTCAATGTGGGCATAACCTCGATGTGCCAGTGGTAGTAAGAGAGGTTGGACGTTGTGAGCGGAGAGTTATGGAGAATATAGTTATACGGAGCATAATTGAGCACTTTGTTCATCCGAGTCAAGATGCCCTTAAGACAGCAGGCCATGTGGATTACTTCGTGTTTCTGAATGTCTTCAAAAGCCGAATCGTGTTTCTTGGGGATAATCCAAGTCTCGAAGGGAAACCGGGAAGCGAAAGGAGCAAAAACTACGAAGTCTTCGTTTTCCGTAATTATTCTCGTGACCGACCTTGTCTCCTGTCTTATAATATCGCAAAAGACACACCTTTCTTTATTATCATAATAGTGTTGAGCTCCTGCCATCTCCTCTTTCACCGCTTTGGGAACTATTGGCAAGGCAATCAACTGGGAGTGGGAATGGGTTAGCGAAGCTCCGGCAGCCCTCCCCTGGTTCTTAAAGATGAGAATATATTCGAACCTCGAATCCCTCTTCAGGTCTACTGTTCTATCTCTATAAGCCCAGATTACATCCTCTACATTCTTTCTTTCCAGTTCCGGCAAGGTCTTATCGTGGTCGGTACTCTCAATGATTATCTCGTGGGCCCCAATCCCATGCATTTTGTCGTACATTCCTTCACCGCTGCGGTTCAAATCTCCCTCCACTTCTAATGCCGGGAATTTGTTGGGAACTACCCTTACCCACCAACCCTGGTTGTTGGGCTTAGTTCCTGGCTCGCGATAAGCCAGAACCTCGGGAGGAGTCTTGTCTTCATTTCCAACACAGAATGGACAGAGTTTCTTATCCGATTTCTCCTGAGGCTCAGTTCCAAAATCGGAAGGTCTTTTGGCTCGTTCAGCAGCAATGATAATCCACCGACCAAGTATGGGGTCTTTTCTCAATTCAGGCATACGAACCTCCTTATTAAGGCTGTCCTGCTGAAGTCCTTGATATTATGAAAAGGCTACCTCCTGTAGGTGATTATTTGATATAATCG
>CAZTSA010000011.1:0-18736 GCA_964616885.1 uncultured Clostridia bacterium
ATAAAGGAGAAGGAGAAGGGATTTATTTCCTATAGTCAAGAAGAGTGGAACAAGGTGAGGAACGAGAAGGAGCAGGGAATATTCATAGAAGAAGAGGAGATTCTTGCCCCTCCGGAGGTTGAAGAAATAGAAGAACTAAAACCAGAAAAGGAAGAGGCTATCCCCGCTGCTCCCGAAGGAATTGGCATAATTCTTCCGTTTGAATCCAGGTTGAGCATAACGGGCAGAAAAATGATTTCAATGAAGTATGGTGCTGTATTCTATAAAGATGAGGAGAATAGGACAACTGCTGGCACGCCCGCTGGGGTGACTGAAGGGTTTGATATGGACCAGGAGCTCCAGGTGAAAATAAAAGGACAGGTGGGTAGAAAGATTACAGTTAATGTGGACTATGATGATACTGTCGAGGATAAAAGAGACATCTCTGTGGTTTATAAGGGAGACCCCGGTGAAGTTGTTCAAGAAGCTGCGTTTGGGGATATTACCCTGGAGCTTCCGGCGACGGAGTTTGTTGCCTATAAGAAAAGCGTATTTGGAGGTAAATTGAATGCAGAGTACAAGAAATTTAAATTGATGGCTATCGGCTCACAGACAAAGGGAATACCCGAGGAGAAGAAGTTTAAAGGTAAAAGCACGTTTGAAAAGAGGGATATCAACGATATATCGTACCAGCGCCGGGAATATTACAAGTTGTGGAATGAAAATATTCAAAGCGGGAGTGAAAAAGTCTATATTGATGATAGAAATGGGACAAATAACTATAATGGTGCCTGGATGATGGTGAGAAATAGTGACCTCCTCCCCAACGCTACATATTACGGATACTTTAATCTTCAGGTCCCGGGGCAGAATTATACAATAGACTATGTCAAAGGAATTCTTACTTTTAGAGATACCATTTATGAGAATTATGTTATTGCTGTGGATTACAGGAAGTCCGATGGGCAGTTAATTTCGGTCACCAATGGCAATTTCCCGAGAACGCTTAAAGATGAGGATGAAATTCTGGACCAGGAGATGATGAATTATTATGACTTAGGACGGAAAAAGATTATTCAAGGAGTTGAAGGCAGAGATTTTGTGGTAAAAATCTTAGATTTGAACCGAAAAGAAGTAACCACATTCGGGAACGCCTATGACCTGATCGAAATGGATTATGATGAGGGAATATTGAAATTTAAAGACCGTACGCCTTTTGACCCGCCGTTTTCTGATATTTACGATAAGACAAACCCACAACACCATTATATCATATATGTGGAGTATAAATACCGGCAGAAGACTTATTTCTTGCGGCCTAACATTGTGGAGGGAAGCGAAAGGATTAAGATAAATGGGCGCTCACTAAAAAGGGATGAAGACTATTTCATTGACTACGAGTCTGGCTTTATTACATTTTTTCAAGAAGAAGGAATAGATGAGGAGACAGAAATTGAGATTAACTATGAATATATGCCCTTCGCAGGTCTCTATCAGGAGACTCTATTGGGGGCAAGGGGAGAATGGGCGCCGAGTGACAGGCTCTTTTTGGGTTCCACGCTCCTTTATAGTGGTGCGGCCAAACCGGGAACCATCCCCACCGTGAGGACAACTCCGGCTAGTAAGTTTATTCTGGATGCAAATTCGGAAATCTCTCTTGACCCACAGCCGTTCTTCCCTTTCAAGACAAAGATTTCGGGAGAACTGGCGAGAAGTCTCGATAATCCTAACACCTGGGGAAAGGCAATAATTGATAGCATGGAAGGGGTAAAGTTAACCGATGGCATGCCCACTGATAAGGATGTATGGCAGATAGCGAGTAACCCGGGAGGACTTCTCACGCAGGAGGGAGCCATTAGTTGGGAGAATGAGGATGTCCGAATCAAGGAGTTTAAGCCAAATGCCGATGTGGGTGAAGATGAAAAGCAGGAAGTCCTGAAGATTAAGTACGATTTGACAGGGAATGCTACAGCATCTATTGTCTACCCCATTTCCACTCGAGGAGTGGACTACTCGCAGAAGGAGAATTTAGAACTATATGTCTATGGTGACGGAAAGGGAGAAATTCTGGAGATTAGATTAGGAAGTATTGCTGAGGATGCTGACGGGGATGGAGCGCTTGATACTGAAGATGTTAATGGCGATGGAACTCTAAATGTCGGCGAAGATGTTGGCTGGCCCTTTTCTGGATGGACTGGCGATGATGAGGAAATTTATCTGAGGGATGGAAAGATTGGTTATAAGAATGGAAGAATTGATACCGAGGACCTTGACGGCGATCGGGTAGGGCCGGAACCAGATAAAGGTGATGGTGCTACATTTTCTACTGACGTTGACTGGTCTGGCTGGAAGAAAGTAGAATGGGACCTTAATATAACCACGGCGACTGCCTCAAACTGGACGGCTATAAAGCACATAAGGATAACGTTAACCGGAACAAGTGTCTCGGGAAGTGTGAAAGTTACTTCAATCGGCGTGGTGGGAAATAAATGGGAAAGGGGAGTTGTCCAGAGTACAGATCCAAACGATATGTTTTACGTCGGCGCTGTGAATACTGAGGATGATTATGATATTTATGGCCGCGGGTTGCTTGATAACAATGATTATGAGGACCTTTATGGTGAGAGGGCCATTGAACAGGAGGAAGTGGAACAGGCGCTTTCGCTGAAGTATACATTAACCGATGGTGCTACGGGCTATACGAAATGGACATTTACGAGAGCTGAGGACTACTCCAAATATAAGGAACTCAGATTCTTCGTTAGAAATCCTGATTATCCGACAAAGAAGCCAACATTCATAATGAGGTTGGGGAGTCCTGACGCTTACTACCAATTTGAAAAGACGGCCAATTGGAATGGCTGGAAGGTTTTGACCATCAAATTAGAAGATATTGACGGGAAGTACGGGGCGGACACGATGACCAGTTCTGATGCAACTATAACTAAGGTGGGGGCTCCCCTTCTCACGAACATTGCAGAGATAAGATTAATAATTGTAAACGCTACAGCAAGTCCTATTTCTGATGGAGAAATCTGGGTTAATGAGATTCATCTGACGGGTGCAAGGAAAAAAGAAGGCTGGGCGGGTAGATTGGGCCTGGATTGTGAGCTTCCCGACTGGTTCACTTTTGGTGGAAAGTACTGGTATATGGACAGGAATTTTGAGACGATAACAGTTCCCAGCAAGAATCAGGACATAGAGGTAATCTCAGCCTACAGCAATTTTAATAGGCTTAGTTACTTACCAGTCTCATTGAACTGGAGCAGGACCACTACATTAACTCCTTCGGTGGTAAATGTCGCAGATTTAAGCGTCCAGGATGAGGGGCGTGTGGTAAGCCATCAAGGGAGTGCTAGCGCAGAAATCAGATTGCCAAAACTCCCCAGTTTAGGGACAAGTTATTCCAAAAGCATTGTTGAGCGCAGTCAGCCCGAGGGCAAGAAGGAAGATTCGGACACCTATTCAGTTACGCTCAATCAGTATGAACTGCCGATTCGGTTCTTTCTCCTTCCCTACGATTTGGGAGGTTCCTATAAAAGAATTAATAAGTTTAGCAACTTCACGAGCAGTGCTCCTACGCAGAATGATTTCTGGGAATTCACAAATGATTGGTCGGGCAGAGCAACTTTCAGGCCAGTGTCCAAATTATCAATCCTTCCTTCCTATTCTTTGAGAAAGGTGAGGGAAAGAGTACATGTTGACGGTAAGATTGGACGTCCAAGGTCAGGCACGCAGACAGCGGGATTTAGTTCAAGTCTGCAATTTTTTGAATGGCTTAAGCCTTCCATAGACTATACTATAATTAATACTGAAAATTTCATAATTGTCTCCAGCACCTCAGTGCCTGAACAAAAGAATTTCACCAGGTCGAGCTCGGCGAAGCTCAGTCTGCCTTTTGTTGCCAAATCGCTCTTTCCCAAATTTGAACCCGTGGCTTCGTTGAATGTCAACTCCTCCTATGAATTGAACGATGGCGATACTTATGAGAGAATAAGAGAGGATTATCCTATCTACGGGAAGCTGTGGCTGAGAGACAGTGGCATGGGGTATAAAAGATTAGAAGGAATTGAGGACAAATTGAAATCTTTCTCTATCCAGGATACTTTGAGGGTGGAAACTAACTGGAAACCGCTGGAATTTCTCGACCTAAAAGGCTACCTTTATCCTTTCAAAACCCTAACCACTGACATAGACTATACACATACCCAGAGCCATCAGGGCCCAACAATTCTTGATAGTGAGAAGCGTATCTGGCCCTATCTGGATTTGAGAATGGGGAGCATCGAAAAATTTCCTCTACTTGGCTCAGTGATGGAAGAGGCAGAACTCATCACAAAGTACACCCTGACCAAGGAGGATGCCAGAAATATATCATCGGGCAAAACGGTAAACTTTAGTGAAGATTTCAGATTTAAACTATTCAAAGATTACTATTGCTGGTTAACCTATGCTAGTTCCTGGAACCGGGTAGAAAGCGCACCTTCCTGGCAGATTAGCCAGGAGGGATTTAGTAGGGACTATAATGCTCAAATTACTTTTACCTGGTGGGACGATTGGAGATTCAATGTCAAGTATGGTTACAAGAAAGAAGAAGGAGAGACCGGCGGGGAAAAGACTAGCGAAAGTCGAATTCATACACCCAGCATAGATGTGGAGGCACGTGTACCTTTGCCCGAACTTTGGAAGATTCCGCTAATTGGAAGGCGAATAAGAACAGCAGGCGAGATGAGACTCAAGGCCCGTTTCAGCGCTGAAATTAAGAGAAGCGAGCTCAATTGGGAGAGGGACAATACGGATACCTATTCCAGTCTTTTATCGAGTGATTTTAATGTGGGCACAAATTTGATGTTAACTCTGGGGATCGGGATGACCTTTTTTGTTAACCGCGCCTTGCCCCAGAATAACTTTTTTGCCATTGATGTCAACACAACCCTTACCATAAAGTTCTAAAAAGGGGTCCGAGTCATTTTCCTTAGCGTACCTGTTTAGAGTTGTACGCAGTAGCGCTATTGGAAAAAGGGAGAAATTTGAGAAAATGACTCTGACCCCTTTTATTTTTTTAAAAAGAGCTTGACAATGCAATCACTGATTGCTAAAATATAGAAAAATTTTAATATTTAAGTTTTACTATACGGAGGCAACATGGAGGATTTGATGTTTCTGGGTCTATTGCAGGAAGGTCCGAAACACGGCTACGAAATAAAAAAAGAGATTGATACGGTAGTAAGTCAATTTACGGGAGTTGATCTCAAATCGGTTTATTATCCTTTGAAGAGGTTAGAAGAGAGAGGAATGGTCTCCAAGAGCGTGGGGCGGGCAGGGAGGCGCCCGGAAAAGTATATTTACAAGATTACGAAGAAAGGCAAAGAAGAGTTCAGTAAATTGCTGAATAAGAATTTTCTCATTATTCAAAGGCCGTATTTAAATATAGACCTCTCTCTCTACTTTCTCCAATATGTGGATCCAAAGGTAGTCAAAAGGAGACTGGAGAACAGACTAAATGGGTTGAGAAAAATCAAAGTCTGGGCGGAAGAGAGAGAAAAAACCCTGCAAAGAGAGAAAGCGCTCTACCATATGATTGCCATTACGGAACACTCTCTGGAGATTGTAAAGTCGGAAATCAGATTCACAGAGAGATTAATTAAACAGTTTGCTTAAATGTTTTGGAAAAGATTCTTGCATTCCTTGGGGGCCACTCCAGGAATCCCTCTACCTTGGGGGAGAGGGTAGAAGTTAGGGGAGGAAGTCGGTTGAACAATTTTCCTAGGTTCCTTGCTAGATTTGTCATTCGCCACAGGGTAGTATTTATTCTTATTTCCTTAGCTTTGACTATTCTTTTTGCATATGAGTTAAGACACTTAACCCTTCAGACTAATTTAGGTGATTTTGCTCCCCAGAAACATCCCTACCTTGCAGTTCAAAGACAACTGACTCATCTCTTCGGTGGATTAAATCAAATCTCTATAGCCATTGAGGTAAAAGAAGGAGATATATTCAATTATCCGACTCTTAGCAAAGTCTATAGAATCACAAAGAATTTATACCTGCTCGATGGGATAAATGCGGGAAGAGTTGTTTCCCTTTCGGCAAGGAAAATTAAGAATGTGCGAGCCACTGCTGACGGATTTAGAGTGGAAAGACTCATGAGGTATCCGCCGAAGTCGGCTGATGAAATAAAAGAGCTAAGGATGGCTATTGTTAGAAATCCTATGATCTATGGCCCTATTGTCTCAAAAGATTTCAAAAGCACGCTAATTCAGGCCGATTTCGAGTCGGACGTGACCTCGAGAAGAATCTTTCGCCAGCTCCAAGAGATTGTGGAAGAAGAGAAGGATTCCAATAACCACATTTATATTGGCGGGAGACCGATGTTGGAAGGATGGCTTGATTTCTATATTTCTAAAATGGGGAGAATTTTTCTCGGGACGCTACTCGTAATGATTCTAATATTGTATATTGCTTTCAGGTCTAAAAGAGGGGTTCTACTTCCGCTTGCTTCTAGTCTCATGGCTACCGTTTGGGGACTGGGAATCATCAGTGTCTCAGGATATAAGCTCGGTCCAACCACGATACTTACTCCCTTTCTGGTGCTGGCCTTGGGCATAAGCCACTCTGTTCAATTTATAAAGAGATATTATGAAGACGAATTGAGGCGTCTCTCAAGCAAAGAAGCTTCTCAGGAAACGCTCCAGTCTCTCTTCGTTCCTGCGTGTGCTTCGCTTGTTACTGACGCATTGGGCTTTCTTTCTCTTCTTATAGTTCCTCTGGCAATGATTAGGAGTATGGCTTTGGCTGCAGGAGCAGGAGTGTTGAGTATCTTTTTCACTACTGTAGCTTTTATACCTTCGGTTCTTTCTTTTCTGCCTTCTCCTAAAAGAGTGGAGGTTGAGCGTGAGGAAAAATTCAATTTGCTCAATAAGATTTTAGGAAAAATATCATCTTTGAGTGGAAGTCGGCTCGGCAGATGGTTGGTAATAGGGATTTTCCTCGGCCTTGTTTTGGTGGGAACGATGGGCGCCTCCAGAATTGTGGTCGGGGACAACGAACCCGGTTCGGCATCCCTCTACCACAACTCTCCATATAATGTCGCGGAGACGATGATAAGTGATAAATTTGCCGGCTCCAGCGCTTATTATGTGTTGATTGAAGGTAAGAAAGAGGAAGACCTGGTGGATTCCAGAGCACTTTTGGAAATGGAGTCACTTGCAAATTACGTAACGGAGAAAGTACCTGAGGCGGGCCGTTCTCTCTCTTTAGTAGATTATGTTAAGGGTCTTAACTTTGCAATGTTGGGTGGTGACCCAAAATATCTGAAAGTTCCTGATAATAGCAAAACCATAGCAGAGTATCTCTTCCTTTACTCCATAACCGGCTTTCCGGGAGATTTTGACCCTGTGGTCAGTCCTGATTATAGATACGCTAACATCAAATTTGATTTGAGAGACCATAAGGCAGGAACAATAAAGAAAGTGCTACTTGCAACTGGAGAATGGGTGAAGAGAAAGCATAATAGCAACATTTTTGAAATCCATTACCCTGGTGGCGATATAGGAATTTTGGCAGCTGTAAATGAGATTATCAAAAAGGTCCTGCCTCAGAACATAATACAATTATCTTCGATAGTATTCATATGTATCTGGATTGCTTATGGGTCGTATGTTGCCGGAATTTTACTTTTGGTCCCTCTGTTTTTAGGCGTACTTTTGACGTTCGGAACTCTGGGTCTTTTTGGAATTAGTTTAACAGTAGAAACGTTGCCTGTAGCGGCTTTGGGAATAGGGTTGGGAGTAGATTACGGAATATATGTCACGAGCCGCCTGAGGCAAGAGTTGAGACAGGCGCCGTCACTCAGAGGAGCGATATATACTTCTTTAGAGACATCAGGGAAAGCTGTATTCTTCACAGGAGCAACAGTTGCACTCGGGGTGTTCTCCTGGGTATTTTCGAGCATTCGGTTGCAAGCGAGGTTGGGAGTTATACTCGGGTCACTTCTCATTTTGAATATGCTTGGTGCATTGATTCTGATTCCTGTCCTCGTTTCTATTTTCAAGCCAAAATTTATTCTGAAAACCGAGCGTAAATTGTAAGTACGGTTTCAACCATGCAGAGGATTGTAGGCGCGATTTCAAATCGTGCGAATTTGTCGTGGCACAATTTCAAATTGTACCGCAGTGTATGTTCGTAGGCACGGTTCTAACCGTGCAAAAATATCATGAAAAGAATTTACAAGGCCAGAAGAATAGAGTTAAGGCGATTTTATATACCGAATTATCTTTATTTTGTTACTTCTGTTGTAGAGAACAGAAGTAAAATTTTCACTAGTGATGTAAATATCAGTGTGCTTCTTGACTCTTTCTCCCGTTATCGAAAAGAGCAAGAATTTAAGATAGTCGCTTTTTGTATTTTACCGGACCATTTTCATTGGCTCATAATGCCTGGAGATAGGGCAGATATTTCACAGATAATGAAGAGCGTGCGCGGTTTTTCAGCCAGAAAGATCAACAAAGAAAATAACCAGTGCGGCAGATTGTGGCAACATCAGTTTCTTGACCATATTATTCGAAAGGATGAAGATTATAAACAACACATTTACTACATTCACAACAATCCAGTGAAGCATGGGTTAGTGGAAGAGTCTAAAGATTATCCTTGGTCAAGTTATCGCAATTACTATTTAGATGATGATTCTTTATTTAGGATTGATAAATTGCCGTTATGATCGCAAGAATTGTGCACAGATTGAATCTGTGCCTACAAGGATTTGCACAAATTGAATTTGTGCCTACAAGGATTTGCACAGATTGAATCTGTGCATGGGATGGTTTGCACGAATTGAATTCGTGCCTACAATTTGTTAATTTTCAACCCAAAATTTATTCTGAAAACCGAGCGTAAATTGTAAGTACGGTTTCAACCACGCAGAGGATTGTAGGCACGATTTCAAATCGTGCGAATTTGTCGTGGCACAATTTCAAATTGTACAGCAGTGTATGTTTGTAGGCACGGTTTTAACCGTGCAAAATTGGCTGGAATCCTCCCGATAGGGAAGAAAGAGCACAGATTGAATCTGTGCCTACAATGATATTATTGTCAGAGAAAGAGAGGAGGTGAGAAAAAATAGATTCTTTGTTGTCTAAACTAAGACTTAAGAAAGGAGATGGATGATGAGGTCATTAAGGTGGTTATTTCTGGTTTGTGGGCTGGCTACAATTTTGACTGGGCTTGCGACCGCAATTGATAAACCATACGAAGGAATCTCAGCCGATGAATTAA
Organism: uncultured Clostridia bacterium; assembly: GCA_964616885.1. Classification (GTDB taxonomy): domain Bacteria; phylum UBA6262; class WVXT01; order WVXT01; family WVXT01; genus CAZTSA01. Next base: position 9,256 of record CAZTSA010000011.1, read on the forward strand.
TGAAGATAAAGTACTATATCAAGTACACCAAATTTGCCCAGGACTATAAGAGCACAGGTGATATATGGCTAATTAGTAAAGGTGGTTTTAAGAGGCATAGGAGATTCTTGAGGGCACGCATCATTCTAAATAGAGAGAGCGATGGGATAGACTATAAGGATATGGTAGCGTTCACCGACCCGGCGAGCGTAAAAGGTCTGGCAATTTTAACCTGGACGTACATCGACCCGAAAAGAGAACAGGATGTCTGGCTGTGGCTTCCCAGTTTGAGAAAGATAAGGAGAATCTCTCAGTCGCAGGCGGATGATGCCTTCCTGGGGAGTGACTTTACTACGGAAGAGATTACTATCCGCAGGTGGGAAGATGAGACTTATGAGATTATCGGAGATGAGAAGTTTAAAGGCTATAATTGTGAACTTACCGGGAAAACCTACTATGAGGGTCTCGATTGCTATATAGTTGAGGTGAAGCCAAAGAGAAAAGATTGGTATTATTCGAAGAGGATTGTCTGGATAGATAAAAATACAGGAGGCAATATCTTCGACGAGATTTACGATCCCCTCGGAAGAAAGGCAAGGACAATCTTCAGAGAGTATCAACCCTACTCCAAGGGATACTTACCTCAGACATTACTGGAGTGCAAGAACTTGACAACCGGGCATAGAACAGTTGTTACATTTGATGAGATAAAATTTGATTCAGGATTGGACGAAACATTCTTTACAGAAAAGACTTTGATGAGAACTAAATGGTGAGGGTGAGAGTGAAAACTATGAGCAAAAGTCTACACTCTATGTGTGACAAAATTGCAATTTTAAGGAGGAAAATGATGGTGCGAAGAGTCAGTGGATTTTTTGCTATTTCTCTTATGCTTTTGGTGACATCTTGGGTTTATGGTATTGATGTCTCTGAAAATGCTACGATTTCAGGAGTGATTAAAAATGAGACAGCGAGCCGCCTGGAAATGGATGAGTTCATGAAGATTGAGAATACAGCCCAGATTGGAATAGAATATAGACCCACAGATTATCTACATCTATTTGGGCTTTTCCGGTTTTTCTATGACGGTGTCTTCGACGCTGAAGAACAATATGAGCCTGTAAAGAGTGAACTTTACCGGACAGATGTTACCAACGATTGGCTACGTGAGTTGTACGTGGATTTCCTTTCTAACAGGCTGGATATAAGGATGGGAAGGCAGCAGGTGGTCTGGGGAACTGCCGACGGGGTGAAGATACTTGATGCAGTAAATCCTACTGATATGAGAGAGTTTACTCTTGATGACTATGCCGATAGCCGCATACCTCTATGGATGCTTAAGTTAGAGTATGCGCCAACGCTTAATGGAACTTTTCAGTTTCTGTTTGTTCCAGATTTCCAAGGCAACTACATTCCGCCCGCAGGCGCTCCATTCACTTTCCGAGCATCGCAGCTCGGCCAGGCGAGCGTGGCCAACTGGCTTATGGCTGGCGGAAAGGTGTCGTTCAAAGAAGATGTGAAGCCCGACCCCTTGAAGGATTTATCGGATACCACAATAGGTTTGCGCTGGCTTGATGTATTGGGGGGATTTGAGTATACTCTTAATTTCCTTTATGGATTCTACCTTTCAGGAGCCAATTATTCCCGGTGGGACCCTGCTTTAATGGGGCCGCCCAACCCATTCGTCAACACTTTGAATCTTCAAAAAAGGTATGAGCGGATATACCTTTATGGAGCTTCGTTTACCAAGGCCCTGACTAAAGGGCTACTCTCTGGTTTAACCATAAGGGGTGAGTTCGCTTATATTCAGGATGTTCCCACTTATTACGGAACCGACGGTTCAGTCGCAGGGCCTCCAGTGAAACTGGACAACTTCAACTATGTCCTGGGATTCGATAAGGATATGGTGACAAACTGGTTTGTCAGCCTGCAATTCATTCAGCTTATTACGTCTGAGAAAGATTATCAGGGCTACGGGCTGCTTTTTGGACCGACCCTGGGTCAAATGGACCAGGTGACCAGCATGCTGAGTCTTAAGGTCTCTACAGATTTTATGCATGAGAGGCTTAAGCCGGAAGTGCTCGTCATATACGGATTTGACAACGACTGGAAGATAAGTCCCAAAGTCCAGTTTGAAATTTTGAATAGTCTAGTGGCAGTTACTGGACTTCATATTTTTGAGGGTAAGCCCGAGAATCTTTATGGCCAGTTTGATGACAATGACGAGCTATTTTTTGAATTGAGGTTCGGATTCTAAAGAAGGAGAAGGAACTTTAATTTGTTGTAGCGCAGCCCTTTATGGGCGTGATTTTTACGGGGACAAGCCCCTACACTACAAACTCCAGAAAGGAGGAGAAAAATGAATGTAGGAAAAGTTCTGGAAGAGAGTGTCGGTAGGTTCAAAGACAGAGTGGCCTTATTTTTTGAGGATGAGAAGCTCACTTTCCGACAGCTCAACCATCTGGTGAATAATCTTTCTGCGGGTCTAATTAAAGAGGGCGTGAAGAAAGGTGACTGCGTGGTAACTTTCCTTCCGGATGCAATAGAGATTGCTTTGAGTTATTATGCCATTATGAAAATTGGCGCTATTCATGCTCCACTTGACGTCCGGCTAAAAGAAGAAGAAGTGAAATTAATTTTTGGTGACGCTAAGCCAGTGGCAGTTATTATCACGAGTGAGTTTCAGGATATGTTTCTCTCAATGAGGACAGAAATTCCCGGTATAAAAAGCATCATCGTGGTGGGGGAGGGAGTAAAGCAAGGTTGTAAATCCTTTAACCAGATGAAAAATACAGCTTCTTCTCATGTTATTCCCGCGGAAGTTGACAATGAAGATGTGGCCCTCTATCTTTACACTTCCGGAACCACTGCCAGGCCAAAAGGGGTAATGGTAACTTTTGGTAACCTGGACTGGTTCCCCAATGATATGCACCATGCTTGGAAAACTACCGAAAATGACGTCCATATGCTTTCACTACCAGCTTCCCATATTAGTGGACCTATCCTTTTTAATCAGACAATAGCCAGGGGCGTCGCTACCTCGATTTTGGGAACTTTCAATCCCAGAAAATGGCTGGAGACTATAGAAAAGAATCGTGTGACATTAATACATTTCGTGCCGCCTATGGCTAATGCGTTGATACAGCTTAATGAGTTTGAAAAGTATGACCTGTCAAGCTTGAAAGGCGTTGCTCTTATGGGAGCCTATTCCACTCCTGGGCTGGTTAAGGAACTCGGGGAAAAACTTGGATTGAGAAGAGGTCATCAGGGTTACGGATTAACCGAGACTTCTCCTCTACTTACTCTCGAACCGCTGGACAGCGATGCTCCTTATGGAAACATTGGCAAACCATTACCAGGTAAGGAAGTGAAGATAGTGGATGAGGACGGAGACGAAGTCCCGGTGGGAGAGGTGGGCGAGATAGTTACCCGTGGTTCACACGTAATGAAAGGCTATCACAATGACCCCGAAGCCACCCGGGAAAGAATTAGGGATGGCTGGCTACATACGGGAGATTTGGCGAGAAGAGATGAGGATGGTTATATCTACATTGTTGGAAGAACACAAGACAGAATAAATGTTGGAGGATTGATGGTTTATGTCTCCGAGGTGGAAGACGTCCTTCATGGCCATCCCAAAATAAAAGAGGTAGCAGTAGTGAGTGCTCCCGACCCGAAGAGAGGAGAAAAAGTTAAAGCAGTTATTGCCTTGAAAGAAGGAACAAAAGCTACGGAAAAGGAGATAATAGATTATTGTCGGGAGAGGATGGCCGACTACAAAGTTCCCAAAGAGGTTGAGTTCAGGGAGAGTCTTCCCAAGACAAGGACGGGAAAGATAGCCAGGGGAGAACTGGTAAAGAGCAACTCCTGAGAATCAGGACTTCATAGGGGACCATTGTTAAATTCTGGGTTGGGATATAATGATGTAAAGGAGGCAATATGAATGTAGGAAAGATTTTGGAAAAGAGTGTCGGTAGGTTCGGAGACAAGGTAGCCATAATTTTTGAGGACGAGAAGGTCGCTTTCCGGGAACTCGACCGTCTGGTGAACAATCTCTCGGCAGGCCTGATTAGGGAGGGTGTAAAGAAAGGCGACTGCGTGTTCACTTTCTTGCCGGATTCAATGGAGATTGCTTTGAGTTATTATGCTATTCTGAAAGTGGGGGCTATTCACGCTCCACTTGATGTGCGGCTCAAAGAGGATGAAGTTAAGCTAATCTTTGGTGATGCTAAACCAGTGGCAGTTATTATCACGAGCGAGTTTCAGGATATGTTTCTCTCAATGAGGACAGAAATTCCCAGTATAAAAAGCATCGTAGTGGTAGGAGAAGAAGTGAAGAAAGGTTGCATATCCTTTAATGAGATGAAGAATAGGGTTTCTTCTCGAGTTTCTCCTGCTGAAATTAAAGATGAAGATGTGGCGCTTTATCTTTATACTTCCGGAACCACTGCCAGACCAAAGGGAGTAATGGTAACTTTTGGCAACCTGGATTGGTTTCCCGAAGACATGCACGCTGTATGGAAAACTACAGAGGACGATGTCTATATGCTCTCATTGCCCGCTTCCCATATAAGCGGGCCAATTCTTTTCAGTCAAACGATTGCGATGGGACTGGCCACTGTAATTCTGGGAACTTTCAATCCCAGAAAATGGCTCCAGACCGTAGAGAAGAACCGCGTGACCAGGCTCCATTTCGTACCTCCAATGGCAAATGCGTTGATACAACTTAATGAGTTTGAAAAGTATGACCTGTCAAGCTTGAGGGCCGTAGCCCTCATGGGCGCATATTCCACTCCCGGTCTGGTCAAAGATATTGGAGAAAAACTGGGATTAAGGAGGGGTTACCAGGGTTACGGATTGACTGAGACTTCACCTCTACTTACCCTCGAACCGCTGGATAGCAATGCTCCCTTTGGGAACATTGGCAAGCCAGTTCCCGGTAAAGAAGTGAAGATAGTGGATGAGGACGGAGAAGAAGTTCCCATAGGAGAGGTGGGCGAGATAGTTACTCGTGGTTCACACATAATGAAAGGTTATCACAATGACCCCGAAGCTACCCGGGAAAGAATTAAGGATGGCTGGCTGCATACGGGAGATTTGGCGAGAAGAGATGAGGATGGTTATATCTACATTGTTGGAAGAACACAAGACAGAATAAATGTTGGAGGATTGATGGTTTATGTCTCCGAGGTGGAAGACGTCCTTCATGGCCATCCCAAAATAAAAGAGGTAGCAGTAGTGAGTGCTCCCGACCCGAAGAGAGGAGAAAAAGTTAAAGCAGTTATTGCCTTGAAAGAAGGAACAAAAGCTACGGAAAAGGAGATAATAGATTATTGTCGGGAGAGGATGGCCGACTACAAAGTTCCCAAAGAGGTTGAGTTCAGGGAGAGTCTTCCCAAGACAAGGACGGGAAAGATAGCCAGGGGAGAACTGGCAAACAAGAGTTCCTGAGGTTTGGGATTCAACCACTGTTTACTCTATGAAAAGACCGCTAATTCTACAGGTAATTGGCGGTCTTTTTTTTGGAGATGGCAGAAAAGAGGAAAAACTCTTGAAAAAAATCGTTAGAAAATATATTATTTAAAAGCATTAGGCCTCGAATGTTTTGATATGCACAAATTGAATTTGTGCGTACAAAGACATTTTGCACAAATTGAATTTGTGCCTACAACGGAATGAATTCGAAATTTTGTAGGCACGATTTCAAATCGTGCAATGGATGATAAACCAATTATTAGAACAAAGGAGACATTCTTGGCGACTTTCTGGGAACTATTTTTGAATCTTTTCTTTCCGCTTCAGTGCATTATTTGCGGAAGGTTACTTCTAGCCGACAATACACACCGTGTCTGTGAAGATTGCTGGGGAAGGATTGTCTATCTCAACCGGCCAATTGATATAAGATTATCTTTAGAGAAGATATGGTCTGCCGGAGTATATGACTGGGTTTTGAAGGAGTTGATTCATCAGTTTAAATACAAGGAGAAGAAGTATTTAGCCATTCCCTTAGGTAAGCTCCTGGTCAATTTTGCCCAGAGAAACCTGAAAGAGGAAAGATTCGATTATGTTGTTCCCATACCACTTTACAGGGCGAGGCAGAAGAAGAGGGGTTACAATCAGGCAGAACTCTTAGCTCAAGTTTTGGGAGGAGCAATAAATAAGCCAGTCCCGATTCATTTAATCGAAAGAAGAAAGAAAACCAGGCCCCAGTTTGGACTGAACAAGGATGAGAGGTTTGAGAACCTCTCGGGTGCTTTTGAAATTTCCAAATCAGGTAAAGAAATCGTCCCGACAATTGCGGGAAAGGCGGTTCTCCTAATAGACGATCTGGCAACTACGGGAGCTACCTTGGATGAGTGTGCAAAAGTGTTGAAGACGGTAGGGGTTAGTGAAGTCTATGGACTGGTTTTAGCTCACGGGATGTAGTCGCAGGCTTCAGCCTGGGAATGAAATCGCAACCTGAAGGTTGCGGCTAGCAGAGGCGATATGGTAGTCGCAGGCTTCAGCCTGCGTTTCAATCTTCAAAAAAATCTTGACTTTACTGGGTGAATTTATATAATAACTTGTACGGAAAAGGAAACTTATAGATGAGGGGGTAAGCGATAAATGGCAACAAAGGTGGCAATCAATGGATTCGGGAGGATTGGGAGGCTAGTTCTCAGAGCAGCCATTGCCGAAGGTGTAAAGGGACTCGATTTTGTGGCAGTTAATGACTTGACCGATGCGAAGACTTTGGCACACCTCTTTAAGTACGATTCAACTTTTGGTATTTTCAGTGGTGAGGTGGAAGCGAAAAATAGTTCTATTTTGATAGATGGGAAAGAGATAAATGTATTGTCCCAGAAGGAGCCGGCCCAGCTGCCATGGAAAGACCTGGGAGTGGAGATTGTCATAGAGTCAACCGGAAGGTTTACTGACCCTGAAAAGGCGAAAGCCCACTTAAAAGCGGGAGCAAAGAAGGTAGTGATTACTGCGCCAGCGAAGGGAGACGTTCTAACGATAGTTATGGGAGTAAATGAGGATATGTATGACAGCTCCAAACATGATGTTGTTTCTAATGCTTCATGCACTACAAACTGCCTGGCTCCAATAGCGAAAGTTCTACTCGATGAGTTCGGGATTGTGCGGGGACTGATAACTACTATCCATTCTATGACTAACGACCAGGTTATTCTTGACTTTCCCCATAAGGATTTGCGCCGTGCTCGAGCAGCCACCCTCTCTATGATTCCCACCACGACAGGCGCAGCAAAAGCCATAGGATTGGTTATACCCGAGTTAAAAGGCAAGATGGATGGCATGGCAATAAGGGTACCCACCCCCAATGTATCTCTGACCGATCTCGTCGTGGAAGTGAAGAGGGAGACGACCGCAGAGGAAGTAAATAAGGTGTTCAAGGAAGTTAGCCAGGGCAAGATGGGAAAATATATCGAATATACCGAGGAACCCCTGGTATCCCGCGATTTTTATGGAAACAATAAATCTGCCATAGTAGATGCGCTCTCCACAAGGGTGATAGAGGGGAAGATGGTGAAGGTTCTCGCCTGGTACGATAATGAGTGGGCTTACTCTTGCAGAGTGAACGACCTGGTGACCTATATGGTAGAGTCAAAGGCCAAAATTGGCGCTAAGGAAAGAGTGGCAACTGAGTAGAGAGAGTGTCCGGGCTTGAGCCTTTAATTATATAGCCCTCGGGTCGGTTCGTAAAAGGGGTTATGAAATGGACAAGTTATCGATTTCTGATTTGGAAATAGAAGGCAAGAAGGTACTGATTCGCTGCGATTTAAATGTTCCCCTGGATGAGAAAGGAAGAATCACAGATGATACCCGAATTAAAGCTGCTTTGCCGACAATAAGATATGCCCTGGGAAGGGACTGCGCGGTTATTTTGATGTCTCATCTTGGTCGACCCAAAGGGAAGGTGGATCCGAAATTGAGCTTGCAACCGGTTGCACAAAGATTGGGAGAACTTTTAAACATAGAAGTTCGTAAAGCGCCCGACTGTGTCGGTCCCGATGTGGAGGAAATGGCAAGGGAGTTGAAAGGGGGAGAAGTTCTTCTTTTGGAAAACCTAAGGTTCCATTCAGCTGAAGAAGCAAATGATGAAAAGTTCGCTCAGCAGCTGGCCTCGCTGGCGGATGTATTTGTCCAGGACGCCTTTGGAACCGTCCACAGGGCACATGCTTCCACAGCAGGCGTACCCAGGTACTTGCCCTCTTGTGCGGGCTTTCTTTTACAAAAAGAGATAAAATATTTAAAGGAGGCTTTGGAAGAACCGGAGAGGCCTTTCTTAGCTATTCTGGGAGGAGCTAAGATATCGACTAAGATCGGAGTAATAAAGAATCTATTGCCCAGACTAGATTGTCTGGTTCTGGGTGGTGCTATGGCGTACACCTTCTTGAGAGCGGAGAGTATAGAAACGGGCAGTTCTATGGTGGAGGAAGACAAAATTGATACGGCAGGCAAGATATTAAAAGAGGCTTCTAAGAAAAAAGTAACAGTCTTATTGCCTCTTGATCACATTGTTGCTAATCGGGTTTCTGAAGATGCTGATAGCAAAGAGATATCGGAGGTCGCCATTCCAGATGGTTGGATAGGAGTTGACATAGGTTCCTTCTCCATTAAGAGGTTCTCTTCGGCAATTAGTTCTTCTAAGACCGTCCTCTGGAACGGACCAATGGGTATCTTTGAGATAGATAAGTTCAGTAAGGGAACTAGGGCAATAGCTAAGGCAGTTGCTGAAGCCACTAAGAAGGGTAGCATCTCAATCGTTGGTGGAGGAGATTCCGTTGCTGCCGTGGCCAAAACTGGACTCCAGAAGCACATATCCCATATCTCTACGGGAGGTGGAGCAGCCCTGGAGTTTCTGGAAGGGAAGGAATTGCCGGGAATTGCGGCCCTGAAGGATAAGTGAGGAGATGAGAGATGATAACGATAATTTTAATAATCCATATTATTGTTTCCGTATGTTTGATTTTGATTGTACTCTTGCAGGTAGGGAGAGGTGCCAGTTTATCAGGCTTATTTGGAGGCGGTGGAGGTGGCGAGGCGATTTTCGGTGGCGCAGGAGGCGACATTTTCATGAAAAGATTGACCGTGGCCTTCGCCATCGTGTTCATATTTACTTCTCTAAGTTTAACTGTGATTTCTGCGCGTAGACCGTTGAGCACGATTATCTATAAGACCCCATCTACTCCGGCGGCAGCACCAGAGGAGGCCGAAAAAGAAAGCGCCGGCCCGGAAATGCCCCCCGTAAAGCCCGAGACACCCTAATTACCAGAACCAGGACAGTCTGGCAAGTAGACAAGGGATTGTCGGAGCGATAACAAGTCACTGTAGCTTTTATTCATATTTTGAGTTCTTATACTTATTTGACATTGGGCAGGTAGCGGAATTGGTATATCCCGATATAAAAAACTTTATATCGGGATCGCGTAAATGGGCAGATGGCGGAATTGGTATACGCGTACGTTTGAGGGGCGTATGGGGTAACCCGTGCGGG
>CAZTSA010000012.1:0-18570 GCA_964616885.1 uncultured Clostridia bacterium
GATCCTACTGAGTTAGTCAACCAGTTTATAAATTTCACGAAGATAGCTCATAAGCTGGGAATACTGGAACTGGAGAAAGAAATAGATAAGGTGAATAATGAATTTCTAAAAAGGGGCGTGCAGTTAGTTGTTGATGGGGCCGACCAGGAGAGAATTCGCACTGAGCTAGAAACAGAGATAACATTTATTCGTGAGAGGCACCTTATAGGACAAGAGATTTTTATAACTCTCGGTACCTACTCTCCTGCCTTTGGAATGATTGGAACAATCATAGGACTAATTATGATGCTTGCCAGCATAGAGGATCAGAGCCAGATTGCTGCTGGCATGGCGGTGGCCCTCTTAACCACCTTTTATGGTGCGGTGGCTGGCTACCTTTTCTTTTTGCCTATTGCAGGAAAATTGAAGCGCCGTAGCGAAGATGAGATATTTATTAAGGAAGTTATTATTCGAGGAGTTCTGTCCTTGCAGGCTGGGGAAATTCCCAGCGTTATGGAAGCTAAACTGAAGGCCTATTTGGCTCCACAATTAAGGAAGATAGCGGCGGAAAGAAAGATTGCACCAATGGAGAAACCTACCTGACTTATGCTTAGGGAGAGAGGTAATGGCTATTCTGCCAGGTGTTCCCAGACGAGTGAATTATGAAATACAAGTAGGAAAGCCTTCACCTGCATGGCTGTTGACTTATTCAGACCTGATGACCCAGATTCTAATATTTTTTGTAATGATGTTTGCTCTGGCCAGTGCTATGAACGAATCGCAATTGATAAGGTTAAAGAAGAAGCTGGAAACATATGTTACGGAGAAGCAGCTGGGAAACTATATCAGTTTAGGAATTACTGAGAAAGGATTGGTAGTTTCCCTCCGTGAGAAGCTAATGTTTGATAGCGGAAAGGCCGAAATCTATGAAGAAGCGAAACAAATCCTTAAAGACATAAGTAAAGAGATTGTGGATGTGCCAAATAATGTCCGAATTGAAGGACACACCGATGATGTTCCCATCGGTCCAGAATTGAAAAGCAAATTTCCCACTAACTGGGAGCTATCCACAACGAGAGCAACGAATGTGACCCGCTATTTATTGGAGACATTGAATTTTCCGCCACAACGCATATCATCCGCAGGGTACGGAGAGTATCAGCCTACCGTAGATAATGATACTGAAGAACATAAAGCAATGAATCGAAGGGTCGATATTGTGGTACAGAGGATTGGCACCAGCCTCAAACATAGAGAAGGTATTAAGAAAATCATTTAGCAATGAAGTCTCCTCATAGTTACCTTCTCTCCTCTTCGTGATCCTAAAATGCTTTTCTTTCTCTTCCCTATTTTACCCTCACTTCACCAAATTATCCACCTAACTATTTTTAAAAGAGATTTCTGAAAAAGCCACAAATCTCTGTTTAAGAATCTGTGTAATCGGAAGTCTCTGGGTATTTTTTCAGAGACTTCTAAAAAAAGGTTGACAAAAAATCTGTTTTTTGCTAACTTTTATTGAATTTCGTAGACAAGAGGAAGGAAAAACGTCCGAGTCTGCGCGAAAGGGGGTTAGGTATGAAGACATGGATTACTCTCTCGATCATTGCAAGTCTGGTCAGCCTAGTATTGGGAATTATTGCCAGACTTGGCCCAGGACAACTGGTTGTGGCACCCCGCACCTTTTTATTCTTTGCCGGCTATTGTTTAGGTTTGGCTATAGCGCTTGAGCTTTACCCTTCTAAAAAAGAATAGAAAGCAATTTACATTTTTTGATGGTTTGAAAATTTTCTATTTTAAGAGACCCCCCATCCGGAAAGATTCTAAAAGAAAAAGCCAGTTTATTTCTGGGCGGGGGTAGTTTTCTCGGGTAATGGTGGTAGTTAAGATTGAAGACTTTTGTTCCAAAAAAGCAGAATATTGAAAGGAAATGGTATGTAATTGATGCCTCTGGCCTCGTCCTGGGAAGATTGGCAACAAAGGTAGCAGGGTTATTAAGGGGTAAAGGTAAACCCATTTTCTCTCCGCGTATTGATACAGGTGACTACGTGATTATTGTTAACGCGGAGAAGGTTCTAGTGACGGGAAAAAAATTGGGACAGAAGTTCCATTTTACCCATTCGGGTTATCCGGGCGGCGCGAAATTTACCCGATACGGAAAACTGATGGCAGAAAATCCACAAAAGGCAATTAGATTAGCTATCAAGGGAATGTTACCATCGAATAAGCTCAGTGATAGATTAGTTACTAAGTTAAAAATATACAGGGGCAGTGCACATCCCCATGGAGCACAGAGACCCCAAGTGATAAGAGTTGAAGAAAGACCTCATTAGATTTTCACTACGTACGTTTCAGGAGAGAGTATAAATGGCTGAAATAAAGGAAATTTGGGGCGTAGGGAGAAGAAAAACGGCGGTTGCCAGGGTTACATTGAAATCGGGTGGGGGAAACGTCATGATCAATAAGTTGCCCGTGGATAAGTACTTTTCTGGTTTGCCCGGGCTAAAGGAATTCAGTATAGAGCCGTTGATAGTAACGAAGTTGCTAAATAAACTCGATATTTCGGCGAATGTTTCTGGTGGAGGGAAGAGTGGCCAAGCAGGGGCAATAAGGCATGGAATTTCGCGCGCTCTGGCTAAGTTTGACGAACAGACTAGGCTAACTTTGAGAAAGGAGGGATTCTTGACGCGGGACCCCCGTGCCGTGGAGCGAAAAAAGCCCGGACAACCAAAAGCAAGAAAGAGATTCCAGTTCTCTAAGAGATAAGTTCCTTCTGTAAGAATAGAATAGATACTTTGCGGAAGCAAGAGGGTTGATGCTTCCGCTTTTTTTTTGAAAAGACCCTCTTGGAAATAAGCAGTTTAGGTTATGGTTTGATCTACCATGCCGTGAATAAGGATACCCTTCTTGGGAAGCTATGAGCTCTGGCACGTAGAGGAATCAGATTGGTGTCCTAGAAGATTTAGGAGTAACGAAGCGAAGCTTCGCGTCAACGAAGTAGATCGACGCCGTGTCGAGACTTTGCAATCATAACGCATAGCTTTGCTCTGCTACTCCAACTTCCGCTCTGGGGCAAGCAAGGCCCAAAGTTCTCTACGATATCTTCCCATAAATATGATTTGACAAATTTAGCTAATTAGAATATAATTTAAAAACAATTAACACTTAATGGGAGAACAATATGAAAAAGGAAAACTTGGTCGTGGCGATTCTTTTCTTATTATGTATTGTGTCCGTAGCTATAGGTATATATCTTATTTGGGAAAGGACTGTCGAGGAAAGACCTGGGTTATTGACTAGAAAAGAGGGAGTGGGTGTGGTCTATATCTATGGACCTTTGTCTATCTCTCGGCCTGCATCGGGATGGACTCGTTTCTTATCCGGAGCCGATACTATCACTGATGATTTGAGAAAGATAAGTAAAATTGCTTCTATAAAGGCAGTGGTATTAAGAATTAATAGTCCCGGTGGGAGCATCGGTGCGGTCCAGGAAATTTATGAAGAGGTAAATAAGTTGAAGGAAAAAGGGAAAAAAGTTGTGGTCTCCATGGGTGACGTAGGCGCCTCGGGGGCATACTATATCGCCTGCGCTGCAGATAAAATTGTGGCTAATCCCGGAACCATTACAGGGAGTATAGGGGTAATTATGAGCCTTGGTAATATAGAAGAGTTGTTTCGTAAGATAGGAATTAGAGTTGAGGTGATAAAAAGAGGAAGGCACAAGGACATCGGCTCTCCGTCACGGCAAATGACATTGGAAGAGAAGAATCTGCTTCAGGGATTGATAGATGATGCCTACGACCAATTCCTGCAGGCAGTGACTGAGGGTAGGAACCTGAAAGAAAGTGAAGCAGAAAAGATTGCTCAAGGTCAGATTTTTACCGGACGGCAGGCAAAAGATTTGGGCCTAATTGACGAAATTGGCAATTTTCGAGACGCTGTGAGACTTGCAGGCGAACTTGCTGGCATTCCAGGCGAGCCAAAAATCATTGAGATGCCAAAGCCATTTCCTATAATTTTCGATATTTTTTCCAGTCGCTTGAAGCCGACTCCTTTGCAAGATTTGATGAATGGAAATTCCGTGAGATTAGAATATATCTTGCAATAGACTCACATTCAGCGGGCAGATATGGAAAATAACTTTTCAGAGCTCTTTTATAATTTAACTATTCGCCCAGCAAGGGGGTTTAATCAAGCGAAAGAACGTAAACCATGGATTTTTCTGGTAGCTATTGTTATTTTGGCCGAAATTAGTACTGCTACCGGAGCCAGCTTGTTTGTTTCCAGCTTCACTGGAGTGGGAAGAATCGCCTTCTTTTCTAATCTCCTTCTTATCATAGCCTGTCTTACCTTTTTCTGGGTAATCAATGTAGGAATTTTACATTTCTTTGCCGAAGTATGGGGAAAAAGAGGCAAGGCTATTGACCTTTTCCTCACTCTTGGATTGGCATTGTTTCCTTTTATCTTTTTTAGTCCATTTTCTTTGATAGTAGAAGGATTGGGTAGGGGTAGAATTTTCTTTCAGTTCATTTCTATTGTAATTCTCCTTGTCTGGTCTTTTTCCCTTGCACTGGCCGCTATTAAAGAGGTGTATTCTTCTTCCACTTTTGAAGCCCTTTTGATAGTTTTGACGCCAATTATCTTATTTATTGTACTTTCTGCGGTTATCCCCTTGGGCTTGATTCTCTTGACAGTAATTTCTCTTCCTTTGTGAACAGAGAAGCTTTCCGAAAGTTGCATTTGACTGGAAGCCGGACATGCTAATTTAGAAATTGGAGGAAGTTTAATGATAAGAGTGGGCATTATAGGAGCTAGTGGTTATACGGGAAGGGAGTTAATAAAGATTCTCCTCAAACACCCCGAAGTTAGAATTGCTCACCTGACTTCGGAAACGTACAAAGGAAAGATGATTTCAGACGTGCACAACACGCTTGCCCAGTTTATAAATAAGAGGTTTGAGAGTTTGAGCACTGAGAAGGTGGCCGGGGATTCAGACCTTATCTTTATTGCCCTTCCACATGGTAAGGCACAGAAGCCAGTAGCGGAATTTTTGAACAAAGGGAAAAAAGTCATAGACCTATCAGCGGACTATAGACTAAAGAGCAAATCCCTTTATGAAAGATGGTACGGGCTTAAACATTCTTATCCTCACCTTTTGAAAGGAGCCGTTTACGGATTGCCAGAGATTTATAGGGAAGAAATAGAAAAATCTTCTCTTATAGCCAACCCGGGTTGCTATCCCACGGGAGTAATTCTGGGGCTGGCTCCTATTATGACTTATGGATTAGGCGATGGCAATTCCATCGTTATTGATGCTAAATCGGGAGTTTCCGGTGCCGGGAGGAGATTGGATATCGCCTACCATTTCAGTGAGTGCCATGAAAATTTGACTCCCTATAGTGTCGGGAAACACCGACACATTCCCGAAATAGAACAGGAGTTATCAAAGATTTCTAAAGAGAAAGTAGTCATTTCCTTTACTCCACATTTGGTTCCCATGGACAGAGGGATTCTATCCACAATTTATGTTAACCTCAAGAAAGAAACTTCGTTAAATAAGCTGTGGTCTTTCTATAAAGAATACTACAGGAAAGCACCGTTTGTCCAGATTCTACCAAAATCCAATTTTCCAGAAATAAGGAACGTGGTGGGAACAAATTTCTGTGAGATAGGCCTGATGGTTGATGAACGCACTAACAGGATGATTATTATTACGGCGATAGATAATTTGGTCAAAGGCGCTTCTGGACAGGCTGTACAGAATATGAACTTAATGTTTGGATTTAGAGAGACAGAGGCATTACTTTAAAGAAAATTCAAAAGATTAGAATCTGGGTTTCAATTCTATCATGGTAAGCAAATTATTTCTTCCAGAAGGCTTTTTTTTGAATGGAATTAACTCGGGGATAGCACTCAGGAAGAAAAGAGATTTGGCTCTCATTTATTCAGAAGTACCCTGTACGGCAGCGGGGCTGTTTACTGAGAATAGAGTAAAGGCGGCTCCGATCGTAGTATCTAAAAAGCATTTGAGGAATGGCCGGGCACAGGCGATTCTCGCCAATTCAGGCTGTGCAAATGCTTGCACTGGAAAAAAAGGAATAGAAGACGCCCAAATGATGGCTTACGATTTGGCTTATCAACTGGCCATAAGAAAAGAAGATGTTCTACTTGCCTCCACGGGTGTAATTGGCCGATTCCTCAATATGAATCGAGTGAAGGAAGGTATTCGCACGATAGTCAAAACTATAGGCAGCCGCTCCAGGCCTGAGTTTTTTGCTGAAGCAATTATGACCACTGATACTATTCCGAAGATAGTTAGCAGGCAATTTTTGACTTGTAATCGTAAGAGAGCGGTGATTTGTGGATTGGCCAAAGGTGCGGGAATGATCCATCCTGACCTGGCTACTCTTCTCTGTTTCATAATTACTGACATACGTATAGAAGAGGAAATGCTGCGAAGGGCGTTAATTAATTCAGCTGAGAAATCGTTTAACTCACTCACTATTGACGGTGATACAAGCACCAACGATTCTGTTCTAATTCTGGCTAATGGTCGGGCAGAAAATCGGCCAATAAATGGTCCAAATGGCGATTTTTTGATTTTCCAGAATATTCTCGATTGGATAATGTTGAAGTTGGCGGAGCTGATTGCCCGGGATGGAGAGGGAGCAACGAAATTGGTAAGGATAATAGTCAAAAACGCAAAGTCCGCTCTAACTGCAAAAAGGATGGCAAGACATATTGCCAGCTCTCTTCTGGTTAAGACTGCCTTATACGGGAGTGACCCAAATTGGGGAAGGGTTATAGCAGCAATTGGTTCCTCTGGGATAAGAATCGACCCTAAAAAGATAGATATCTATTTCGGTAAATTGCGAGTTGCGAAAAATGGTGAGCGGGCCTCTTTTTCCGAAAGAAGGGCTAAGGAAATATTGACGAACAAAGAGGTGGAAATAGCGATAAATTTGAGACAGGGGAGCGGCGCCGCTACGGTCTATACATGTGATTTGACCCCCGATTACGTAAAAGTCAATGCATGTTATAGAACTTAACTTACCACAGGCTAATTCACATAGATGGGAAAGGTAATTAGGATTAATTCCGAGAAGCCGCAAAGGAAAAGAATTGAACAGGCTCTTCGTGTATTAAAAAGGGGAGGTCTTGTAATTTTTCCTACAGAGACTGTTTATGGCCTGGGGGCAAGCATTCGCTTTCCTGAAACAATAAGGAAAATTTACCGGATGAAGAAGAGATCAAGGAAAAAACCTTTGGTCTTACTGATCGGCTTCAAAAAGGACACGAGAAAGTTCACTGATAGGTTATCTAATGAAGTGAAGACACTGATAAGAAATTTCTGGCCTGGTCCTCTAACTCTGGTCTTACCTTCGAAAAGGTATAAGACAATTGCTTTGAGAATCCCAGACCATAGAATAGCCCTCAGGCTCACCAGAGGTGCTGGACCACTGGCTGTGACCAGCGCTAATCTCTCCGGGGGAAGGGAGAATGTAACACTTACCGGGGTGGAGAACAAACTTTTGAAAGAGGCCGATTTGAGTATCGATGGCGGCAAGGCTCCCCTGGGAAGGGTCTCCACTGTCGTGGATGTTACCAAGCATCCTTTCAAAGTAATCAGGGAAGGATACATAAAAGAGAAAGAACTGAGAGAGACCGTCAAGACTCAAGATTGACACATGGATAAGAAGATTCTTTTTGTTTGTACGGGTAATACCTGTCGTAGCGTGATGGCACAAGGACTACTGAGGAAGATGCTAAGAGAAGAAGGAGTGGAAAATGTGAAGGTGAGTTCTGCTGGAATTGCCGCTCTACTCTCCTATGGTATTTACGGTGTGTTGGAAAAAGTATTGAAAGAAGAGGGCATAGATGTTACGAACCACAAGCCTACCCAAGTTACTTCGGATATGGTTAGAGATGCCGATCTGATTCTGGTGATGGAAAGAAGACAGAAAGAGGCTATTCTGGAGATGGCTCCAGAAGTAGAAAATAGAGTGTTTCTATTGAAAGAGTTTGCTGGTGAAAAAGAGAATTTAGATATTCCCGATCCAATTGGCCAGCCCGAAGAGGTCTATCGAAAGCGCCTTGAGGAGATTAAGGAATATTTATTGAAGATACTGGAAAAAATATTGGAGTAGCAGGTTTTAACCTGCATGGATTGGAGTAGCAGGTTTTTGACAATACTTATATGATTTCAAGGAGAAAAAAATGTCAAGCTTGGAACGATTTGATCCCGAAGTTTACAAGGCAATCTACATGGAGACTAAGAGGCAAGCGGAAAATCTTGAGTTGATTGCTTCTGAAAACTTTGTCTCTGAAGCAGTTCTGGAGGCTCAAGGTTCAGTGATGACCAACAAGTATGCAGAGGGTTATCCCAGCCATAGATTTTATGGAGGATGTGAATACTATGATGTGGTTGAATCTTTGGCTATTGAGCGCGCCAAAAAGTTGTTTGGCGCTGACCACGTGAATGTTCAAGCCCATTCAGGAACTCAAGCAAATA
This sequence comes from uncultured Clostridia bacterium, assembly GCA_964616885.1. Taxonomy (GTDB): domain Bacteria; phylum UBA6262; class WVXT01; order WVXT01; family WVXT01; genus CAZTSA01. Next base: position 8,489 of record CAZTSA010000012.1, read on the forward strand.
TGGCGGTTTATTTTGCTGTTCTTGAGCCAGGAGATATAATTATGGGGATGCACTTGTTACATGGAGGGCACCTTTCACACGGCCATCCCACAAGTTTCTCTGGCAAATATTTCAAGACAGTTCCCATAGGTGTATCTAAAAAGACGGGACGTATAGACTACCAGGAAATGAAAAGGCTGGCCATCAAACATAGACCAAAATTGATTGTCGCCGGGGCTTCAGCCTATTCTAGGATTATAGACTTTAAGAAGTTCCGAGAGGTCTGCGACAGGGTGGGTGCTTACCTAATGGCCGATGTTGCCCATATAGCCGGACTGATCGCTGCTGGCCTGCATCCTTCGCCTATTCCTTATGCTGACTTTGTCACTACCACAACGCATAAGACACTTCGTGGGCCCAGAGGCGGAATGGTGATGTGTAAAAAGAGGTATGCTTCGGCTATAGATAGAAACATCTTTCCAGGAATACAGGGAGGTCCTCTCATGCACGTTATCGCTGCCAAAGCTGTGGCCTTCAAGGAGGCACTCACGCCTGAATTCAGAAAATATCAGTCTCAGATAGTTAAGAATGCCAAGGCCTTGGCCGAAGCATTGATTAGGAAGGGCTTCAAAATTGTTTCTGGAGGTACAGATACGCACCTGATGCTAGTAGATTTGAGGAATAAGAGACTGACAGGGGATGTGGCTGAAGAAGTCTTAGATAAGGCAGGCATTACCGTTAATAAGAATAGTATTCCCCACGACCCGGAGAAACCCTTTGTGACCAGTGGGATTCGTTTGGGGACTCCTGCACTGACGACCAGAGGAATGTTGGAAGAGGATATGCAGAAGATAGCTGAACTCATATCCGATGCCCTCGAGCATCGTTATGACGATGACTATCTAGATAATTTGAAAAATGAAATATGTAAACTGACCAGAAAATTTCCCATATACCAGAAGAGACTTAGAACATAATAACCGCATGCCCATGGTGTGGTTATTTTTTCATTCTTGGTAGAAAGTTAATGCTTACCTCTTGCATTATTGTTCTTTTGTTGTCTGGACTAATTTCTTTAGTGGTAACACCTGGAGTCCATTCCCTGGCGAGAAAGTTTGGGGTAATGGATATGCCAAGTGAGCGCAAGGTCCACGATAGATCAATTCCCTCTTGGGGTGGGCTGGCGATCTATGCCGCTTTTAGCGGTTCCATAATACTAATCTTTTTTCTCAATGATACATTTCGTGTTCTCCTCCGTTCCCACGATATCATGGTTCAAAAATACTTAGCGGGAATTTTTGTCGGAGGGACAATTATCACCATCTTAGGGCTCATTGACGATAAGAAAGGGCTCAAGCCAACCATTAAATTGGTCGGCCAGGCTGTTGCGGCAATAGTTGTTGTTTGGTATGGAATAAGAATAGTTGGGATAAAGAGTCCCTTTGGAAGGACATATCTTGAATTCTCGTTGTACTTAAGTTTTTTCTTTAGCGTAATTTGGATAGTTGGTTTCATCAACTCAATCAATTTGATGGATGGACTTGATGGGCTAGCTGCAGGCATAGTAGTAATTGCTTCGGCTACTTTGTTTATTATCACTCTATTTCAAATTGATATGCAGAGCAATGTTGCCATTGGTAAGAATCTTAAAATCGTGGCCATTATGGCCATGGCGCTGGTAGGGAGCGCCAGCGGGTTTCTCCTCTACAATTTCCATCCAGCAAAAATCTTTATGGGTGACACCGGCAGTATGTTTTTGGGATTTATTTTAGGGGCGATTACAATAGTGGGGACATTGAAAACCGTGGCAGTAATTACCTTACTTATTCCGATTATGCTAATAGGTCTTCCTTTGTGCGATACCTTCCTAACTATTATTCGCCGGCTGAAGACGAGAAAACCCCTTCTCCAGGCTGACAGAGAACATCTGCACCACCGCCTATTGAGCTATGGGTGGGGACAGAGGCGGACGGTTCTTTTAATGTACGGCATTTCCGCGGTATTGGGATTGGGAGCAGTTATTTTAACAATCCTTTGAAAAAAGGTAGTGTAGGGCTTTATGCCCGTCCCGATAAATCGGGACGCCCATAAAGGGGTACACCATGAATAAACAGGTTTTATATGAAAAAAGTAATTTGTATCTTCGGTACCAGGCCTGAAGCTATCAAAATGGCGCCGGTGTTGAGAGAATTACAAAAGAAGAAAGATATCTTCAAGACCGTGGTGGTAGTTACTGCTCAACACAGACAGATGCTCGACCAGGTACTAAAGCTTTTTGGTCTACACTCCGATTATGACTTAAATATAATGCAGGAATCACAAACCCTCTATCATATAACAACCAGTACGCTTTCCAGACTGGAAAAGGTAATTAGTATAGAGAATCCAGATTTCATCCTTGTCCAGGGAGATACCACAACAACTTTTGCCGCTGTGCTGGCTGCATTTTATCAAAGAATCCCTGTGGGCCACATTGAGGCGGGGCTTCGTTCATACGATAAATTCAATCCCTTCCCTGAAGAAATAAACAGGCTCCTCACAGATGCTCTATGTGAGCTCCATTTTGCGCCCACCCCAACTGCGAAGAGAAATCTTCTTAAAGAGAACATGAAGGGTGATTCAGTTTTCGTGACTGGAAATACTGTAATTGACGCTCTTTATTTGGCCTTGAACAAGCCACATCGCTTCACCAACTCCGTTTTGAAAAAAATCAACTTCGACGACAGAAGAATCATCTTACTGACCGCTCACCGCAGAGAAAATTGGGGAATTCCACTGGAGAATATTTGTTTGAGTATTAGAAAACTTATCCAGAAATACGAGGATTTGGAAATTGTCTATCCAGCCCATTTGAATCCTAGAGTGAAGAATGTTGTCTATAGAATACTGAAAGACTCTCCTCGCATCCATCTTATTGAACCATTAGATTACCTCGATTTCGTAAGTCTGATGAATAGGTGCTTCCTGGTGTTAACCGATTCCGGCGGGCTACAAGAGGAGGCGCCCGCTTTAGGTAAACCAGTTTTAGTGTTAAGAAAAGTTACTGAAAGGCCAGAAGGAGTAAAGGCTGGTACCGTAAAGGTCGTCGGTTTGTCTAAAGAGAATATATTCAGAGAGACCTGTAAATTACTTGATAATAAGAAAATGTATCACAGAATGGCTACATCGGTTAATCCTTATGGAGATGGAAAGGCATCCTCAAGGATAGTCAACGCTATTTTATATTACTTCAAGGCAGTAAAGAAAAGACCGAAAGATTTCTCGCCACTTTCCTCTTAGGGTCGCATACGAAAGAAAAATGATAGAACTCTACAGTTTTGGCAGGATAGTTGTCGATGGGAAAGAGTATACCTCTGATGTCATAATCTATCCGGACCATGTTGATGGCAATTGGTGGAGGAAAGAAGGCCACCGACTGCAGGTGGTCGATATTGAGAAAGTTATAGAAGAGAAGCCCGAAATTATGATTGTTGGTACCGGAGCTTCCGGATTGATGGTAGTGCCTAAGGAAATAGAGAATTATATAACTGGCAAAGGAATAAAATTAGTGGTAGATACGACAAAAGAGGCTTGTGATGCATACAATCGGCTTTCCAAATTAGGTAAAACCATCGCCGCCTTACATCTAACCTGTTAAAGAAAGGGACAGCTACTTTTTTCCAACCAAAAAGCAGAGGAAGCCATTGTGAAAGTGGATTTATCATACTGGTACAAGATTCTAAGTCCAAGGGCTGTTGTTCTAATTTCCACAATAAGTAAAGAGGGCGCCTCTAACGCCGCACCTTTTAGCTTCGTAATGCCTGCTTCAGTGGAACCGCCAATGATTGCCTTTGCTTCGGACCCCGAGCACCACACCATATCCAATATCAGGGACACGAGAGATTTTGTGGTCAATATTCCGAGTGCGGACATGCTGAACCAGCTGTGGACCTGTGGCGAGGATTTTCCTAAAGGAGTCAGCGAGATCGAAAAAGCAGGGCTTACTGAAAAGAAATCGAAAAAGATAAAATCGCCGAAAGTGGCTGAGGCGCTGGCTCAATTTGAATGCAAGCTGGAAGCGATGTATGAAGCTGGGGACCACATACTTGTGGTGGGAAGAATACTGGATGTGGAAGTGAAAAGAGGAATTTTTGTAAAAGGGAAATATAATGTTTTAAAGGCTAGGCCACTCTCCCATTTGGGAGGCAATGAATTTACTCTACCAGAGAGAATTATCCGCGCGAAATAGCCCTTTCACGCATATTAGTACCTCAAAAGAGACATTTTATCGTCGGGTGTTCCCTTATTTACTTGACAAGTAAAAAACTAATTTTATAAAATTCAATTCTAGAAGTTTTTTATTTTTTAAGTGGAATTTGTGAAAACTTTCACAAGATTATCGAGGCAATTGAAAGATTTGGATTTGAAATATGAAGATAGGAATTGTGGGTGCTGGAGCAATGGGCGGGCTATTCGGGGGGATGCTTACCAGAGCAAGGCAGGATGTCTGGCTGATTGACAATCATAGAGAAAGAGCAGAAAAAATAAATAGAGAAGGACTTGTCATAGAAGCAAGTGAGGCCCTTGCGGCCAGAGGAGCCAAACAGGAGATAATAAGAATAAAGGTCACAACAGAGCCTGAACAGGTGGGCTCCTGCGATTTAATTATTCTTTTCGTTAAAGCATATGATACGGAAGAAGCCACCAGGAATTCTTTACCTCTAAGTGGAGGCAAGACGGTTTGGCTTACCCTTCAAAATGGACTCGGGAACATTGAGAAGATTAGCGAAATTGTTGGTGAAGCAGCAGTGGTAGGTGGTATTACTTATCAAGGAGCCACTGTTCTGGAGATGGGAAGAATAAGGCATGCAGGTTATGGGAAGACGGTGATCGGGGAGGTTGGTGGTAAGAGAAGTGAAAGAATTGAATATATTTCGCACATTTTCAATCAATCTGGCATAGATACTGAGATTTCGGACAATATAGAGGGTGTTTTGTGGGGTAAACTATTGGTTAATGCAGCGATAAATCCTTTAACAGCTATTACCAGAGTCAGGAATGGCCAGTTGTTGGAATCTCCCCTTCTGAAAGAGACAATGAAACTGATGGTCGAAGAGGCTACGAAGGTACCTGTAAAGAAAGGCATTAAGCTTCCTTACCAGGCAGTATTTGAAGAAGTGGAAGAATCTTGTCACGCTTCCCGAGACAATATTTCTTCTATGTTGCAAGATATATTGAGAAAGAGGAGAACGGAGATAGATTTTATTACCGGAGCAATCGTTTCTGAAGGTGAGAAAACAGGCATACCAACGCCACTGAATAGAGCTGTTTGGAATCTGGTCAAATTTCTGGAAGGGAGGCAAGAATATGTTAAGTGATTTGGAGATTGCTCAGAGGGCGAAAATGGTGCCCATTGTGGAAATTGCAGAGGGTCTTGGGATTGAAGAAGATGAGATTGAGCCCTATGGAAAGTATATGGCCAAGGTTTCCGTCGAAATCCTGGAGAGGTTGAAAGATAGGCCCAATGGTAAGTTTATTACGGTAACAGCGATTACTCCCACGCCCTTGGGAGAAGGGAAGACAGTTACTGCCTTTGGGTTGGGGATGGCTTTAGCCAGAATAGGAAAGAAAGTCTGTAACACCTGTCGCCAACCTTCAAAGGGTCCTACTTTTGGCATTAAGGGCGGTGCGACAGGAGGGGGCTACTCTCAAGTTCTTCCCATGGAAAACATTAATCTACACTTTACTGGTGACGCTCACGCCGTAGAATCGGCTCATAATCTTTTAGCTGCGGCAGTAGATTCAAGCATTCTTCATGGAAACAAATTGAACATAGATCCTCTTAGCATTACCTGGCGAAGGTGCGTGGATGTCAGTGATAGGGCGTTGCGAGACATAATTATCGGCCTGGGTGGTAAGGCTAATGGCTATCCCAGGGAGTCAGGTTATGATATCACAGTGGCTACTGAGACTATGGCTATTCTTGCGCTAACAACGGGACTCTTCGACTTGAGAAAAAGGTTGGGTAGGATAGTAATCGGCTATACTTACGATGGCAAACCGGTAACTGCTGAAGACCTCAAAATGGCTGGAGCGATGACGGTGTTGATGAAGGATGCCATCAAACCCAATCTTGTGCAGACGACCGAAAATACACCTGTTTTCAATCATGCCGGACCTTTCGCCAACGTTGCTCATGGAAATAACTCGGCGATCGCTGATATGGTGGCTCTTAAATTGGCCGATTATGTGGTTACGGAAAGCGGTTTTGGCGTCGATTGTGGTTTTGAGAAATTGGTTAACGTCAAGTGTCGACAGAGTGGCTTAAGAGTTGATTGTGCTGTAGTAGTTGCTTCTATCAGGGCGTTAAAAATGCATGGCGGAGCCTTCGATGTGCGACCAGGAGTAGCCATAGATGAGAACCTGGTTGCCAAAGAGAATATGAAAGCTCTGGAAAAGGGATGTGAAAATCTAACAAAGCAGATAGAGAATGTACACATCCACGGAGTTCCTGCAGTAGTGGGCATTAATAGGTTTGCTTCGGATACTGCTAAGGAAATAGAATTAGTGAGGAAAAAGGCTCTGGAAGGTGGCGCTGAGGACGCTGTGGCTGTAGATTGCTGGGCTAAAGGAGGTATAGGCGCCGTCGAATTGGCTGAGTCGATTGTAACAGCAGTTGATAAGCCACACCAGATGCGCTTCCTCTATCCAGAAGATGCCTCTATTAAAGAAAAAATTGAGACGATAGCTACTAAGATATATGGCGCAGACGGAGTAGATTATGCTCCTCTCGCCGAAGAGAAGATTAGGGCGTACACTAAGTTAGGTTATGGCAAAATGCCCATCAACATGGCAAAGACCCATCTATCTCTGTCCCATGACCCAAATTTGAAATGTGTGCCTCGCCACTACAAGATACCCATTCGGGATATCCGAGCATCAGTAGGTGCTGGATTCCTTTATCCTCTCTTGGGCGCTATGAGTACTATGCCTGGGCTTCCCTCAATTCCAGCTGCTACCAAAGTGGACATCGACAAGACGGGAAAGACTGTGGGGTTGTTCTGAGCATTTTTGGGAAATCATAGCCATTTTAAGAAATTTCCGCTAGGATAGACCATTTAGGAGGATAATAATGAAAGAGATAATCTTGCCAGATATGGGCGAGGAAGTAGAGGAAGCAACTGTCTCCTTCTGGCATCACGAACAGGGAGACAAAGTAACCAAGGGGGAGGATCTGGTAGAGATAACTACCGAGAAAGCCAGTTTTCAAGTTGAAGCCCCTGCTTCCGGGATCTTAACAAAAATTTCTGCTGCAGAGGGTGAAGTAGTAAAATCTGGGCAGGTGCTTGGAATAATTGAAGAAGAGTAGATAAGATAGGATGAAAATATAATTAGTGTAGGGGTTCGATTCATCGAACCCGTGATTGAAGGTAGTGACGGAGTCACAAATGTCTGTTAGAAAGGAGTGAGGAATGGTAATAATGGAGCAGAAGCCTTTACAGGAAATCCTTTCGTTTTTGCAGGATGAAAATGGCATATTTATTGTCGGTTGTGCCCAGTGTGCAACTGTGTGTAAAGTTGGGGGAGACGAAGAAATCAAGGCTATGAAAGAGAAACTGGAGAGTCGAGGCAAGAAAGTAACGGGTTTGGTAGTTATCGATCCAGCTTGCCAGAGCATCGAGGTCAAGAAGAGTTTCCAGGCGAATAAAAACAAAATTACCTCAAGCGATGCCATTCTGGTGATGGCTTGCGGAAACGGGGTCCAGTCTGTAATAGATAGTGCACAGAGGATAAAAATGGCAAGACCAGTCCATCCAGGATGCAACGGGCTTTTCCTCGGAGAGGTGGTAAGGGCAGGGTATTTCGAGGAAAAGTGTAGCCTTTGCGGAGATTGCCTGTTAGAAGTAACGGCTGGGATCTGTCCGTTTACCCGGTGCTCAAAGGGACTTCTCAATGGGCCTTGCGGGGGAAGTTCTGAAGGGAAATGTGAAGTCGATCCTGAGCGCGATTGTGGCTGGGCACTTATCTATGAGGAGCTGAAAAAGAGAGGAAAACTGGATAGGATGAGAGAAGTTCAACCAGCAAAGGACTATTCGAAACTTGTAAAGCCTCGTACGTTGACTTTGGGCAGCTAAAAGGGGAGAAGAATGGGCTCAATCGAGAATTACGACGTCGCCATAATCGGTGCTGGACCTGGGGGTTATGTGGCGGCAATCAGGGCTTCCCAGTTGGGAGGTAGAGTAGTGGTAATTGAAAAGGATCAACTGGGAGGAACTTGTATTAATAGAGGGTGCATCCCCACTAAGGCGCTTCTGGCAAGCGCTCAAGTTCTTAATTCAGTCAAAAGGGGAAGCGATTTTGGAATCCATTCTGGAGAAGTCAGTGTAGATTTCTCTGTCATAATTAAGAGAAAGGAAAGGATAGTCAAACAATTTGTTAGTGGAATAGCTCAGTTATTCAAAAGCTACGGCATTGTGTTGATAAGAGGAAGAGGACGGTTAACTGAGAGAATTAAGGATAAAATGATTGAGATCGAAGTGGAGAAAGATAATGGCTCAGTGGAAAAGGTTGTAGCTGAGAAATTAATCATTGCTACAGGTTCTGTGCCTGCCCAGATTCCCGGAATTTCCATAGATAAACTGGGAGTGATAACCAGCGATGAGGCCCTGGAATTGAAAGAAATCCCATCTTCTCTCGTTATTGTTGGAGGAGGGGTTATCGGGGTTGAATTTGCTTCTATATTTAACAGCTTGGGAAGTAAGGTGACAATTGTTGAACTCTTAGAGCGGATTATTCCCACTGAAGATAGGGAGATATCGGAAGAACTGAAGAAATTTTTGGTGAGGTCTGGAATAGAAGTCAATACAGGAGTAAAAGTTAGAGAAATCGTATCCGACAACGGCAAGCGGAAGATTGTAATAGACACGCCGGTAGAAAGAGAAGAGAGAGTTGCCCAGAAGGTGCTAATTGCTACGGGCAGGACGCCTTACACAGAAGGGCTGGGTCTGGAGAAGGTAGGAATTGGGTTGGAAAAAGGAAAGGTACTGGTAAATGAAAGGATGGAGACAAATCTTCCCGGGGTATTTGCCATTGGAGATGTAGTGGGAGGGGTTCTTCTTGCCCATGTCGCTTCAGGTGAGGGTATTGTGGCGGGTGAAAATGCGATGGGGGCTCAATCGAGAATTGACTATAGAGTTATTCCAAACTGCATATATTCGATTCCCGAAGTTGCCAGTGTTGGTCTCAGTGAGGAGAAGGCAAAAGAGATGGGTTATGAAGTGAGCGTGGGAAGGTTTCCGTTTTTGGCCAACGCCAGGGCAACTATTCTGGGGGAGAGGTTAGGATTGGTGAAAGTATTGGCGGATAGAAAAAATGATGAGATACTGGGGGTAAATATAGTCGGCCCGGAGGCCACTGAATTGATAGGGGAAGCCAGCGTAGCCATAAAGGCTAGAGTTACCATTAAGGATTTGGAAAGAATTATTCACGCCCATCCCACCTTGAGTGAGGGAATATTCGAAGCGGCTCACGATGTGCATGGACAAGCTATCGATTTGAGAAAGAAATAGTAGAGAGGGCAATGGCTGAAGATATAGCTAAATGTAGAGTGCTGAATTTGGGATTGGTTGGTTTTGAGAAGGCCTATGATTTGCAGAAGGAACTCCACAAATTCAGGAGAGAGAGAAGAATCGATGACTTCTTGATTCTATTGGAGCATAAGCCGGTCGTGACTATTGGAAGGAGAGGGCGAAAGGATAATATCCTGGTTTCAGAAGAGTTCCTTCAAAGCAAGGAAATTAGAGTTTTTGAAATCGACCGTGGCGGCGATGTTACTCTCCATTGTCCTGGTCAACTTGTGGGCTATCCGGTTCTCGATCTAAGGTTTCACGGGAAAAATATACACAGATACTTGAGAAATCTCGAGGAAGTGATCATACGTTTATTGAGACTTTATGGAGTGGACTCCAGAAGGATTGAGAACAATACTGGAGTTTGGGTTGGAGAGAAAAAGGTGGCGTCCATAGGAATTGGTGTGAAGGGCTGGGTCACATTCCACGGGTTTGCGATAAATATAAATTCTGACCTCTCCTATTTTTCATTTATTAGACCCTGTGGATTTGAAG